>CALWXD010000072.1 GCA_944385425.1 uncultured Oscillospiraceae bacterium | reverse complement strand
GGCCATGGACCTGGTCCGCGCCGCGGCGGACGACGCCTATGCCCGCCTCATCCACCCCTCCCTGGAGCGGGAGCTCCGCTCCGCCCTCACCGAGCGGGCCGACGAGGGGGCCATCGCCCAGTTCGCCTTGAACCTCAAGCCCCTTTTGATGCAGCCGCCGGTGAAGGGCCACGTCACCATGGGCCTGGACCCGGGCTACCGTATGGGCTGCAAGGTGGCGGTGGTGGACGGCACCGGCAAGGTGCTGGACACCGCCGTGGTCTACCCCACCTACGGCCAGCGGCAGAAGCATGAGGCCATCGAAACCCTCTCCGGCCTTGTGAAAAAGCACGGCGTCACCCACATTGCCATCGGAAACGGCACCGCCTCCCGGGAGACGGAGCAGATGGCCGTGGAGCTGATTCAGAGGGTGGGGGGCGGCCTCAGCTACATGATCGTCAGCGAGGCCGGGGCCAGCGTCTACTCCGCCAGCGAGCTGGCCGCCCGGGAGTTCCCCCAGTTCGACGTGAACCTCCGCTCCGCCGTGTCCATCGCCCGGCGGCTCCAGGACCCCCTGGCCGAGCTGGTGAAGATCGACCCCAAGGCCATCGGCGTGGGCCAGTACCAGCACGACATGCCCCAGGCCCGGCTGGGAGAGGCCCTGGACGCTGTGGTGGAGGACTGCGTCAACGCCGTGGGGGTGGACGTGAACACCGCCTCCCCCTCCCTCCTCATCCGGGTGGCGGGCCTCAACGCCACCACGGCCAAAAATATTGTGAAGTACCGGGAGGAAAACGGCCCCTTCACCGCCCGGAAACAGATCTTGAAGGTGCCCAAGGTGGGGCCCAAGGCCTTTGAGCAGTGCGCCGGGTTCCTCCGGGTGCCGGAGAGCAAAAACGTGCTGGACAACACCGCCGTCCACCCGGAGAGCTACGCCGCGGCGGAAAAGCTCCTGGAGGAGACGGGGTACACCCTCTCCGACGTGTCCGCCGGGAACCTCAGAGACCTAAAGGGCCGCGTGGAGCGGGCCGGGGCGGAGGCGCTGGCGGAGAAATGCGGCGTGGGGGTGCCCACGCTGCGGGACGTGGCGGCGGAGCTCCAGAAACCCGGCCGGGACCCCCGGGACGAGCTGCCGCCCCCCATCCTCCGCACCGACGTGCTGGAGATCAAGGACCTGAAGCCCGGCATGGTCCTCACCGGCACGGTGCGCAACGTCATCGACTTCGGGGCCTTTGTGGACATCGGCGTCCACCAGGACGGGCTGGTCCACATCTCCCAGATCTCCAGCAAATTCATCAAGCACCCCTCGGAGGTCCTCCGGGTGGGGGACGTGGTGCGGGTGGTGGTGCTGGAGGTGGACGAGAAGAAAAAGCGCATCGGCCTCTCCATCAAGCAGGTGCCGAAATCCTAACCAGGGGAAAACGAGAGCCGGCCCGGACAGTTTGTCCGGGCCGGCTTGCTCTTATGGTTCCTTCGGATTCTTCCCGGCCTCCCAGGCGCGGATGCGGTCCCGCAGCAGGAGGTTGATATAGGAGGACAGGGAGCGGTCGTCCTCCTCGGCCAGCAGCTTGGCCTTCTCATAGACATCTTCGTCCAGTGTAATGCTTGCCTTTACCTTCAGAGGTTTCATAGGACACCCTCCTTTGCAGGTAGAATAGCATATCCTAGGGGGATATATTGACTATTCTTGTAGAATAGGATAAAATGCACCAAAAGGAGGATGATATCGTGTTAAATTATCAGAAGCTTTACGCCACCCTGCTGGGCCGGGTGGACGAGGCGCTGACCTATATGGAGCGGGATTTCACCGACCCGCGGCGGATGGAGGAGGCGGCCCGGCGGCTGCGCCAGGCCATCCAGGAGGCGGAGGAGACCTACCTCCGGGAGACGGCGGAGGGGTGAGCCGCCCCTCTGCCGGCGGCGGGCGCGGCGGCCCGGGCGCCAAGGGGAAATTTTGTCAAAATCTCTTGAAAAATTTTCGATAATTGGCTACAATAGTCCCGCGGGCCGAAGGTTTTTTCCCCGGCGGGGCTCTGCCTTCGGCGGCGTGTTTGCACCAAAATCAAACGGAAGGAAGAGAGAAAAACGATGAAAAAATGGATGTCCCGCATTCTGGTGGCCGCCATGCTGGTGAGCCTCCTGTCCGTCACCGCTTTTGCCGCGGACCGGACGGTCTACCTCTCCGGCTATACGGGGAATCCCCAGGTAGAGGAAGTGGCCGCTGATGTCAGCGAGATCAGCATCACGGCCGACGGCCTGGAGGACTACGGCCAGGTGACTTACGAGGATGATTTCGCTGTTCCCGTCTACTATGCCGGCGGCCCGGTGACTGTAACGCTTACGGCCGACGGCCTGTCCGACGCCTATGTCCATGCGGCCAGCTTTGACGCGGAAGACCGCCTGTACAGCATCGAGGAGCGGAACGCGCTCTACTTTGACGGCATAGTGGACCTCATGGACAGGGATACCGGCGACCCCAGCGGCGAGACCGCCACCATCCAGGAGATGATCCAGTCCGCCCAGGGGGATGACGCCGACTATATGGCGGGCTATATCCGCGGCGGCGCCACGGCCACCCTCTCCGAGCCGGGCATCTATGCGGTGAGCGCCTACTACATGGGCATCGAAGGCAAGTGCGAGGCCTACCTCTGGGTGGGCCAGCGGGCCCCCGGCGATGCGCCGGAGGAGCCCGAGGAGCCGGAGACCCCCGCCGCCCCCTCCTTCACCGACGTGGCGGAGAGCGACTACTACTACGCCCCCGTCCAGTGGGCCGTTGAAAACGGCGTCACCACCGGCACCAGCGACACCACCTTCTCCCCCGCCTCCACCTGCACCACCGCCCAGATCCTCACCTTCCTGTGGCGGGCCGTGGGCGAGCCGGCCCCTGCCGGTGAGAACCCCTTCAGCGACGTGGCGGAGGACGTCTACTTCGCTGACGCCGCCGCCTGGGCCCATGAGCAGGGCCTGGTGTCCGGCGAGACCTTTAACGGCGACAGCCCCTGCACCCGCAGCGCCGTTGTGACCTACCTCTGGAAGCTGGCGGAGGAGCCGGAGGCCGAGGCCGCCGCCTTCACCGACGTGGCCGCTGACGCGGACTACGCCCAGGCCGTGGCCTGGGCTGTCAGCGAGGGCGTCACCACCGGTACCAGTGAGACCACCTTCTCCCCCGATGCCACCTGCACCCGGGGGCAGATCGTCACCTTCCTCTACCGGGATCTGGCCCAGTAACAGAAGATGGCAAAGGCCGCCCTGTTCCCCCGGGAGCAGGGCGGTTTTCTTTGGCATAAAACCCGGCGGCGGGGCGCATACTAGGCAAAATTGCCAAGAGGGTATGCGTGGAGGCGTTTTTATGGAGCAGTTGACAGCCAGCCTGCAGGAGAACCAGGCGGTGCTGGATGAGAAGATCGGCGTGGGGCGAAACTTCGATGTGATCGCCCGGGACCTGGTGATCGGCGGGGTAAAGGCCCGGCTGTATGTGCTGGACGGCTACGGGGACGATGGGGTCATCGAGCGGATTTTGTCCTTCCTCCTCACGGTGACGGAGGAGCAGATGGCCCAGGTCCGGGACATCCAGCAGCTTATCGACCGGTATATCACCTTCGGCGAGGTCAGCGCGGAAAACCAGGTGCGCCAGATCCTCACCGGCGTCTTCCTGGGGAAGACCGCCCTGGTGGTGGAGGGGTTTGACCGCTGCGCCATGATCGACGCCAAGACCTTCCCCGGCCGGGAGGTCCAGGAGCCCACCAACGGCCGGGTGCTCCGGGGCTCCCACGACGGGTTCGTGGAGATCCTGCTGAAGAACACCTCCCTCATCCGCCGGCGGATCCGGGACGAGCACCTCACCCTGGAGAGCCGCCAGGTGGGCCGCACCGGCCGCACCGACGTGGTGCTGGCCTACATGGAGGACCGGGTGGACCGGGGGCTTTTGGCGGAGATCCGGGAAAAGCTGGAGCGCATCGACATCGGCGCCGCCGCCATGAGCCAGGAGAGCGTGGCGGAGTCCATGATGACCCCCCAGTGGTACAACCCCTTCCCCAAGGTCCGCTACACCGAACGGCCGGACACCGCCACCGCCTGCATCATGGAGGGGCATGTGGTGCTGCTGGTGGACAACTCCTCCTCCGTCATGCTCCTCCCCACCCACTTCTTCGACTTTATGGAGGAGGCCAACGACTTCTATTTCCCGCCCCTGGTGGGCACGTATTTCCGCTATATCCGCATGGCGGTGTTCCTCATGTCCCTCATCATCACCCCGGTGTGGTACCTCCTGGCCAAGAGCCCCCACGAGGTGCCGGAGTGGCTGCAGTTTATCACCGTGGAGGAGATGGGCCACGTCCCCCTTCTGGTGCAGCTGCTTTTGGTGGAGTTTATCATCGACCTTTTGAAACTGGCGTCGCTGAACACCCCCGACGTCCTCAGCAACTCCTTCTCCATGATCGGGGCGCTGATCCTGGGGGATTTCGCCGTCCAGGCCCGGTGGCTGGTGCCGGAGGTGCTGGTGTATATGGCCTATGTGTCCATTGCCTCCTTCGCCCAGCCCAGCTTTGAGATGGGGTACGCCTTCAAGATCATGCGGGTGGTGCTGCTGCTGCTCATCGCCCTGTGGGACTGGTGGGGGTTCGGCATCGGGATGGTGCTGTGGCTGGTGCTGCTGTTCACCACCAAGCCCATCGCCGGCAAGGGGTATATGTACCCCCTCTGGCCCTTCAACTGGCAGGCGCTGCGGGAGATCCTGGTGCGCCGGCCCATCAACGACAAGAACTCCTAGAGGGAATCGGGGAGGGCGCGGCCAAAAGCCGCGCCCTCTTCCTGTGCGCTCTATGGGTTCTCCCGCGCCTTGGCCGCGGCGGCGTACAGCTCGTTTTTGCCAAGGCCCGTCTCCTCCGCCACGGCCCTGGCCGCGTCCTTCAGCCGCATGCCCTCCGAGCGCAGCCGCAGCACCCGCCGGACCCCCTCCTCCAGCGGGAGGGCCGCCCCCTCCTCCGCCGCCGGCGCGCCGCCCACCACCAGCACGAACTCCCCCCGGGGCGGCGTCTCCGCGTAGAGGGAGACCGCGGCGGAGAGGGTGGTGCGGATGGTCTCCTCGTGGAGCTTGCTCAGCTCCCGGCAGAGGGCCAGGGGCCGGTCCCCCAGGGTGTCCAGCAGGTCCTGCAGGGTGGCGCGGAGCTTGTGGGGCGCCTCATAGAACACCATGGTGCGCCGCTCATCCGCCAGGGACTGGAGGTGCTCCCGGCGGTTTTTTTTGTTGGTGGTGAGAAAGCTCTCAAAGGTGAACCGGCCGGTGGGCAGGCCCGAGAGGGCCAGGGCGCACACCAGAGCGCTGCACCCCGGGACGGCCAGCACCTCCACCTGGTGCGCCCCGCACAGCCGCACCAGGTCCTCGCCGGGGTCGCTGATGGCGGGCATGCCCGCGTCGGTGACCAGGGCACAGGTCTCCCCGGCCAAAAGCCGCTCCAGGATGGCCTGCCCGGCGGTGACATGGTTGTGCTGGTGGTAGCTCACCAGGGGCTTTTTGATGTCGAAGTGGGTGAGGAGCTTCCGGGTGACCCGGGTGTCCTCCGCGGCGATGAAGTCCACCGCCTGCAGCGTCTCCACCGCCCGGGGGCTGAGGTCCCCCAGGTTGCCGATGGGGGTGGCCACAAGGTACAGCGTTCCTGCCATGGCTATGGCTCCTTTCTCATAGGCGGTCCCGGAAATAGATCCGGCGGAGGTCGTCGGTGTCCGTCCCGTCGCTGTGGTGCAGAAGGAGGGGCGGCTCCACTTGAAGGCCCGGCCTCCCGCCCCGCCGCCCCTCCGCCAGCACCAGGGCGGGGGCGCGGCCCGGGGCATGCTGCACCAGGCGCAGCCGCTTGGGCTCCACCCCGCTGCGCCGCATGGCCTCCAGAAGGTCCGCCAGCCGCTCCGGCCGGTAGACCACCGCCAGCGTCCCGCCCCAGCGCAGCAGCCGGGCGGCGGCGCGGCACAGATCCTGGATGGTGCAGGCCGCCTCGCTGCGGGCAGTCTGCCGGGCCTGGCCGGCGGCGGCTGGGCCGGCGCCCACCGGGAAGTAGGGGGGATTGGACACCACCAGGTGGAATCCGCCCGCCGGCAGCACCCCCTCCAGGTCCCTAAGGTCCGCCAGGTGGCAGGCGGCGGACAGGCCGTTGGCGGCGAAGGTCTTCTCCGCCAGGCGGAGGGCCGGCGTCGAGAGATCCACGCAGTGGAGGGCGAGGGAGGGGACCCGCGCCAGCAGCAGAAGACCGACAAGCCCCGTCCCCGCCCCCAGGTCGCACACCAGCTGCCCCGGCTTTGGCCGGGCGAAATCCCCCAGGAGAAAGGCGTCCGTCCCCGGGGGGAAGAGGGCGTCGTCATAGTAAAACACAGGCCCCCCCGGCCAGAGCCGGTCCATCCGCTCCATCCGCCGCCCCCCTTTCCCAGCGCTTTCCCCTATTGTACCGGAAAGCGCCGCCTCTGGCAAGGGGATGGCGGGCAAAAGAAAAAATGTAAAAAACTATTGACATTTTTGATGCGGCGTGGTATCCTCAAAATGTCAAAAGAATTTTACACTTTGACGGAAAGGATGGAGGCAGGATATGGATGGAGGCAATATGGAAAGCGTCTGGACTTCGCTCTTAGGGATCCTGGGGATGGTGTTTCTGCTGGGGT
>CALWXD010000071.1 GCA_944385425.1 uncultured Oscillospiraceae bacterium | reverse complement strand
CCCTGGATGCCGGCGTCCACCGCCGGGATATACTCCTTGGGGATGGCGCCGCCAACCACCTCGTTGAGGAACTCATAGCCCTTGCCGGACTCGTTGGGCTCCACGCGGATCTTGACGTGGCCGTACTGGCCCTTACCGCCGGACTGGCGGGCGTACTTGGTATCCTGCTGCACAGACTTCTTGATGGTCTCCTTGTAGGCCACCTGGGGCGCGCCCACGTTGGCCTCCACCTTGAACTCCCGCAGCAGCCGGTCCACGATGATCTCCAGATGGAGCTCGCCCATGCCGGCGATGATGGTCTGGCCGGTCTCCTCGTCGGTGTAGGTCTTGAAGGTGGGGTCCTCCTCAGCCAGCTTCATCAGTGCCACGCCCATCTTCTCCTGGCCGGCCTTGGTCTTGGGCTCGATGGCCACGCGGATCACAGGCTCGGGGAACTCCATGGACTCCAGGATGATGGGGTGGCCCTGGTCGCACAGGGTGTCGCCGGTGGTGGTGTTCTTGAGGCCCACCACCGCGGCGATGTCGCCGGAGTAGACGGTCTCGATGTCCTCCCGGTGGTTGGCGTGCATCTGCAGGATGCGGCCGATGCGCTCGCGCTGGCTCTTGGTGGAGTTGAGCACGGCGCTGCCGGTGTTGAGGACGCCGGAATACACCCGGATAAAGCTGAGGCGGCCCACATAGGGGTCTGTCGCGATTTTGAAGGCCAGGGCGGAGAAGGGGGCGTTGTCGTCGGCGGGACGCTCGTCCTCCTCATCCGTCTTGGGGTTGATGCCTTTAATGGCGGGGATATCCAGCGGAGAAGGCATATAGTCCACAATGGCGTCCAGCAGCTTCTGCACACCCTTGTTTCGATAGGACGTACCGCAGACAACGGGGATCATCTCCACGGCGACGGTGGCCTTGCGGATGGCCGTGCGGATCTTATCCGTGGGAATCTCCTTTCCCTCCAGATACATCTCCATGATTTCATCGTCGAACATGGAGACAGCGTCCAAAAGCTTTTCGCGGTACTCCTCTGCCAGCTCCATCATGTCATCGGGGATCGGCTCTACCCGCATATCCTTGCCAAGCTCATCGTAGTAGACGTCCGCGTTCATCTCCACCAGGTCGATGATGCCGCGGAAATCCGCCTCCTTGCCGATGGGCAGCTGGATGGGGACGGCGTTGCACTTGAGGCGCTCGTCCACCATGCGCAGGACGTTGAAGAAGTCCGCGCCCATGATGTCCATCTTGTTGACATAGATCATGCGGGGCACATGGTAGTGATCGGCCTGGCGCCACACAGTCTCAGACTGGGGCTCCACGCCGCCCTTGGCGCACATGACGGTGACAGAGCCGTCCAGCACGCGCAGGGAGCGCTCTACCTCCACGGTGAAGTCCACATGGCCCGGGGTGTCAATGATGTTGATCCGGGTCTGAGGGAACTGGTCCTTGGTCCCCTTCCAGTAGCAGGTGGTGGCGGCGGAGGTGATGGTAATCCCCCGCTCCTGCTCCTGCTCCATCCAGTCCATGGTGGCGGTTCCATCATGGGTCTCACCGATCTTGTAGTTCACGCCGGTATAATACAGGATCCGCTCCGTTGTGGTGGTCTTTCCTGCATCGATGTGAGCCATAATGCCGATATTTCTTGTGTTTTCCAGAGATACCTTTCTCGGCATAATCTGCTTTCTCCTAACTTATCTCAAATACGGGGACGGCCGCCGGGCCGTCCGATTACCAACGGAAGTGGGCGAAGGCCTTGTTGGACTCGGCCATCTTGTGGGTATCCTCGCGTTTCTTCACGGCCGCGCCGGTGTTGTTGGCGGCGTCCATGATCTCGGCGGCCAGGCGCTCGGCCATGGTCCGCTCACTGCGGGCGCGGGAATAGCTGGTCAGCCACCGAAGGCCCAGGGTCTGCCGGCGGACCGGACGGACATCCATAGGAACCTGGTAGGTGGCGCCGCCCACGCGGCGGGCCTTGACCTCGAGGCTGGGCATGATGTTCTCCATGGCGGTGGTGAACACCTCCAGGGGATCGTTGCCGGTCTTCTCCTTGACGATATCAAAGGCGCCGTAGACCACCTTCTGGGCCACGCCCTTCTTGCCGTCCAGCATGATGGAGTTGACAAGCTTGGTCACCAGCACGCTGTTGTACATGGGGTCGGGTAAAATTTCTCTCTTGGGAACGTTACCTCTTCTGGGCACTTTGCTTCCCTCCTTCATAAAATGATGAAATCATAGGTACTCACTGCGCACGGCGCAGCGTATTGCCTGCCAAAGAGGTCGCTCCGCAGTTTTATGGTCAAAAACTATGCAACCTATTCGGCAAAGCGGAAATGGATGCGCTCTTACTTGGCCTTGGGCCGCTTGGCGCCGTACTTGGAGCGTCCCTGCATACGGCCCTGGACGCCCTGGGTGTCCAGCGTACCGCGGATGATGTGGTAACGCACGCCAGGCAGATCCTTCACACGGCCGCCGCGGATCATGACCACGGAGTGCTCCTGCAGGCTGTGGCCCACGCCGGGAATGTAGGCGGTGACCTCATAGCCGTTGGTCAGACGCACACGAGCGATCTTGCGCAGTGCGGAGTTGGGCTTTTTCGGGGTAGAGGTACGAACAGCGGTGCAGACGCCGCGCTTCTGGGGAGAAGGCAGGTTCGTCTCCTTGTTCTTCAGGGTGTTCAGACCATGCTGCATAGCGGGGCTGTTGGACTTGTAGGTCACCTGATCTCTACCCTTGCGGACCAACTGATTGAAAGTAGGCATAGTTTTCTCCTTTCTCAAAAGTTTTGGGGCGCATGCCCCTATATTTTTGACAGGATACAGAAAAATATCCCGCAAAAACCAAAAGATTTCTACTGGCGCAGCACCGCTACCGCGGCGGCGCCCACCTGGATGCCGGCCGCCTTGCCCAGCTCCGCCATAGTAAAGGAGCGGTCGGCGGGGATGTCCTGCTGGCCGCACAGCGCGGCCAGGGCGTCCGTAATGGCGGGATCCGCGTCGCTGGCCAGGAGGACGCGGAGGGCCCTCCCCTCCCGGATGGCCCGGCGGGACTGCTTGACGCCCACCACCTTTGGCTGGTTCAAAAACTCTCGCGGCACGGGAATTTCCTCCGTTTTTGACGCACCAAAATTCGCAGAAAAACTTCTACGCAAGTTCGAATTATAGCACAGACGCGGCAATGCCGTCAACCCTTTCTTTTCCAATCTCTTTGGGCTACTTCGACAAACTCTTCCGTTGAGAAGGGGGATTTCCCGTCATTCCCGTGCAAAAGGGGCCGGGGCGGCCCGCCGGCTCCCGCAGCAAAGGGCGGCGGGCGGCCTTTCGGGCCGCCCGCCTGTCCTTTCCTGTATGTTTCCTCAGAAAAACCGGCTTAAGCCGAGACGCTATAGCGGAAGGTCACGGTGAGGTCCTCCACCGCCAGTTGGAAGGCAGTCTCGCCGCCCAGGGCCTTCTTCACAATGGCGCTGACCAGGGTGGCGCCCTCATGCTCCCAGTTGGAGCCCAGCAGCGTCCCCTCCTGGTTCCAGGTATAGGCCACGCCGTCAAAGACGATGCGCCGGACGGTCCTGCCGCCGTCCTGGCGGTGCAGGGCCCCCAGGAACCGGGCCAGGTCGTGCATCACGGCTTTGCCCTCGTCCTCCGCCGCGGCGACGGCGGTATAGTCCGCGGAGACGGCGATGGACTTACCCTCGCTCTCCAGGCGGAAGGTCCCCCGGTAGACATAGCCGTCGTCATAGGCGTAGTCCCCGGCGGCGGCAATCGCCTCTCCCACGAAATTGTTCAAATAGTAGTGGGTCTTGCTGTCCCCGGCGGCAATGGCAAAGAGGTGGTCCCCGCCGGTGACGGCGCCGCCGGCGGCATTGCCGTCGATCCACAGGGTGGGGCGCTCCAGGCTCTCGCTGCTGTTCACCAGCACCGCGCCGGTGATGTCCAGGCTGCCAGCCTTGTCCAGCTGGCTGCCCTTGGACACCTCGATGCCGCCGAACTCGTTGCCGGTGAGGGTGATGGTCCCCTTCAGCGCGGCGGAGGCGCTGCTGACCAGGATGCCGGCGTTGGCCCCCTCCACGGTGATGTTCTCCAGGGTCACGCCCTCCGCGCCATAGAGCTTGATGCCGTACTGGCCGCTGTCCCAGCCCTGGGCGCTGGCGTTGGGGCCCGCTACCTTCAGATCCCGCAGGACGGCGGGGGCGGTCACCAGGATTCCGCCGCCGGCGCTGCCGACGGCGCCGTTGGCGCTGGTGATGGCAAAGCCGTTGCCGTCCACTGTCACCGCCTGGTCCACCGTCAGCAGCGCATCCGCGGTAAAGCTGTTGGTGAGGAGGACGTCCTTCCCCGCCGCCACAGCGGCGAGAAACGCCTCCTGGGAGCCTACGGCGGCGGTGTCCTCGCTGAGCGCCACAGCCTCCGCCCTTTCCTCCGCGGCGCAGACCACCGCGTCGTCAGCAACCCGGCGCAGCTGGATGCGCAGGTCAAAGCTCCCGGCCCGCCGGAAGGTGACGCGGAAACGGCTGGTAGCGTCGGCCACCGGGAAACCGCCCTCCGGGCCAAAGGCCCCCTCCAGCTCGTACCACTGGCCGTCCCGGGGCTCAAGGTACTCCAGCTTTTCGATGGCCTCGCCGTCGCTGAGGGTGAAGAACCCCCGCACCAGCTCACCGGCGTCGTCCCGGGCGGCGGTGGTCACGGTAAACTCCGTGGGGACCCCCACCGGGAATACCTGCTGGCCGACGCTGGTGGTGAGGAGGGCCTTCTCCTGCTCCTCCGTCTCTCCCCCGCCGCCCTGGACGGGCTGTCCCCCGGCGGTGTTGCCGGTGGTGCCCTCCGCGGCCTCCACCTTGGTGCCGCCGGTGTCGATGGCGTTGTGGTTGCCGGTGATCACGGCGCTGTCCACCCTGCCCTCGCCGGAGACGGAGACGTGGTCCGCGGCGGACTTCACCGTCTCCACCTCCGCGTCCTTCTCCACCTTCACCGCAGCGCCGGCGGCGCCGGGGTGGATGTGGATGCTGCCCACCTGGCTCTGCCCGGAGAGGGAGAGGCTGCTGTTCTCGGAGAGGACGGCCACCTCCCCCACCTTGCCGCCGCTGACCGCTACGGTGCTGCCCTGGCCGGCCACCACCAGCCGGTCCACCTGGCCGGTGACCGTCACGTCCTCCGCCACCACCAGCGCCATGCGGCCGTCGCCGCCGTCCAGGGACACCGCGGCGCCGCTCTCCCCGGCGTAGGCGCCGATGGCCTTGTCCAGGACCGCCATGGCGCTGGCCCGGCTGATGAGGGACAGGGGCGCCAGCCGCCCGCCGCCTACGCCGCTGAGCACGCCCCGCTCCGCCAGGGCGTTGATGTACCCCGCCGCCCAGGGGGCGATCTCCCCGCTGTCGGTGAAGGACCGGGCGGCGCCGGACACAGGCTCCAGGCCCACCGCCCGGGCGAACATGACAAACATCTGCTGGCGGGAGACCATGGCCTTCGGGGCCATGGTCCCCTCCCCGATGCCGTTCAAAATGCCGGCGGCCACACACTTGGCGATGGCGTCGGCGTACCAGGCGTCGGCGTCCACGTCGGCAAAGCGGCTGATGTCCGCCTTCCTGCTCAAATTCAAAAGATTGGCGAGCACGGTGGCCACCTCCGCCCGGGTCATGGACCCGTTGGGCCGGAAGGCGCCGTTCTCATAGCCGCTGACCACGCCGTACTGGCTCCAGCGGTCGATGGCCCCGGCGCCCCAGTGGCCGGCCGTATCGCTGTAGGCTGCGGAAACCGCCCCCGTCCCCACGCCGGCGGCCACGGACGCGCCCACCAGCACGGACAGGGTGTTCTGCAGGGATTTGTTCATAGAAGTTCCTCCTCTTGTTGCTGTGGCGGGAAAGGGGCGCTGCCGCCGCTCTCCCAACGGCGGTCATTGTAACAGATATTGCCCAGTTTTCAACAGGTTTTTAGAACCTTTTTGTTTAATTTATTCTATTTTCGGATAGAATAAGTCGTTTTACAAAACAAAACCTTCGGCTTTATCCATATTCCTCCACTACGGCGGGCAGTTTCCCGCCGCTGTTTCGTCATTGTGACGGATTTCCCCACCTTCCCGTCTTTTCTTTTGTCCCCTTCCCCCAAATGTAACCTTTTTTCAAAAGTTTCCCGAAAAAAAGAGGGATTTTCATTTTGGCGGCGTATATAGCAATAGCCGTAAATCCGCAGCAAAACAGGGAGCAGCACAGGCAGGAGGTGGCGTGGCGTGGCATTTCCCAGGGAATTTTTGGACGAGCTGGTGGCCCGCAGCGACATCTACGACGTGGTCTCCTCCTATGTCCAGCTCACCAGGAAGGGCGGCAACTACTTTGGCCTGTGCCCCTTCCACAATGAGAAGACCCCCTCCTTTTCCGTCTCCCGGGAGAAACAGATCTACCACTGCTTTGGCTGCAAGAAGGGCGGCGGCGTCATCAACTTCATTATGGAGGCGGAGAACCTCTCCTACCCCGACGCGGTGCGGTTCCTGGCCCGGCGGGCCAATCTGGAGGTGCCGGAGGACGACGGCGACCGGGAGGCGGGCCGGCGGCGGCAGCGGCTGCTGCAGCTCAACCGGGACGCGGCCCGGTTCTACTACCAGAACCTGCAGAAGCCGGAGGGGGCGGCGGTGGCCGCCTATCTCAAAAAGCGGCAGATCGCCCGCAAGACCGCCATGGATTTTGGCCTGGGCGCGTCTCTTGACCAGTGGGACAGCCTGCTCACCGCCATGCTGGCCGCCGGGTACACCAAGGCGGAGCTGCTGGACGCGGGCCTTGTGATCCAGAACAGCAGGGGGCGGCTCTACGACAAGTTCCGCAACCGCCTCATGTTCCCCATCATCGATGCCCGGGGGGACGTGGTGGCCTTCGGCGGCCGGGTGCTGGACGGCGGGGAGCCCAAGTACGTCAACACCCAGGAGACCCTGGTCTACAGCAAACGCCGGGTGCTCTACGGGCTGAACCGGGCCAAAAAGACCCGCCGGCCCAACATCATCCTCTGCGAGGGGAATATCGACGTCATCACCCTCCACCAGGCGGGGTTTGACAACGCCGTGGCCTCCATGGGCACCGCCCTCACCACCGAGCAGACCCGCCTTCTCAGCCGGTACACCAAGGAGCTGGTGCTCTGCTACGACAACGACAAGGCCGGCCGGGCCGCCACGGAGAAGGCCATCGACCTTCTCAACAACTCCGAATTCACCGTAAAGGTCCTAAATATCCCCAACCGGATGGTGGACGGCCAGCCGGTGAAGCAGGATGTGGACGACTTTATCAAAAGCCGGGGCCCCGCCGCCTTCGAGCGGCTGCTCACCGGCAGCGAGAACCATGTGGAGTACCAGCTGGAGGCCCTGGCCGCCCAGTACGACCTGGGGGACGACGAGCAGCGGGTGGCCTTCGCCCAGGCGGTCAGCGACCTCATCGCCGGGCTGGACAGCGCCGTGGAGCAGGAGGTCTACACCGGACGGGCCGCGGAGAAGGCGGGGTTTTCCAAGGAGGCGCTGCAGCTGGAGGTCCAGCGCGCCGCCCGCCGCCGCCGAGGGAAGGAGCGGAGGGAGCAGCGGCGAAGGGATCTGAACCCGGCGGCAGCCGTCCAGCCCCGGGACCGCTCCAGCCGCTACAGCGATATCCACTCCGCCATGGCGGAGGAGGGGGTCATCCGCCTGCTCACCCGGGACGACAGCCTCTTCCCCCTCTGCGCCCAGCTGAAAGCGGAGGAATTTTCTTCCCCGCTGCTGGGTAAAATCTACCAAATTCTCCTGCAGGACCACGCCGCCGGCCTCTCCGCCAGCGTCAACACCCTGGCCGGCTCCTTGACGGGGGAGGAGATGAGCCACCTCACCGGCCTTCTCCAGAAGCCGGAGTCCCTGCAAAACAGCCATCAAGCTCTCTCAGATTACATAGCGGCCATTCACGGCTCCTGGCAAAAGCGGGGCGGGACAGAGACAGGCGACCCGCTGCTGGCGGCCCAGGAGAAGTCCAAGATAAAAAAGGGTTACGGAGGAAAGCAGCAATGAGCAAGGATTTTGAGCATGTGGACGTCAACGACCTGGTGCAGGACGTCCCTCTGGAGGAGCTGCCGGAGCTGGACGTCAAGCCGGTCAAGCGCAGCCCCCGCAAGGATAAGAACAGCGAGGGGGAGAAAAAGCCCCTGCAGAAGCTGGACGAGCGCCTGGTGGCCACGCTGCCCATCGCCGCGATCCTGCACAGCAACGAAAAACTGATGGACCTCTTTGCCCGGGGCAAAAAGCGGGGCAAGGTGGACGCCACGGAGATGATGGAGGTCCTGGACGAGATCGACCTGGACTCCGACCAGATGGAAAGGATCTACGACTCCCTGGAGCTGCTGGGCATCGAGATCGGCACGGAGGAGGACCTGCTCCCGGAGCTGCCCGACGATATGGAGCCGCCTCTGGAGGAGATCACCGACATCGAGGAGGAGGAGCTGGTCGACCCCAACACCCTGGTGGACAGCTTTTCCATCGACGACCCGGTGCGGATGTACCTCAAGGAGATCGGCAAGGTCCCCCTGCTGGCGCCGGACGAGGAGATCCACCTGGCCACCGCCATGAGCGACGGCAACCATGCCGCCGAGACGCTGAAGATGGCCAGGGAGGACGGGCTGGAGCTGCCGGAGGAGGAGCTGAAGGCGCTGAAGGCCAAGGTCCGCGCCGGCGACGCGGCCAAGCAGAAGCTGGCGGAGGCCAACCTCCGCCTGGTGGTGTCCATCGCCAAGCGGTATGTGGGCCGGGGGATGCTGTTCCTGGACCTCATCCAGGAGGGCAACCTGGGCCTCATCAAGGCGGTGGAGAAGTTTGACTACACCAAGGGCTACAAGTTCTCCACCTACGCCACCTGGTGGATCCGCCAGGCCATCACCCGGGCCATCGCCGACCAGGCCCGCACCATCCGCA
>CALWXD010000070.1 GCA_944385425.1 uncultured Oscillospiraceae bacterium | reverse complement strand
AGCTGCAGGGCCGGGCGCACGGTGTCGGCGGTGGAGTAGGTGGCACCGCCCAGCAGCGCGTCGGCCACGCCCATCTTCACCAGCATGGTGCCGAAGTAGTTGCCCTTCTGCAGGGCGGCGCGGCAGTCCTCGGCGCTCATCTTGCCCTTCCGGAGCTCCACCATCTTCTCCACCATCTCGTCCATCTTCTCATAGGCAGCCGGGTCGATGATGGTGGCCTTGGAGATGTCAAAGCCGTTCTTCTCCGCCTCGGCCTTCACCTCCTCCGCGTTGCCCACCAGGATCACGTCCATCAGGTCCTCCTTGATGAGGCGCTCGGTGGCCTCCTGGATGCGCTTGTCCGGCCCCTCGGTAAAGACGATGGTGCGGCGGTCCTTTTTTAGGATCTCAATAAGCTTTGTAAACATGACAGGTTATCCTCCTTGTTTCCATTTTTGCGCGGCGCCTTCCCGCGCGGATGCTCTATTCCTAAGTATACTGTATCCGCCGCCCCTTTTCAACGAAAATTTCATCATTCTCCTGCCGCTACCACAATATCTAGGGGTTGACGTTTTTGGGAAAAAAGTGTATCATTGCTTTGTAACTAATTTGTAACCATTTTCGCAACTTGTAACCTTTTTGCGGATTTCTTTTCCGGTGGGTCCATCCGCCCTTTCAAACCACAAGAAAAAGAGGTAACGTGCAAATGATGAAAAAACAAGCTGCGCGGCAGCGGCGTTCGCCTCGCCGCGGCAAGCAGACGCCCTTTCCCGAGTCCAACCGCCTCCTCCACCAGCTCCAGATTCTGCTGAGCTCCCTGTCCCCCTTCCTGCGGGCCACCTGGAGGGGATGGATCTGGAAGCTGCGGGAGAGGCTGGTGGCGGCCGGCGCCGGGGCCCGCCAGGCGATGGAGCGGGCCAGAGTCCCGGCCCCCGCCTTCCTGGCGGCCAGCGTTTTGATCGCGGCGGCGGCGGTCTTTACCTCCCTGTTTACCTTCGGCACCACCGTGGTCTACGACGGCAGCACGGTGGGGACGGTCCCCGATGAAAGCAGCGCCGTGGAGGCGGTCAGCCAGGTGGAGAGCGAGCTGTCCTCCGTGCTGGGGGACGACTTCTCCCTGGACGCCTCCCTGGTGTCCTACTCCACCGGCCTTGTCTCCCGCCGCAGCGTGGTGGACGAGCAGGAGCTGGAGAGCACCCTCAACAGCCAGCTGGACCTGGTGACCTACGGCTACTCGCTGTATATTGACGACACGTTTATCGGCGCCAGCACCAACAAGGAGGCGCTGGAGGCCCTGCTGGACCAGGTGAAGGCCCCCTACCTCAGCGAGAATACCCAGTCGCTGGAGTTTGTGGAGGAGGTGGAGATCCGGGAGGGGTATGTGGCCACCGACGCCATCACCAACCTGGGGGACATCGTCCTCAAGCTCAACGAGACCAAGGAGGGCGAGGTGGTCTACACCGTGGAGGCCGGGGACACCTGGATCCAGATCGCCAACGACCACGGCCTCACCTCCAAGGAGATGCAGGCGCTGAACCCCGGCTTTGACATCAACAAGCTGATGGTCGGCGACCAGCTCCTCATCAGCAACGCCGTCCCCTACCTCACCGTGCAGGTCTCCCAGTGGGAGTACTATGTGACGGAGATCCCCTACGACATCGAATATATTGACGACGACTCCATGTGGGAGGGCGACACCAGCGTGGTGAGCAAGGGCGTCTACGGCACCGCCGACACCACGGCCCTGGTCACCTATGTCAACAGCGAGGAGATCTCCCGGGAGATCACGGAGCAGACCGTCACCAGCGACCCGGACACCGAGGTCCAGAAGCGTGGCACCAAGGAGCGGCCCAGCTGGGCGCCCACCGGCTCCTTCCGCTGGCCCACCAACGGCACCATCTCCTCCCGGTACGGCTCCCGGTATATCTTCGGCTCCAGCGACTTCCACACCGGCCTTGACATCGCCAACAGCCGCGGCACCAACATCTACGCCGCCGACGGCGGCATCGTGGTCACCGCCGGCTGGTCCGGGAACTACGGCTACCTGGTGGTCATCGACCATCAGAACGGCTACCAGACCTATTACGCCCACAACAGCAGCCTCCTGGTCAGCGTAGGCGAAAAGGTCCACAAGGGCCAGCACATCGCCAAGATGGGCGACACCGGCCGGGCCACCGGACCCCACTGCCACTTTGAGGTCCGCTACAACGGCAAGACCCAGAACCCCCTCAATTACCTGCCCTAAGGCAAGGGCGAAAAATCCGTTCCCCTCCCGCTCCGGGAGGGGAACGCCTTTTCCGCCCTTGCGCTTTTCCCGCCGCTGTGGTAAAGTGGCCTTAGCTTTTTTTGGGGCAGGTGGTAACCATGGAGTTTACACAGCTGCGGCCCCTGTGCCGCCTTACCGGGCGGATCGTCCACGGGCAGGGGCGGGGGCACCGGGTGGGCATGCCCACCGCCAACCTGCTGCCCGACGGCTGCCCGGCCCTCCCCGCGCCGGGGGTCTATGCCACCATGGCGGAGGTGGGCGGCCGGCGCTATCCGGGGGTGACCAACATCGGCACCCGGCCCACGGTGGACAGCGACAGCAGCGTGACGATTGAGACCCTCCTCATCGGGGCGGAGGGCGACCTCTACGGCCAGGAGATGGCGCTGACGGTATACCGCTTTCTCCGGCCCATCCGCAGGATGGCCTCCCTGGAGGCGGTGAAGGAGCAGGTGATGCGGGACAGGGAGGCGGTGCTGGCCCTCTTCTGCCCGGAGGAGGGGAAATGCGGCGAAAAAGCGGGGACGCCCCCGCTCCGCCTTGACAAAGGGGGAAAAACATGATAGAGTAGCCCCCGATAGAAAAGGCTGTGACAGGGGGGAGTATCCCCGTCGGACCGGAGCAGAGAGGGGGCGGCTGGTGAAAGCCCCCGCGGCCGGCGGAGAGAAGGCACCCTGGAGCCGCGGCGCTGAACCGGATTTCCCAGTAGGCGCCGCCGGTCCCCGCCGTTACCGGGAGAGAGTGCGCGGCAGCCGGCCGCGAATTCAGGTGGAACCGCGGACGGTTTTGTTCGCCCTGAACCCCTATGGGGTCCAGGGCGTTTTTTTCTGCCGGCGAGGGGCGCGGCATGCCCCGGCAGCCAGAGCTGGGGACGGGACGCGGCGCCGCCGCCCCTGCCCATCGCCGGGCCCGCCTCCTGCGCCGGGAGGCGCCGCGGCGGATCCCCCGGCGGGGGCCGATCTGATCCGGCGGAGCTTTTTCAGTGAAAACAGAACAAATTTAGAATAAAGGAGAACCATATCCCATGAAAAACACCGAAAAGACCATGGAAAAAATCGTGAACCTGTGCAAGGGCCGGGGCTTTATCTTCGCCGGCAGCGAGATCTACGGCGGCCTGGCCAACACCTGGGACTACGGCCCCCTGGGCGTGGAGCTGAAGAACAACGTCAAGCGCGCCTGGTGGAAAAAGTGCGTCCAGGGGAACCCCTACAATGTGGGCCTGGACGCCGCCATCTTGATGAACCCCCAGACCTGGGTGGCCAGCGGCCATGTGGGCGGGTTCTCCGACCCCCTCATGGACTGCAAGGAGTGCAAGGAGCGGTTCCGGGCGGACAAGGTCATCGAGGACTGGTGCCAGGAGAACGGCTTTGACCTGGGCCGCAGCGTGGACGCCATGAGCCAGAGCGAGATGAAGGACTTTGTGGAGGAGCACAACATCCCCTGCCCCACCTGCGGCAAGCACAACTGGACCGACATCCGGCAGTTCAACCTAATGTTCAAGACCTTCCAGGGGGTCACGGAGGACGCCAAGAATACCGTGTACCTCCGGCCCGAGACCGCCCAGGGCATCTTCGTCAACTTCCAGAACGTGCAGCGCACCACCCGGAGAAAGCTGCCCTTCGGCGTCTGCCAGATCGGCAAGTCCTTCCGCAACGAGATCACCCCGGGCAACTTCACCTTCCGCACCCGGGAGTTTGAGCAGATGGAGCTGGAGTTCTTCTGCCAGCCGGGCACGGAGCTGGACTGGTTCGCCTACTGGAAGAAGTTCTGCCACGACTGGCTGCTGGGCCTTGGGATGAAGGACGAGAACCTGCGCCTCCGGGACCACGACCCGGAGGAGCTGAGCCACTACTCCAACGCTACCACCGACTTCGAGTTTGTCTTCCCCTTCGGCTGGGGCGAGCTGTGGGGCGTGGCCTCCCGCACCAACTTCGACCTCACCGCCCACCAGAACACCTCCGGCAAGGACATGACCTATTACGATCAGGAGAAAAATGAGCACTATATCCCCTATGTAATCGAGCCCTCCCTGGGCGCCGACCGGGTGGTGCTGGCCTTCCTAGTGGATGCCTACGACGAGGAGGTGGTGGACGCGGAGAAGAACGACGTGCGCACCGTCCTGCGCCTCCACCCCGCCCTGGCCCCCTTCAAGTGCGCTGTGCTGCCCCTGAGCAAAAAGCTGGGGGACAAGGCCCGGGAGATCCAGAGCGAGCTGAGCAGGTATTTCATGGTGGACTATGACGACGCCGGCTCCATCGGCAAGCGCTACCGCCGCCAGGACGAGATCGGCACCCCCTACTGCGTCACCGTGGACTTCCAGACCGTGGGGGACGCGGAGAAGGGGGAGGCGGCGGACAACGCCGTCACCATCCGCAGCCGGGACACCATGGAGCAGGTCAGAGTTCCTATTTCTGAGCTGAAGAGCTGGCTGGAGGACAAGCTGGCCTATTAAGGGCAGCCTCCCCCTGCTCCATCCCGCCGCTTTGCGGCGTCCGAGCATTTTGGCGGGAGCCAAAATCTCGCCGCGGGGCGGATTCACTCCGCCCGAGGATTTCCATCTGCCCTGGGGCCCCACAGACGCCCGCGTCTGTGGGAGCGCAGGTGCGGGCGCCCATCTCTGAGCTGAAGAGCTGGCTGGAGGACAAGCTGGCCTACTGATTCTGTTCCACCTCCAGTATCTGCAAAAGCCGGCCCCAAGACCGGGGCCGGCTTTTGCATTTTCGGAAAACTTGTGCTATGATATCAGACACATGATTTTTGACCACGGAGGCCCCGCGATGAAACGTATCCAATCCTTTCTCTCCCTTCCCCTCTTTCAGAGCGCCCCGCCGGAGCGGTGGGGCGGCCGGCGGCGGGCCCTCTTCTGGGCCTGGAACTACGGCATGGTCCTGGCCGCGGGGCTTGGCATCGGCCTCGTCTCCCTGCTGCTGGGGATGGGCCACTACGCCCTGGGCCTGGCCCGGGGCTATTTCGAATGCCCGGTGCTCCTGGCGCTGAACCTGCTGCCGGTGATGGCGCTGACGCTGCTGCTCTACGGCGCCATCGGCCGGGCCCACTGGGCGTTCCTCGCCTCGTCGGTGGTGGTGCTGGGATTCTCCTGCGGCAACTACTACAAGCTCATGTTCCGGGATGACCCGCTGATGTTTGCCGACATGCTCTACCTCCGAGAGGCGGGGAACATGGCGGGGCAGTACCACCTGTTCCTGGACTGGAAGCTGATTTTGATGCTGGTGTGCGTGGCGGTGGGGTTTGTGGTGCTGCGGTTTCTGGTGCGGGACCGGCCCCGCTGGCGGGGGCGGCTCATCGGCGCCCTGGCCGGGGCCGGGGCCATCGCCGCCCTGGTGCCCGCCCTCCTCAGCCCCGGCCTCTACAACGGCGGCGCCGCCTACTACGACCGTCTCTCCAACCGCTGGTCCGCCACCCAGCAGTACATCGCCCACGGCTTTGTCTACCCCTTCCTCTACAGCATCAACGAGGCGGTGGAGGCCCCGCCGGCGGGCTATGACGCGGAGGCGTCCGCCGCCCTCCTGGCCCGGTACGAGGACGTGGACATCCCGGAGGGGAAGAAGGTGAACGTCCTTGGCATCATGCTGGAGGCCTACAACGACTTCACCCGCTTTGGCACCGTGGACCTGGCCGCCGACGTCTACGAGGTGTGGCACGACCTGGAGGCGGAGGGCTACGCCGGGAACCTCATCACCAATATCTTCGCCGGCGGCACCATCGACACCGAGCGGTGCTTTCTCACCGGCTACTCCAACCTCATCAACTTCCGCACCGCCACCAACGCCTACCCCTGGTACTTCCAGTCACAGGGGTACACCGTGGAGGGGATGCACCCCTGCTACGACTGGTTTTACAACCGCCAGAACATCAACGCCTACCTGGGCTTTTCCGACTACTACTTTGTGGAGAACTACTTCACCGACATGACTGGCGGCGGCGTGGCCATGGACGACATCTTCTTCCCGGAGCTTTTGAAGACCTATGAGGCCGGCGCCTCCAGCGGCGCGCCCTACTTCAGCTTCTCCGTCTCCTACCAGGGCCACGGCCCCTACAGCAGCGAGGCCTGTGAATGGGGGGAGCTGGGGGACTATGTGATAAACGACGGCCGGTTTACCCGGGAGGAGCAGACCATCCTGGAGAACTACCTCGGCTCCGTCTACAACACCAACCAGCACCTCAAGGAGCTGACGGACTACCTCCGGGAGGACGAGGAGCCGGTGGTGCTGATCCTCTTCGGGGACCACAACCCCTGGATGGGGGACGGCAACACCGT
>CALWXD010000069.1 GCA_944385425.1 uncultured Oscillospiraceae bacterium | reverse complement strand
AAGCTGTAGTTTCCGGCGTAGAACGCCGCCTTCCCGTCCTGGATCTCGATGACCCGGGTGATGGTCCGGTCCAGGAAGTACCGGTCGTGGCTGATGGCCACCACGGTGCCCTTAAAGCGGCGGACATACTCCTCCAGCCACTCGGTGGCGTGGAGGTCCAGGTGGTTGGTGGGCTCGTCCAGGAGGAGGATGTCCGTATCCTCCAGGATGAGGCGGCCCAGGTTCACCCGGGTCTTCTCCCCGCCGGAGAGGCTGTCAAAGAGCTGGCCGCGCATTTCCCGGGAAATGGACAGGCCGTTTGCCACCTTTCCCACGGCGGTGGCCGTGTCGTATCCGCCGATGGCCTCGAACTTCTCCGACAGCTCCCCGTACCGGCGCAGCGTCTCGGCGCTGCTGTCCCCGGCGGCCATGGCGGCGGTGAGCCGCTCCATCTCCTCCGAGAGCTTTTGGTGGCGGGAGAAGGCGGTGTTCAGCACGTCCTCCACCGTGTACCCCGCCGGGTACACCGGGATCTGGGAGATGAGGCCGATCCGCCGCCCCTTTGCCACCACCACCTCGCCGGAGTCGTAGTCGTACTCCCCGGTGAGGATCTTGAAGAGGGTGGTCTTGCCCGCGCCGTTGCGGCCCAGCAGGCCCACCCGCTCCCCGGCCTGGATCTGGAAGGTGATGCCGTCTAAAATATTGTTTCCGATCTCAAAGGATTTGACCAGATTGCTTACCGAAATGTCGATCATACCTGCTGTAAATACTCCGTGATTCGTTCAAAATGCATGGCGTGGCTGGCCTTTACCAGCAGCACCGTGTCCTTGGTGAACGCCTCGGCGACGGCGGGCAGGGCCTCCTCCACGGTGGCGTACCAGCGCACATCCATGCCCCTGGCCCCCTCGGCAATGTCCCGGGCCTTCTCCCCGATGGCGAAGAGGGTCCCGATGCCAAGGCGCCGGGCCAGCTCCCCCATCTGCCGGTGGCTGGCGGCGGAGAAGGCACCCAGCTCCCCCATGTCCCCCAGCACCGCCACCGTCACCGGCTCCCGGGAGAGGATCTGCAGCGCCGCGGCCATGGACTGGGGGTTGGCGTTGTAGCAGTCGTCCAGGATCACCCGGCTGTGGTCCCGGCGGATGAGGCGCATCCTGGCCCCGGCGGGGACGTAGTCCCCCACCCCGGCGCAGATCTCCTCCCGATCCATGCCCAGCTCCTCGCCGATGGCCGCCGCCATGGCCGCCGGGTAGATCATGTGCTCCCCCAGGGCGGGGATGGAGAGGTCGTAGACCGCCTTGCCCGTTTTCACTGTACAGCGGATGCCCTTTACCCCCATGTCCACCACGTTCGTGATCCGGGCGCCGCAGCCCACGCTGCGGCCGCACCGCAGGGTGCGGAAGGGCAGGCGCAGGGTGCTGAGCATCTCGTCGTCGCCGCTGAGCACCGCCAGCCCCTGGGGACGCAGATTCTCGAAGATCTCGCTCTTGGCCTGGAGGATGCCGGCCCGGCTGCCCAGAAACTCGATGTGGGCGTCGCCGATGTTGGAGATCACGGCGATGTCCGGCCGGATCATCTCCCCCAGGTAGCGGATCTCGCCAAGGTGGTTCATCCCCGTCTCGATCACCGCCGCCTGGTGCTCCCGCTCCAGGCCGAAGAGGGTCAGGGGCACGCCGATGTCGTTGTTCAGGTTCCCCTCCGTCTGCAGCACCCGGAAACGGCGGCGCAGCACCGCGGCCACCATCTCCCTGGTGGTGGTCTTCCCTACGCTGCCGGTGATCTGGATGAAGGGGATGGAGAATTTATCGCGGTAGTGGCTGGCAAGGGCCTTCAGCGCCAGGCGGGCGTTCGCCACCTGGATATAGAATTTGCCCCCCTCCAGCCGCTCCGGCAGCGCTTCGCACAGGCACCCCGCCGCCCCCTGCGCCAGGGCGGCGCCAATATAGGCGTGGCCGTCAAACCGCGCCCCCCGCAGGGGGACGAAGAGGCAGCCCGCTGTAATGTTACGGCTGTCGGTGGAGACCGAGGCGGCCGCCCCGTCCCCGTGGAGGGTCCCGCCCACCGCCTGGGCGATCTCAGAGGCCGTCATCCGCTCCATCTCATTTCCCCTCCTTCCGCGCCGCCAGGGACAGCCGGATGATCTCCTCGCACAGATCCCCGTAGTCCATGCCCGCCGCCGCCGCCTCCTTGGGGATGAGGCTGGCGGGGGTGAGGCCCGGCAGGGTGTTGATCTCCAGGCACCAGAACTGCCCCGCCTCGTCCAGGATAAAGTCCGCCCGGGAGTAGACCGAGAGGCCCAGGGCCCGGTGGAGGCGCAGGGCGTACTCCCCCGCCGTGCGCTGCTGCTCCTCCGTAATGGGGGCGGGGCACAGCTCAAGGGAGGCGCCGGACTGGTACTGGGCCACATAGTCGAAATAGGGGCCGGCCTTGGGGATGATCTCCACCGCGGGGAGGTACCGCTCCCCCAGGACGCCCACGGTGATCTCCCGGCCCCGGAGCTTCTTCTCCACCACCACATGGTTCCCGTAGCGCAGGATCCGCCGCAGGGCCTGCTCCAGCTCCTCCCGGGTGTCCGGCAGGGCCATGCCGATGGAGGAGCCGCCGTTGACGATCTTCACCGCGCAGGGCGTCTCCAGCTCCTCCAGGAGGGACGGGATGTCCGCCTCCCGGTATGTAACGTCCCGCCAGGGGGGCGTGGGCACGCCGCAGGAGGCCATCATCCGCTTGCTGACGGCCTTGTCCATGGCCATGCCGCTGCCCAGGTAGCCCGCGCCGGTGTAGGGGATGCCCAGAAGGTCGAAGGCCGCCTGGACCCGCCCGTCCTCGCCGCAGGCGCCGTGGAGCCCCAGGAACACCAGGTCCGCCATGGCGCACACCGCCAGCACGTCCTTTCCAAAGAGGCTGGGGCTCTGGTCCCGCCTGGCGGCGCGGACCGCCGCCAGGTCCGGCTCCTCCGTGCCGATCACGGCGGAGCCGACGCGCCCGTCCGGCGCGTCAAAGAGGTCCCTAAGGTCGCCCTCGTAGTCCTCCAGCCCCAGGAACATATCCACCAGGATGGCCTGGTGCCCCCGGCAGCGCAGGGCGCGGCAGATCTCCGCGCCGGACACCAGGGAGACGTGGCGCTCTGTCACCAGGCCGCCGCTTAACACTACAATTTTCATGGTACCCCCTACTGTGCCGCCAGGGAGGCGGCAGATTGGAAACAGCCCCCGGCCAGGGGCGCGGGACACGCCCCGGCGGGCAGAAACACTCAGATTACAGTATAGCACCCCACCGTCGGAAATACAACCGCTTTCCCGGGAAAAGGGACGGAGCGGCCATGCAAACCGCCCCGCCCTGTTCTCTCACTGCGCGCCGCCCTGGGGCGCCTCCGCCCCCTCCAGCAGGGCGGCGAAGTCCTCCTCCGTCAAGACGGGGATCTGCAGCTCATTGGCTTTGCGAAGTTTGCTGCCGGCGTTCTCCCCCGCCACCACATAGGTGGTCTTTTTGGAGACGCTGGAGGCGGCCTTGCCCCCCCGCTCCTCGATGAGGGCCGCGGCCTCCTCCCGGGTAAACCGCTCCAGCGCGCCGGTGAGCACGAAGGTCATCCCGGCAAAGCGGCGGTCCACCTGCCGCGCCGCGCTCTCCATGGACACGCCGGCCTCCTTCAGCCGGCCGATCAGATGCTGCCCCTGGCGGCTCCCGATCCACTGGCGGATGTAGCCGGCGGTGATGGCGCCGATATCGTCAATGGCGGTAAGCTCCTCCTCCGTGGCGGCGGCCAGGGCGTCAAAGCTGCGGAAGTGGGCGGCCAAAATTTTTCCCGCCTTCTGCCCCACCTGGCGGATGCCCAGGGCATAGAGCAGCCGCTCCAGCCCCCTGCTTTTGGACGTCTCGATGGCGGCGACAGCGTTGGCCGCGGACTTCTTTCCCATCCGGTCAAGGCTCTCCAGCTGCTCCGCCGTGAGATAGTAGAGGTCCGCCGCGCTGTGGATCAGCTCCCGGTCAATGAGCTGCTCCATCACCGCCGGGCCCATGCCCTCGATGTCCATGGCGTCCCGGCTGGCAAAGTGGGTGATGTTCCGCAGCAGCTGGGCGGGACACTCCGCCCCGGTGCACCGGATCGCCGCCCCGTCCTCGTCCCGCTGCACCGGCGCGCCGCACACCGGGCAGGTGTCCGGCAGGCGGTAGGGGACCGTCCCCTCCGGCCGCAGGGCGCGGACCACCTCCACCACCTCCGGGATGATCTCCCCCGCCTTCTGGATGGTGACGGTGTCCCCGATGCGGATATCCTTCTCGTCAATGAAGTCCTGGTTGTGGAGGGTGGCCGTGGTGACAGTGGTTCCCGCCAGGCGCACCGGCTCCACCAACACCTTCGGCGTCAGCACCCCGGTGCGGCCCACCTGGACCACAATGTCCAAGACCTTGGAATTCTTCCGCTCCGGGGGGTACTTGTAAGCAATGGCCCACCGGGGGCATTTGGCGGTGGACCCCAGGATCTCCCGGTCAGAGAGGCTGTCCAGCTTGACCACCGCCCCGTCGATCTCAAAGGGGAACTGCTCCCGCGCCTCCCCCAGGCGGACGATCTCGCCGTTGATCTCCTCCGCCCCGGCCATGCGCCGGGCGGGGATCACCTTGAACTGCTGGCTGCGGAGGTAGTCCAGGGTCTCCGTGTGGGTGGAGAAGGTCCGCCCCTCCGCCAGCTGCAGGTTGAACACCGCGATGTCCAGCCGCCGCTGGGCGCAGATTTTGGGGTCCAGCTGCCTAAGGGACCCGGCGGCGGCGTTGCGGGGATTGGCCATCAGCGCCTCCCCCCGCACCTCCCGCTGGCGGTTGAGGTCCTCAAAGACCGCCTTGGGCATATACACCTCCCCCCGGACGATGAGCCGGGGCAGCTTTTCCGGCAGCGCCATGGGGATGGAGCGGATGGTCCGGAGATTTTCCGTCACGTCCTCGCCGGTGCGGCCGTCCCCCCGGGTAGCCCCCCGGACGAACACCCCGTCCCGGTACTCCAGGGCCACGCTGAGGCCGTCCACCTTGGGCTCCACGCTGTAGGCCGCCCCCAGCACCGCCTCCCCGGTCTTTTCCAGAAACTCCGTCACCTCCCCGGCGTCAAACACGTCCTGCAGGCTCTCCAGGGGGACCGGGTGGACGTAGGGGGGGAAGTCGCTCACCGGCGCGCCCCCCACCCGCTGGGTGGGGGAATCCGGCGTCACCTCCTCCGGGTGGTCCCGCTCCAGCTCCTCCAGGCGGCGGAGCATCCGGTCATATTCGTAGTCCGGGATGGTGGGGGCGTCCAGCACATAGTAGCGGTAGCCGTGCTCGTTCAGCTCCTCACGGAGCCGCTGCATCTCCTGTCGGTAATCCATTGCCTTGTTCTCCTCTCCTCCGGGCGGGCGGTCAAGGCCCGGCGTTGTTCATCACATAGTCCTCTGCCTCTTCGTAGTTGCCGTGGAAGTAGACGTAGCTGTCCGGCACGGTGCCGACGATGATGGTCTCCGCCACGGTAAAGTCGTTGGAGACCTTGGTGTAGGTGGAGACGCCGGGCAGCAGGATGGACACCGACACATCCACGCTGAGGATGATGCGGTGCTTGGTCTGGTTGATGCCGGCCTCGGTAAACTCGTTTTCAAACCGGGCGGTGGAGCTGCCTACAAACTGCATCCGCACCCGGAACACCGGCCCCCGGCCCGCCAGCAGGGCCGAGCCGGTGAGGGTGCCCAGGGGGATGGCCAGGTCCGTGGTGGACACCTCCGAGAGGCGGCCCAGCACGTCGTCCACAATGGCGGCCTGCACCCGGTTGAACTCCGCCATATCGGTCTCCAGGGCGGTGATCTGGCCGTTGCCGTCCTTCTCAAAGTGGATGAGGTTCTCGTACTGGATCCCGCCGCTGTTGATGGTGTCGTTCACCGCCGCGGTGACCACCCGGTTCACCGTGTTGGAGACCCGGGTCACCGCCAGGCTGGAGAGCACGTTCCGCAAATGGGAGGCCACCACCAGGAGGAGGGCCATCAGCACCAGGCCCCCCATAAGGCACCACAGCCGCAGCCGCTGGGACCGGGTCAGCCGCAGCCGGCTGAAATAGTACCGCCGCACAGGGCACCTCCTCTCGCGCCAGGGGCAGACAAGCAGTAGCCCTTGTCAAGCCCCTTCCTCCGCTGAAAGGATATGCGCCGCCGGCTTATCCCTATTCCCGGGAAATCCCCGCCGCTACTCCGGCAGGGCGTTGACCAGCTCCTTGAACCGTTTCCCCTTCTCCACAAAATTTTTGAACATGTCAAAGGAGGTGCTGGCCGGGCTCATCACCACCACGTCCCCCGCCGCCGCGGCCCGGTCCGCCAGGGCCACCGCCTGGGGCCAGTCCGCCGCCTCCTCTATGGGCAGGCCGGCAAAATTCTCCGCCCGCTCCACCGCGGCGCGGATGACGCCGGCGGTGGCCCCGCAGAGGATGAGATGCTTCACATGGGCGTTGATCTCCGGGCCCAGGGCGTCATAGGAGATGCCCTTGTCCTTGCCGCCGGCCAGGAGGATGACCTTCTCCGGGAAGGCCCGCAGGCAGGCAGTGGTGCGGCTGGGGCTGGAGGCGATGGCGTCGTTGTACCAGCGGACGCCCCGCCGCTCCCGGACAAATTCGATCCGGTGCTCCACGCCGCCGAAGTCCCGGGCAAAGGAGCGGATTACCTCGTCGGGCACCAGGCCGTCCACCGCGGCAAGGGCCGCCATGTAGTTTTCCACATTGTGGACGCCGGGCAGGCGGATCCCCGCCAGGGGCAGCACCGGCCGTTCCCCCGCCCCGCCGCGCAGCCAGATCACCCCGTCCCGCAGGAAGGCGCCCGCCGCCGGCTCCGATTTCCGCGTAAAGTATTTTACCCTGCCGACCGCTCTCTCCGAAAGCTTTCGCGCAATTTCGTTATCCGCATTGCATACCAGGATATCAGTGGGAGACTGGTGGGAAAATATGGCGGCCTTGGCCTCCACATACTCCGCCAGGTCCGTGTGGACGTCTAGGTGGTTGGGGGCCACGTTGGTCAGCACGGCGATGTGGGGGCTCTGGCGCATGGTCATCAGCTGGAAGGAGCTGAGCTCCAGCACCGCCCAGTCCCCCGGGGCGAGGGTGTCCACCTCGGCGAGCAGCGGGTGGCCGATGTTGCCCCCCACATGGACCCGTTTCCCCGCCGCCTGCAGCAGGGAGGCGATGATGGTGGTGGTGGTGGTTTTCCCGTCGCTGCCGGTGACAGCCAGGATGGGGCAGGGGCACAGGCGGAAGAACACCTCCATCTCCGAGGTGATCTGGCTGCCCCGCTGCCGGGCCCGCTCCAAATACCTGGGGTGGAGGCCCGGGGTGCGGAAGATCACGTCCTGGTCCAGGTGCTCCAGGTAGTCCTCCCCCAGGATGAGGCGGCAGCCCTTCCCCTCCAGCTCCCCGGCTAGGGCGCCGAAGGCCTCCCTGGGCCGCTTGTCGCAGGCGGTCACGTCGACCCCCGCCCCCAGCAGCAGCTCCAGCAGCGGCGTATTGCTCACGCCGATGCCGATTACCGCCACCCGTTTCCCCTTTAGGGACGCCAAATACTCCTTTAGGCCCATGGCCGTTTCCTCCTCAAGGCTGAATTTCACAACAGCTTATTATATCCTATTTTTTTCCTGTCCGCAACCGCTGTTGACAAACCCGCCTCCCTTTTGTAGAATAGAGAGGCGAGGAAGACAGGCAGTCGCGCGGCGAGGCCGAAAGGCCCGCCGTGAGGAAAGTCCGGGCTCCACAGGGCAAGGATAACGGGTAACGCCCGCCGAAGGCGACTTCAGGAAAAGTGCAACAGAGAGATACCGCCTCGTCGTCGCAAGCTCCATGTCTTTCGCCGTCATCGGCAGTCTTCTCATGACGGCGCCGTCTCTTTTTGATACGGCAGGAACCCGTATCACCGCCGTGTCCCCAATCCGAAAAGAACCCGGCAAAGCGGTTCTTTTCGGAAAAGGAGGCGCAGCGGAATGGATGAGCTTTCGCCGCCAGGCGGAAGCGAAGGATATGGAGCTTGCGGCGACGCGGTAAGGGTGGAAAGGCGAGGTAAGAGCTCACCCATCGGCTGGAGACTGTCCGATGCTGTAAACTCTATCCGGAGCAACACCGTGGGAGGACAACAGGCCGGCCCGGCCGTCCTTAGGAGGTGGCTGGAGCATGCTGGCAACAGCATGTCGAGATAGATGACTGCCAAATACAGAACCCGGCTTATCGTTTTGCTCGCACCGGAGAGGGGCGCCCAGTGGGCGCCCCTTTCCTTACTATATATAATGATATGCCCCTTCCCCTCCGCCGCGGCGCTCGGTCGGATTTTCCAGCGGCGTTACAACGGCGGGGGCAGGCGGCCGTCCCGCAGCCCCTTGTAACGCCGATGTTTTTCTTTTTGAACAATCTTTGAAATTATCCAACTTGCCTATTGACAAAGGAAAATTTTTGCGTTAACATATCGTTCGCATCCGAACAAATTATTTGATAATGGAGATTTTCTGCAATGGTACGGGACTGCGGCGCGTGGGTGAACCTGGTGGCCCACACCTTGAAAAAGCGGCTGAACGCCAAGCTGGCGGACCTTGGCATCACAGGGGTGCAGAGCCATGTGATGCACTACATCCTGGCCCACTGCGCCGACGGGCCGGTCTATCAGCGGGATGTGGAGGTCGCCTTTGACCTCAGCCGCTCCACCACCACCGGCATCCTCCACCTGTTGGAGCGGAAGGAGCTTATCCGCCGGGAGGGCGTCCGGCAGGACGGGCGGCTGAAGAGCCTGGTCCCCACCGGCCGGGCCTTTGAGCTGCAGGCGGAGGTGCAGGCCTGCATGCGGGAGATCGAGGCGGAGATGACCCGGGGCGTCTCGCCGGAGGAGCGGCGGCAGTTTCTGGACACCCTCTCCCGGATGTACCAAAACCTCAGCGGATAGCGCCGCCGCCCCGGCCGGACGGGGCAGGCATGCGTTCCCCAGCAGGGCAAATACCAAGTGAGATGGAGGTTATGTATGATCAAAATTTTGGCAAAAAGCATACGGGAGTTCAAAAAACCGGCGATAATAACGCCGCTCCTTGTGCTGGTGGAGGTCATCCTGGAGTGTATCATCCCCTTCACCATCGCAAAGCTGGTCAACGAGATGCAGGCCGGCTGCGGCATGGACGTGATCGCGGGCTACGGCATCCAGCTGGTGGCGATGGCGGTGCTGTCGCTGATTTTCGGCGTAGCCGCCGGCAACACCTGCGCCACGGCGTCCACCGGCTTTTCCCGCAACCTGCGCTCTGATATGTTCTACCGCATCCAGGACTACTCCTTTGAGAACATCGACAAGTTCTCCGTGTCCAGCCTGGTGACCCGCATGACCACCGACGTGGTCAACGTACAGATGTCCTTTATGATGATCATCCGCGTAGCCATCCGCGGGCCCCTCATGCTGCTCTTCTCCTTTATTATGGGCTTTGTCATGGGCGGCAGCCTGGCCATGATCTTCCTGGTGACCATCCCGCTGCTGGCGCTGGGCCTGGTGCTGGTCATCCGCAAGGCCATGCCCATCTTCCGCCGGGTGTTCCGCAAGTACGACGCGCTGAACGACTCCGTCCAGGAGAACGTCCACGCCATGCGGGTGGTGAAGAGCTATGTCCGGGAGGACTATGAGAAGAAGAAGTTCGCCGCCGCCGCGGAGGATGTCTGCAGGGACTTCACCCGGGCCGAGCGCATCATGGCCCTGAACAGCCCCATGATGCAGTTTTGCGTCTATTCCGGCATGGTGTTCGTGCTGTCCTACGGCTCCTACCTGGTCATCACCAGCCAGGGCCTGTCGGTGAACGTGGGCCAGATGTCCGCCATTGTTACCTACAGTTTCCAGATCCTCATGAGCCTCATGATGCTCTCCATGGTGTTCGTCATGATCACCATGTCCATGGAGTCCGCCGAGCGGATCGTGGAGGTCCTCTCCGAGGAGAGCAGCCTGCGCAACCCGGAGGACCCCGTCATGGACGTGAAGGACGGCTCCATCGACTTTGACAACGTCAGCTTCAAATACTCCAAGACCGCCGACCGCATGGCGCTCAAGGACATCAACCTTCACATCAAATCCGGTGAGGTCATCGGCGTCATCGGCGGCACAGGCTCCTCCAAGTCCACCCTGATCCAGCTGATTTCCCGCCTCTACGACGTCACCGAGGGCACCGTGAAGGTGGGCGGCGTCGACGTCCGGCAGTACGACATGGAGGTGCTGCGCAACCAGGTGGCCGTGGTGCTCCAGAAGAACGTGCTCTTCTCCGACACCATCAAGGAGAACCTGCGCTGGGGTAACCCGAACGCCACGGACGAGGAGATGGTGGAGGCCTGCAGGCTGGCCCAGGCCGACGAGTTCGTCCAGCAGTTCCCCGACAAGTATGACACCTATATCGAGCAGGGCGGCACCAACGTCTCCGGCGGCCAGAAGCAGCGCCTGTGCATTGCCCGGGCCCTGCTGAAGAAGCCCAAGATCCTGATCCTGGACGACTCCACCAGCGCCGTGGATACCCGCACCGACGCTTTGATCCGCCAGGGCTTCCGGGAGTTCATCCCCGAGACCACCAAGATCATCATCG
>CALWXD010000068.1 GCA_944385425.1 uncultured Oscillospiraceae bacterium | reverse complement strand
CATACATTCCGCCGCGGCTCCTTTCCCGGGGGCACCCGCTCCGCTGGGCTGCCCCTGGGGCGCCGCCCTGGGCGGCGTGAGGGGCGGCCTGGCCCCGGCCGGGAGTGGACTGGGCGGCAGAGAGGGTACAGCCGCGCGCAGATGGCCCGGGCGGCCCGGATACCCGAGGCGCCGGCCTGGGCCAGGCCGCGGGTGACGCCGGCGCCGTCGCCGGCGGCAAAGAAGCCGGGCAGGGCGGTTTCCAGCTCCGAAGAGAGGGGAAGGCGGGCGGAGTAGAACTTCACCTCCGCGCCGTAGAGCAGGGTGTCGTAGTTGGCGGTGCCCGGGGCGATCTTGTCCAGCTGGTAGATCATCTCAATGATGTTGTCCAGGTGGCGCTTGGGCAGCGCCAGCGACAGGTCCCCGGGGACGGCGGCGGTAAGGGTGGGCCGGACGAAGGACTTGCTCATCCGGTGCTCATTGGTGCGGCGGCCGCCCACCAGGTCGCCGAAGCGCTGGACCAGCACGCCGCCGGCCAGCATGTTGCTGAGGGAGGCCACGTGCTTGCCGTAGCGGTAGGGCTCGTTGAAGGGCTTGGTGAAGCGGTTGCTGACCAGCAGGGCGAAGTTGGTGTTCTCACTTCTCAGGGCGGGGTCGGCGTAGGAGTGGCCGTTCACGGTGTTGATGCCCTCCACATTCTCCGCCACCACGTGGCCGTAGGGGTTCATGCAGAAGGTGCGCACCTGGTCGCCGTACTGCTTGGTGCGGTAGACCAGCTTGGACTCATAGACCACGTCGGTGATGTGCTCAAAGACGGCGGCGGGCAGCTCCACCCGCACGCCGATGTCCACCTGGTTGTTGAGAAGCTCCAGCCCCAGCTCCTTGCACTGGTTGGCAAACCACTCGGCCCCCGAGCGCCCGGGGGCAGCGATGAGCCATTTGCAGGCGATCTCCTCCCCGCCGGCCAGGGCCAGACGGTAGCCGCCGTCGGCCCGGATAATGCGGGTCACCTCGGCGTGGAAGCGGAACTCCAGCTTGTCCCGCAGCCCCTCATAGATGTTGGTGAGGATGCGCAGGTTGTTCTCGGTGCCCAGGTGCTTGCACCGGGCCTGGAGCAGATGGAGGTCGTAGGCCAGGGCCCGGCGCTCCAGGGCCTTGGCCTCGGGGGTGGCGGTGGAGAAGCACTGGGTGGTGGCGCCATGGGCCACGTTAATGGAGTCCACATAGTCAATCAGCTCCATCACGGTCCCGGCCTCCATGAAATCGGTGAGCCAGCCGCCGAACTGGGTGGTAAAGTTGAACTTGCCGTCGGAGAAGGCCCCGGCGCCGCCGAAGCCGCACATGGTGTGGCAGACGGGGCAGTGTGTGCACACGCGCACCTTGCCCGCGACGATGGGGCAGCTGGGGTGGTAGATGTCCGCCCCCTGGTCCACGGCCAGGAGATTCAGGTCGGGGCGGAGGTGGGCTAGCTCGTAGGCGGCGAAGATACCGGCCTCGCCGCAGCCCAGGATGATGACGTCGTAGTGGGAGGAACTCATAGCTTGTGCGCTCCTTCGTGTTTTCTTTCGTTGGGCCGCCGGCCTGCGGCGCGCCATACACAAACATTGTATCACAGCCGGGGAGAAAAAGGAAGGGCCGGGACACGAAAAGCCCCGCCGGCCACAGGGACGGCGGGGAGGCTCAGCTGTTTTCCTGGAAGGTGGCGCCGCAGCTGCGGCAGGTGACGGTGATTTTCCCCTTGCCCCGGGGGACCCGCAGCTGCTGGCCGCAGTTGGGGCACTTGAAATAGCGGTGATCCTTGTCCCGGTGGATGGTGCGCCGCAGGCGCAGCCACTGGATGGCCGGGCCGGCGACCCGGAGGAACTTGTCGTTCTCCCGCCGGCGGGCGGGGATGTTTCGGGAGAGAAGGCGGAACAGGCACACGCACAGCAGAAGCAGAGACAGCCAGTACAGGGGGAGAAGCTCTGTCACCACCGACAAAAAGTAGAGCAGCAGATACAGAACGATCAGAAAGAGGTTCAGCTGGTCGCTGCCATAGCGGCCGTACATAAAGCGTTGGAGCGCGTTGCGGATCATGGGCGTGCCTCCTTGAGCGGACAGGGACGGCAGGCGCTGACGCCTGCCGGAAGAGTCTAGAGTAATGATAGCGCGTCCGGCGGAACTTTTCAAGAAGGCAATCGTAAACAAAGTGTAAATTCGTCCCGATCCCGCCCTTTTTTCCCCGGAAAGGGGCGGAAACAGGAGGCACTTGCGCGGCGGGCCGAAATAGGCTATACTGTCTCCACAGACAACTCGAGGGAGGAACCGCCCATGAAGCGCATTGATAAGGAGAACTACTATCTGGACATCGCCGAGACCGTGCTGGAGCGGTCCACCTGCCTGCGCCGGCGCTATGGGGCCATTGTGGTGAAGAACGACGAGATCGTTTCCACCGGCTACAACGGCGCCCCCCGGGGGCGGAAGAACTGCATGGACCTGGGCTACTGCGCCCGGGAGGCCATGAACGTCCCCTCCGGGGAGCGGTACGAGCTGTGCCGGTCGGTTCACGCGGAGATGAACGCCATCATCTCGGCGGCCCGGCGGGACACCCTGGGGGCCACCCTCTATCTGGCGGGGCGGGAGGCCAAGAACGGGGAGCTGCTCCACGACGCCACCTCCTGCTCCATGTGCCGCCGGGTCATCATCAACGCGGGCATCGACC
>CALWXD010000067.1 GCA_944385425.1 uncultured Oscillospiraceae bacterium | reverse complement strand
AGCTTTACCTATTTCTTTATGGGTAAGGCTTATTTGGGTTTCACCGAAAAGAGAAGGAATGCCTGTCAGAGCGCATGAGGATTGCCGCATTCGGGCTGATTCGGACTTCACGGTGGGGACCCACTGTGGAGTCCTTTTTGCTTTGTAAAAACGGAAAAAAGGATTTCAGTTTATCCGAAAAGGAGAGAGAAGTATGGTCGTCATTTTGAAAAAGGATCCCAATGAGAAACAGCTGGAGAACCTAAAGAACTGGCTGAGGAGCCTGGGGCTGGAGCTGCACATCAGCGACGGCGCCAACCAGACGGTGCTGGGCCTGGTGGGGGACACGTCGGTGGTGGACATCGACCTCATCAAGGCCCTGGATATTGTGGAGGATGTCAAGCGCATCCAGGAGCCCTTCAAAAACGCCAACCGGAAGTTCCACCCGCAGGACACGGTGATCGAGGTAGGGGGTGCAAGGCTGGGGGGCGGAAACTTCCAGTTTATCGCCGGGCCCTGCTCCGTGGAGACGGAGGAGCAGATCTGCTATGTGGCCCAGGCGGTGAAGGAGGGGGGCGCCGGCATCCTCCGGGGCGGCGCGTTCAAGCCCCGCACCTCCCCCTACTCCTTCCAGGGGCTGGGGGCCGAGGGCATCCGCCTTCTGCTGGAGGCCAAGCGGGAGACGGGCCTGCCCATCATCACGGAGATCATGGATCTCCACCAGCTGGAGTACTTCGACGAGGTGGACATCATCCAGGTGGGGGCCCGGAACATGCAGAACTTCGAGCTTTTGAAGGAGCTGGGCCACCTGCGCAAGCCCGTCCTCATCAAGCGGGGCATGTCCGCCACCCTCCAGGAGCTCCTCATGAGCGCGGAGTACGTCATGGCCGGGGGCAACGAGCAGGTGATCCTCTGCGAGCGGGGCATCCGCACCTTTGAGACCGCCACCCGCAACACCCTGGACCTCTCCGCCGTGCCGGTGCTGAAGACCCTCAGCCACCTGCCGGTGGTCATCGACCCCAGCCACGCCACCGGCAAGGCATCCCTGGTGCGGCCCATGGCCCTGGCGGCGGCCGCCGCGGGGGCGGACGGCCTCATGATCGAGGTCCACAACGACCCCCAGCACGCCTGGTGCGACGGGCCCCAGTCCATCACGCCGGAGGCCTTCGCCGCCCTTGCCAGGGACGTGCGGGGCATCCTGCCCTTCTGCCAGTACAGCTACGAGTCCTAAGCGCCGGGGAGGAGAGACATGAACATCGGAATCGTAGGGCTGGGCCTCATCGGCGGGTCCCTGGCCCGGGCTATCAAGGCCAACACCGCCCACACCGTCTGGGGCGCGGATCTCCAGCGGCCGGTGATCTACCGGGCCAAGCTCCTGGAGGTCATCGACGAGGAGCTGACGGAGGACCGGGTCCCCGCCTGCGACATTCTGATCCTGGCCCTCTACCCCCGGGACACGGTGGATTGGGTCCGCGCCCACGCCGGCGTCATCCAAAGGGGGGCGGTGGTGGTGGACTGCGCCGGGGTGAAGCGGGCGGTGTGCGGGCCCTGCTGGGCGCTGGCCGAGGAAAACGGCTTTACCTTCATCGGCGGCCACCCCATGGAGGGCATGGCCAAGATCGGCTTTGCCAACGCCCGGCGGGACCTGTTTGTCAACGCCTCCCTCATCCTGGTGCCCCACCGGGATCTGGATATCGAGACCATGAAGAAGGTCAAGGACGTGTTCGACGCCATCGGCTTTACCCGCTACGAGATCGCCACGCCCGAGAAGCACGACCGGATCATCGCCCTCACCAGCCAGCTGGCCCATGTGGTGTCCAGCGCCTATGTGAAGAGCCCCACCGCATTGGAGCACCGGGGGTTCTCCGCCGGCAGCTTTCGGGACATGACCCGGGTGGCGTTCCTCAATGAGAAGATGTGGGCGGAGCTGTTCCTCTTGAACCGAGAGGACCTCCGCCGGGAGCTCCGGGGGCTCATCGGCCGGCTGGAGCAGTATGACGCGGCCCTGGCCGCCGGGGACGAGGAGCGGATGGCCGCCCTCCTCCGGGAGGGACGGGAGATCAAGACCGAGCTGGACCGGGAGGACAGGGAATGATGGAGCGAGTATATGTGCGGGCCTCCCGGGACTACGACGTCCTCATCGGAGCGGGGCTGCTGGACACCTGCGGCGGGGAGATCGCCGCCGTGACCGCCTCCCGCCGCTGCGCCCTGGTGACAGACAGCACCGTGGCGCCGCTCTACGCCCGCCGGGTGGAGGCATCCCTCCGAAAGGCGGGGATGGACGTCTGCACCTATGTGTTCCCGGCGGGGGAGCAGAACAAAAACCTTACCACCTATGGCGCCATCCTGGAATTTCTGGCGGAGCAGAAGCTGACCCGCTCCGACTTCGTGGCGGCCCTGGGGGGCGGCGTCACCGGGGACATGGCGGGCTTTGCCGCCGCCACCTACCAGCGGGGCATCGACTATATCCAGTTGCCCACCACCTTCCTGGCCGCCAGCGACTCCTCCGTGGGGGGAAAGACGGCGGTGGACCTGGCGGCGGGGAAGAACCTGGCGGGGGCCTTCTGGCCGCCCAGGCTGGTGGTGTGCGACTGCGGCGCCTTCTCCACCCTGCCGCCGGACACCTTTGCCGACGGGGTGGCGGAGACGCTGAAACACGGCCTCATCGCCGACCGGGATTTTTTCGACTTTTTGATGAAGGAGCCCATCCGGGACCACCTCCCGGCGGTGGTGAAGCGGAACGTGGAGATCAAGGCCGCGGTGGTGGCGGAGGATGAGCGGGAGCAGGGGAAACGCAAGCTCCTAAACTTCGGCCACACCCTGGGCCACGCCATCGAGAAGTGCAGCGGCTACGCCGTGCCCCACGGCCACGCGGTGGCCATCGGGATGGTGCTGGCCAGCCGGGCCGCCGAGCGCCTGGGGTACAGCCCCGGGGGGACGCTGGCGGCGGTGATCGCCGCTAATGTACGGCACAATCTGCCGATAAAATGCTCCTACACAGCAACCGAGCTCTACGACGCCGCCACCGGCGACAAAAAGCGCCGGGGCGGCACCATCGACGTGGTGGTGCTGGAGGAGATCGGCCGGGCCAGGACTGTGGAGCTGGACATGGAGGGCCTGCGGGCCTTCGCGGAGGCGGCGCTGTAGGAACCGGCGCGGCCCATTGCACAAAAGAGGAGGGACTCCACCTTGCACATCACCATCCATCCAACGCGGCTCCGGGGTGAGATTAC
>CALWXD010000066.1 GCA_944385425.1 uncultured Oscillospiraceae bacterium | reverse complement strand
TTCCACGCGGCACAGAAAAAGCGGGCAAGAAGTCTTTGACCTCTTACCCGCTTTTGTGGCAATCCGTATGGCAGCTACCCTGTTTCAGTTGATTGTTGATGCTGTTTTATGAGTAGCTACCATCCCGCAATGCTTTTTAGTAAAATAAGCCAAGCGGCCGCCCCCCTTTTTCCCGTCTTCCCCTGCCGTCCATAAGGCAGGGGCGGGGCCGCGCAGCGGCCCCGCCCTCTCCCTTCCTGGCGCGGTATTCAAAACCAGCCGAAGAGCCCGCCGCCCGTCTCCTCCTCCGTGAGGCGGATGGCGGCGCTCAGCATCTCCGCCGCCTGGGCCCGGGTGACGGGCTGCTCCACGGCGCTGGTGCCAAAGCTGCCGGCAGCCACCACGGACACCGACTCCATATTGGCCACCGCCTGGTCCGCCCAGGTTTCGGCGGCGCCCTCCTCCAGCCGGACGTCGGTCACATCCATGAGGCGGTTCATCACCGTGGCGGCCTCGCTGAGGGCGATGGCGTCCTCCCCCTGGAACTGGATGCCCTCCGCGGTGGAGACGCCGCTGATGACCCCCTCCCGCACCGCGGCGGTGGCGTAGCCCTTGGCCCAGGCGGCGATGCTCTCGTCGTCGGCAAAGCCGGTAAGCTGCACGCCCTCATCCGCGCCGCTGCCCAGGGCCTCCATGGCCATGGCCAGGAACTCCGAGCGGGTCACGGTCTCCTCCGGGTCAAAAAACCAGGAGGAGCCCACCTGCCGCCCCACATAGACCCCGTGCTCCGCCAGGCACACCGCCGCCGGGGCGGAGGGGTGGTCCGCCAGGTCGGCGTAGGTCACGGCGGTCCTCTGCTTGATGATGGTGATGCGCACCGTGGCCGGGGCGGAGACATTCCCTTGGGTGTCGGTGGCGGTATAGGTGAAGGAATCCTGGCCGCTCTCCCCCTCATTCGGGATATAATAGAAGGAGACGCCGTCCGCCCCCAGGACCACATCCCCCTTCTTCGGCGCCTCCGCGATGGAGAAGGTGAAGGCGTCCCCCTCGTTGTCTACGGCGGAGAGCGTGCCGGTATAGGGGATGTTGCGGTAGGTTTCCACCTCCAGGCTCTGGGCGATGGGGGCGCCGGAGTCGCCGGCGGCACCGGCGGCGTCGCCGCCGAAGAGGAAGGCGGAGACAGGCGTGGCCGCGGCGGTGAAGAAGACGCAGGCCACGGCGGCAAGAAACGCGATGGAACGCAGTGGGCGCATAAGAAAGACCTCCCAAGTGTGGTTTTGTGCCACTATTGTCTGCCCCGGGAGGAAAGTTATGTATCCCCCGCCCCCTTTTCCCCTGCCATCATCTGGAAATCAGCGGTCCCCGCCCGAAGGGCGCATGCGGCCGCGGGCCCGGGCGGATACCAGCAGGGCTGCCGCCGGGGGAAAGCGGCGAACCGGCGGTTGCCCCCAGGCGGCGGAGGTGGTATACTGGGGGAAAGAACGGAAAAGGAGGAATCGGATATGAGTCCTGTGCTGTGGGCCGCGGTGGGGACGGGCTTTACCTTTTTAATGACGGCCATGGGCGCCTCGCTGGTGTTTTTCTTCCGCGGGGAGCTGGGCAGCTCCGCCCAGCGGGTGTTCCTGGGGTTTGCCGCGGGGGTGATGGTGGCCGCCTCGGTGTGGAGCCTTCTGATCCCCGCCATCGAGGAGGCGGAGGCCGCCGGCGGCAGCGGGCTTCTTCCGGCGGCGGGGGGCTTTGTGCTGGGGGTGCTGTTCCTGCTGCTGATGGACCATCTGATGCCCCACCTCCACCTGGGGGAGGACCGGCCGGAGGGGCCCAGCTCCTCCCTCCGCCGGACGACGCTTCTGGTGCTGGCCATGACGCTGCACAACATCCCCGAGGGGATGGCGGTGGGCCTCACCTTCGCCCTGGCGGCCCAGCACGCGGACAGCCAGGCGGCCCTGTCGGCGGCCATGGCCCTGGCCCTTGGCATGGGGATCCAGAACTTCCCCGAGGGGGCGGCGGTGTCCCTGCCCCTGCGGAAGGAGGGGGTCCGCCCCTGGAAGGCCTTCGCCATGGGCTCCCTCTCCGGGGTGGTGGAGCTGGTGTTCGGCGTGCTGGTGGTGCTCATCGCCGGAGGGATCCAGCCCCTCATGCCCTGGCTGCTGTCCTTCGCCGCGGGGGCCATGCTGTATGTGGTGGTGGAGGAGCTGATCCCGGAGGCCCACCTGGGGGAGCACTCCCACGCGGGGACCCTGGGCACCCTCAGCGGCTTTCTGGTGATGATGATACTGGACGTGGCCCTGGGATAAAAGACGCGCCCACAGGCAAATGCCTGTGGGCGCGCGGCGCTTTTATCTGCCGGCCGACGGGGCGGAGAGGATGTAGTCCGCCATCTCCCCGGGGGAGCGGACCAGGGCGACGACGCCGGCCGCCGCCATCTCCCCTGCCGGGGCATAGCCGCAGAAGTCCACCCCCAGGCAGGGGATGCCGCACGTCGCCGCCCCCAGCACGTCATATTTCCGGTCCCCCACCATCAAAACGCCGCCCCGCTCCGTTTCCTCCCGGCCCAGCCGGTCCAGGGCGGCGCGGATGATGGCCGCCTTGGTGCCGGCGCCGTCGTCCCGGTGGCCGGCCACGGCGGCGAAATACCGGCGGATCCCCAGGTTTTCCAGCACCGCGTGGCAGGCAGGCTCGTCCTTGCTGGAGGCCACCGCCAGCCTCAGGCCGGCCCGGCACAGGCGGTCCAGTGCCTCCGCCATGCCGGGGATGGCCGCCACCTGGTTCTGCCCGCTGGCCTCGTACTGCTCCCTAAAAAACCGCAGCGCCTGTCGGGCCTTCTCTTGAGAAAATCCCAAGAGGATTCGGAAGGACTCCTCCGGCGGCGGCCCCATGAAGAGTTTCTTCACCTCCGGCGGGATGGGCGGCTCCCCCAGCCGCTCCATGGCGTAGTCCAGGCAGCGGAAGGCCCCCTGGCTGGAGTCGGTGAGGGTGCCGTCCAAATCAAATAGAATATCGCGGTACATGCGGAAAACCTCCCCTTTGTCGATCTGCGAAAAGCCGCCTGGCGCTCCGCGGATACGCCGTGGGCGGATGCGGGACCTTAGCCTCTGCTTTTCCGGAAGGTGAGGTATCCCTCCAGAATCAGTGCCGCCGCCACGGCGTCCACGGTTTTCTTCCGCTTTTTGGCGTTTTTCCCGGCGGCGGCCAGGATGTTGTGGGCGTCGATGGTGGTCCGCCGCTCGTCCCACAGAACCACCGGAAGGCCCAGCGCCTCCTCCAGCGCCGCCTTCAGCCCCTCCGCCTTCTCCGCCCGGGGCCCCAGGGTGCCGTCCATATTTTTCGGGTAGCCCAGCACGATCTCCTCCACGCCGTACTCCCGGACCAGCGCGCCGATGGCCTCCACCACCTGCTCCTGCCGCCGGGCGTGGATGGTGGTGGTATAGCCGGCCAGGGTCCCCGTCTGGTCGGAGACGGCCGCGCCGGTGTGGGCGTCCCCGTAATCAATGGCCAAAATCCGCATGCTCCCTCCCCCTTCTCCGTTGGCCCGGCGGGCGGGGGACGCCCCTCCCGCGGCGGGCCGAATACGCTGACGGCAGTATTATAGCGGAAAAAAGCGGAAAAGAAAAGCGCCGCTTTCCCCCTCTGCCGCCGCCCCGGCGGAAAGCCGGCCGCTTTTCGCCGGTTTTCCCCGGAATTGGCGGGAAAACCGCCGGGAATGGATAAAAAATTTTTGTTTTAGGCTTGACCTTTTCGCGGGATAATGGTATAGTAAACATTACCTGTGGAAATGGGGCTTTCTTTTTGTGCGCGTTTTTCGCTTTTGGCGCCGGGAGGCCGCCCCCTTCCTCTAGGGAGGCAATCAGTGCGGGGGGAGACCCCGCATACAAAAAAAGGAGGTGCCGTTAGATGCGTGTGAAAATCACATTGCGCTGCAATGAGTGCAAGCAGAGAAACTACAACACTGTGAAAAACAAGAAGAACGATCCTGACCGCTTGGAGATGAACAAGTACTGCCCCTTCTGCAGAAAGCACACGGTTCATAGTGAGACCAAGTAAGAGAGAGGGAGAACAACATGGCAGAAGAAAAGAAAACCAAGAAGGATCGTGGCCGTTGGTTCCGCGAGATGAAAAGCGAGCTGAAGAAAATCGTGTGGCCCAGCGGACAGAAGGTGGCGAAAAACACCGTGACGGTGATCCTGTGCAGCCTGTGCATCGGCGCGTGCATCTGGATCTTCGACGGGGTGGCCGGCCTTGCCATTAAGACCCTGCTGGACGTCTTTGCCGGTTAAGAGGTAGGACGATGTCTGAGAGTGCACTGTGGTATGTCGTCCATACCTACTCCGGCTATGAAAACGCCGTCAAGACCACCATCGAAAAGGCGGTGGCCCACCGCGGCATGCAGGAGATGATCCAGGACATCCAGATCCCCATGGAGAAGGTCACCGAGGTGACCGACTCCGGCGCCATGAAGGAAGTGGAGCGCAAGGTTTTCCCCGGCTATGTGCTCATCAAGATGGTGATGACCGACGACACCTGGCACCTGGTCCGCAACGTCCGCGGTGTCACCGGCTTTGTGGGCAGCGCCAACAAGGCCATCCCCCTCACGGAGGACGAGGTCCTCTCCCTGGGGATGGAGAAACGGGAGATCGTGGTCCAGTACAAGGTGGGCGACCATGTCCGCATCACCGACGGCTCCATGGCCACCTTCACCGGCGTGGTGGAGGAGATCAACCCTGAGAAGAACAAGGTGACCGTGGAGGTGACCATGTTCGGCCGGGAGATCCCGGTGGAGCTGGAGCTGGACCAGGTGGAAGTCCTGGAGAATTGACCGCCGCGCTGCCGGGCGCGTAAGCCGCTTGAGGCGGTCCGGCCAGAGCCAGGGAGCGGAAGGCTGTCTGGTCTTTTCGTGGGAGGGTTCCCCGCCAAAGCCGCGGGACCCGCCACCACCACATTTTATCAAGGAGGTGCCGCATTATGGCACAGAAAGTCGTAGGATATGTCAAGCTGCAGATCCCTGCAGGCAAAGCAACCCCCGCGCCCCCCGTCGGCCCGGCCCTGGGCCAGCACGGCGTGAACATCGCCGCGTTTACCAAGGAATTCAACGAGCGGACCAAGAACGACATGGGCATGATCATCCCCGTGGTCATCACCGTGTACGCCGACCGCTCCTTCTCCTTCGTCACCAAGACCCCCCCGGCTGCCGTCCTCATCAAGAAGGCCTGCAACATCGAGTCCGGCTCCGGCGTGCCCAACAAGACCAAGGTGGCCACCATCAGCAAGGCGGACATCCAGAAGATCGCCGAGACCAAGATGCCCGACCTCAACGCCGCCAGCCTGGAGGCCGCTATGAGCATGATCGCCGGCACCGCCCGTTCCATGGGCGTTGTCGTGGGCGAATAAGGAGGGGTTAGAGATGTTTAGAGGTAAGAAGTATAAAGAGAGCGCCAAGCAGATCGACCGCTCCGTCCAGTACGACAGCGCCGAGGCCTTTGGCCTCATCTGCAAGACCGCGTCCGCCAAGTTCGACGAGACGGTGGAGCTGCATGTGAAACTGGGCGTGGACTCCCGCCATGCTGACCAGCAGGTCCGCGGCGCCATCGTCCTGCCCCACGGCACCGGCAAGGACGTCCGCGTCCTGGTATTCGCCAAGGGCGACAAGGCCGAGGCCGCCAGGGCCGCCGGCGCGGATTATGTGGGCGAGATGGACCTGGTGGAGAAGATCCAGAAGGAGAACTGGTTCGACTTCGACGTGGTCATCGCCAGCCCCGACATGATGGGCACCGTGGGCCGCCTGGGTAAGCTGCTGGGCCCCAAGGGCCTCATGCCCTCCCCCAAGGCCGGCACCGTCACCCCCGATGTGGCCAAGGCCGTGCAGGAGTCCAAGGCCGGTAAGATCGAGTACCGCCTGGACAAGACCAACATCATCCACTGCCCCATCGGCAAGGTGTCCTTCGGCGCGGAGAAGCTCAACGACAACTTCACCGCCCTCATGGGCGCCATCATCAAGGCCAAGCCCGCCGCCGCCAAGGGCCAGTATATCAAGAGCTGCGTGGCCGCCTCCACCATGGGCCCCGGCGTGAAGGTCAACGCCGCCAAGCTGCTGTAAGCGGCCATCCCCGGAAAACCCGGATCAAAGCGCCCCGCCTGCCGACGACAGGCGGGGCGTCTTTTGCCGGGGATTCGCCGACGGCGGGCCCGCCGCCCCGCCGGCCGCTTAAGAAAAGGGGCAATTTTTAGAAATTTTAGTTGACAAGGGGGCGCCTTTTCGCTATAATAATAGTCGCGTTCCAAAGACAGCAGGTGGCTTAGGCCGTAAATCCTGCCGAGGAGAGCAGTCGTTTGATTTGCTGTGGGTCCTTGTGTCTTTGCGGGCACAGGGGCTTTTCCTTTTCTTGAACGCACCGATTCCCCGCGAATACTAATGGAGGTGAAAACAAGAATGCCGAATGCAAAGGTTCTGAGCGAGAAACAGGCCATCGTGGCCGCGCTGACAGAAAAGCTGCAGGGCGCCGCCGCCGGTGTGCTGGTGGACTACAAGGGCATTACCGTGGCGGAAGACACCGCGCTGCGCGTGGAGCTGCGGAAGAACAACGTGGATTACGCCGTTGTGAAGAATACCCTGCTGCGCTTTGCGGTGGACAACGCTGGCATGAACGAGCTGGACGGGTTGCTCAACGGCACCACCGCCCTGGCCGTCTGCCAGGACGACCCTGTGGCTCCCGCCCGGGTAATCGCCGAGTTCGCCAAGAAACTGCAGAACAAGTTTGAGATCAAGGGCGGTTTCATGGACGGGAAGGTCATCCCCATGGAGACCATCAACTCCCTGGCCGCCATCCCGGCGCTGCCCGTGCTGCAGGCCCAGGTGCTGGGTACCATGCTGGCCCCCATCTCCGGCCTTGCCTGCGTGCTCAAGCAGATCGCCGAGAAGCAGGGCGCTCCCGCCGAGGAGAGCGCTGCGGCCGAGGCCCCTGCCGCCGAGTAAGGCGGCACCCCACAACACGTTGATTTTACAAATATCTTATTAGGAGGTTATCTACAATGGCTAGCGAGAAAGTTACTGCTATGATCGAGGAAATCAAGGCTCTGACCGTTCTGGAGCTGAGCGAGCTGGTTCACGCTCTGGAGGAGGAGTTCGGTGTGTCCGCCGCCGCCATGGCCGCTCCCGCCGCCGGCGCCGCTGCCCCCGCCGCCGAGGAGAAGACCGAATTCGACGTGATCCTGGCCGGTTTCGACGCCGCCGCCAAGATCAAGGTCATCAAGGTGGTCCGCGAGATCAGCGGCCTGGGCCTGGGCGAGGCCAAGGCTTTCGTGGAGAGCGCCCCCAAGGCTGTGAAGGAGGGCATCTCCAAGGACGAGGCCGAGGAGCTGAAGAAGAAGCTGGAAGAGGCCGGCGCCAAGGTCGAGGTCAAGTAAGAAAACCAAAGCTGTGCCGAGAGGGCCCGAGGGTTGGTGTACCCCCGGGCCCTTTTTCGCGCCCCCGCGTTTTCCGCCCTGTGGGGGATACGATTGCATCCCGCCGCGAAAAGCGGTATAATGGTGCAAAATCCGCCGGAAGAGAGGACGCCGCCATGTACATCGCCGATCTCCATATCCACTCCCGCTTCTCCCGGGCCACCAGCCGGGAGCTGGACGCGCCCCATCTGGACTGGTGGGCCCGGCGCAAGGGCATCGGCCTTGTGGGCACCGGGGACTTCACCCACCCCACCTGGCGGAGGGAGCTGGCGGAGCACCTGGTGGAGGCGGGGGAGGGGGTCTACGCCCTCCGGCCGGAGCTGCGGCTGCCCGGTGCGCCGGAGGGGGAGGACCCCCTCTTTGTGGTGACCGGGGAGATCAGCTGCATCTACAAGCGCCACGGCCGGACCCGGAAGGTCCACCACCTGATCCTCCTGCCCTCCCTGGCCGCGGCGGAGGAGCTCTCCGCCCGGCTGGAGGCCATCGGCAACATCCGCTCCGACGGACGGCCCATCCTGGGCCTTGACAGCCGGGATCTTCTGGAGCTGACGCTGGAGACGTCGCCGGCGGCGGAGCTGATCCCCGCCCACATCTGGACGCCCCACTTCTCCCTCTTCGGCGCCTTCTCCGGGTTTGACACCATGGAGGAGTGCTTTGGGGACCTGGCCGGGGAGATCCACGCGGTGGAGACCGGCCTCTCCTCCGACCCGCCCATGAACTGGCGCCTCTCCGCCCTGGACCAGCTGACCCTCCTCTCCCACTCCGACGCCCACTCCCCCGCCAAGCTGGGGCGGGAGGCGGATATCATAGCCGGGGAGCGGTCCTACCCCTCCCTGCTGCGGGCCGTCCGCACCGGGGAGGGGGTCCTGGGGACGGTGGAGTTCTTCCCGGAGGAGGGGAAGTACCACCTGGACGGCCACCGCTCCTGCGGCGTCTGCCTCACCCCGGCGGAGACGGAGGCGCGGGGCGGCCTGTGCCCGGTGTGCGGGAAAAAGCTCACCATCGGCGTGGAGCACCGGGTGGAGGCCCTGGCGGACCGCCCCATGGGGTTCCGCCCCGCCGGCGCCAAGCCCTTTGAGAGCCTTGCCCCCCTTCCCGAGGTGATCGCCGCCTCCACCGGCGGCTCTGCCGCCGGAAAACGGACGGCGGCGCTGTACGAAACCATGCTGCGGGAGCTGGGGCCGGAGTTCACCATCCTCCGCGACAGCGCGCTGCCGGATCTTGAGGCTGTGGCCGGCCCCTGCGTGGCGGAGGGGATCCGCCGCCTGCGGGCGGGGCAGGTGGAGCGCCGGGCGGGGTACGACGGGGTCTACGGCACCATCTCGCTCCTCACCCCGGGGGAGATCCAGCGCATCGGCGGGCAGATCTCCCTGTTCGGCGGTGAGGGGCCAAGGCCGGGTCCGGCAAAAAAGAGGGAGCTCTCCCGGAAAGCGGCCAAAGGCGCGGCGGAGCCGTCCCCGGCGGCGGAGGGCGCCGCCCTGGCGCTGAACGCGGCCCAGCAGGCGGCGGTGACGGCGCCGGAGCGGGTGGTGGCCGTCATCGCCGGACCGGGCACCGGCAAGACCAGGACCCTGGTGGAGCGGATCGCCTGGCTGGTGGAGGAGCGGGGCGTCAAGCCCCAGGAGATCACCGCCGTCACCTTCACCAACCAGGCCGCGGCGGAGATGCGCCAGCGGCTGGAGAAACGGCTGGGCGGGAAACGGGCGGCGGCCGGCATGACCATCGGCACCTTTCACGCCATCTGCCTGCAGCTTTTAGGGGACGTCCGCCTCGTCAGCCCCGGTGAGGCGCTGACCCTGGCGGAGCAGGTCCTCCGCGCCGCCGGAGAAAAGGGGAGCGCCAGAGCGCTCCTGCAGGCGGTCTCACGGGTGAAGTGCGGCCTCGCGGCGGCGGGGGACGCCACGGACCCGGCGCTGTGCGACACCTACTGCGCCCAGCTGGAGGAGCGGGGCCTTCTGGACTTTGACGACCTTCTCACCCGGGCGCTGCAGGTGGACACCGCCGGCTGCCGGGCCTTCACCCACCTGCTGGCGGACGAGTTCCAGGACAGCAGCGCCATCCAGTACCGGCTCCTCCGGGCCTGGAGCAGAGGGGGACGGAGCCTCTTTGTCATCGGGGACCCGGACCAGTCCATCTACGCCTTCCGCGGGGCGGACGGGCAGTGCTTTGACCGGCTGCGGCAGGACGAGCCGGCGACCCGCGTCATCTCCCTAAGGGACAACTACCGCTCCGCCCCGGAGATTTTGACTGCCGCCCTGGCGGTGATCCAGGCCGGCGGCGGGCCGGAGCGGGCGCTGACGCCCCACTGCCCCCAGGGGCTGCCGGTGGAGTGGATCCAGGCGGAGGACCCTTTCCAGGAGGGGATCTCCATCGCAAAGGAGATCGGCCGGCTCACCGGCGGGGTGGATATGCTCGCCGCCCAGGACCTGGGCTGCCGGGAGCGGACCTGGGCCTTCTCCGACATCGCGGTGCTCTGCCGCACCCACCGGCAGCTGGAGCTGGTGGAAAAGTGCCTCCTCCACGACGACATCCCCTGCATCGTCACCGGCCGGGAGGACTTTTTGGAGGCGGAGGAGGTGCGGGCCGCCCTGGCGGCGCTCCGCTTTGCCTGGGACAGCGCCGACGCCGCCGCGGCGGTGACCGCCCTCCGCCTTCTGTGGGACTGCCCGGCGGACCTTCTGGAGCGGGCGGAGGCCGCCCTCTCCGCACGGCCGGAGCCGGAGGTGCTGGCGGCGGCCTTTCGCGGCTATGGTCCCCTGGAGGCCCTTTTGCGGGAGACGGCCCTCTGGCGGGAGGCGGTGGGCAGGGAGCCGCCCCGGAAGCTGGTGGAGCGGTGGGCGGAGCGGCACGGCCCATCCCCCGCCCTGGAGCGGCTGCGGAGTCTGGCGGTGTTCTACCCGGACTTCCCCGCCCTGTGGCGGGCCTTGACCCTGGGGGAGGAGGGGGATCTCCGCCGGGCGGCGGGGAGGGGCTGGGATTCCGGCGCTGTGCGCCTCATGACCTTCCACGGCGCCAAGGGGCTGGAGTTCCCGGTGGTGTTCGCCGCCGGGCCCACCGAGGGGATGGTTCCCCTGGTCTCCCAGAGCGGGCGGACCGACGAGGCGGAGGAGCGGCGCCTTCTGTATGTGGCCATGACCCGGGCCAGGGAGCGGCTGTTCCTCACCAGCGGCGGCGCGGTTTCCCCCTACCTGGCGGCGCTGCCGGACGCTGTGCGCCGCTCCCATCGGCGGCGGGAGCGGCCGGCGGAGCAGCTGACCCTCTTTTGACACGTCCCTGGAAAGCCGGCCCGCCTGCCGGATAATGGCGGTGCTGGCGCTGCTTTGCCCTGCCGGCGGAGGGCGGCCAGCTCTGGAGGGGCTTTTGTCAAAAGGGCGGGATACCGCGGCCCTCGTTCGATCGCCGGGGGAGCGGAAACGCCTGGGTTTCCCCGGCGGAGGGGGGCTCCGCGGCTTTCAAAGTGCAGCGGCCCGGCGCAGAAATTTTCTGCGCCGGGCCGTTTTCCCATAGGGAGGCATCCCCCGCGGGCAGGACCGGGGGGATGCTTTACCGGGGCGGGGAGGCGGCGTCTCCGCACCTTGTCGGCGAAAATACGGGAATGCCGAAAATTTTACACAGGGAAGAATTGCCAGGAAAGACAGATACCATTATAATAAAGACTAGACAGTAGGCGGCCCGCCGTGGCATGGGCCGCTGCGGCGGCGGGAGGCGGCCAGCCCCCGCTGGGACAGGAAAACGGAACGCTTGATGGGAGGAAACGGGAATGAAAGTGGGAATGCTGACAAGCGGCGGGGACTGCCAGGGCCTGAACGCGGCGCTGCGGGGCGTGGCGAAGACGCTGTACAACGAGCTGGGGAACGCGGTCACCATCTATGGCATCCGGGACGGGTACCGGGGCCTCATCGAGGGGGACTACCACATCATGCACCAGGAGGACTTCTCCGACATCCTCACCCGGGGCGGCACCATCCTGGGGACCTCCCGCCAGCCCTTCAAGGAGATGCAGAAGGCCGGGGAGGACAGCGAGGAGACCAAGCTGGAGAAGATGCTCAAGACCGTGGAGCGGGAGGGGTTTGACTGCCTGGTGATCCTGGGGGGCAACGGCACCCACAAGACCGCCAACCTCCTCAGCCAGCACGGCGTCAACGTGGTGACGCTGCCCAAGACCATCGACAACGACCTGTGGGGCACGGAGATGACCTTCGGGTTCCAATCCGCCGTGGACATCGCCACGGCGGTGATCGACTCCATCCACTCCACCGCCTTCTCCCACTCCCGGGTGTTCATCGTGGAGATCATGGGCCACAAGGCCGGCTGGCTGACGCTGTACGCCGGCATCGCCTCCGGCGCGGACGTGATCGTGATCCCGGAGATCCCCTACTCCGCCGAGAAGATCGCCCGGGCCATCCAGCGCCGGCAGGACAGCGGCAAGCAGTTCTCCATCCTGGCCGTGGCGGAGGGGGCCGTCAGCCAGGCGGAGGCCAGGATGAGCAAGAAGGAGGTCAAGAGCGCCAGAACCGCCATGGCCTACCCCTCCATCTCCTACCGCATGGCCGACGAGCTGAGGGCCCTCACCGGCCAGGAGATCCGGGTGACCATCCCCGGCCACTACCAGCGGGGGGGCATCCCCTGCGCGGCGGACCGGGTGCTCACCAGCCGGTTCGGCGTGGCGGCGGCGGAGCTGATCCGGGAGAAAAAGTTTGGCTATATGGTGGCCCTCCAGGACGACCGGGTGGTCCCCGTACCGCTGGGCGAGGTGGCCGGAAAGCTGAAGACCGTCCCGCCGGAGGGGGAGCTGGTCCGCGCCGCCCGGGCCCTGGGCCTCAGCATGGGGGACTGAGCCTCTACCCTACTTCCCTTTTTTCATATAGCGGCATGCGGCAACGCCGCCGGCGCTTCCATGGTCAGAAGCGCCGGCGGCTGTTTTCCTCTCCCGCTTACTGCACAATGTTGTCCCGAGGCAGACGCCGGGGGTTGTAGCGCTGGAAGGCCAGGTCGATCAGCGCCTGCGTATGGGGGCCGATGCGGTTTGGGGAGGGCGTGACAATATAAGTTGGCAGGTAGATCTCCTGCATCAGATGGGGTACGCGGACCAAGGTCCCCTCCTCCAGATCCCGTCTGATATAGGCCAGCGGCAAAAACGCGATTCCCCGGTTATAGAGCAGCAGGTGGCGGATGGTATTTAGGTCCCCCACCACCAGGAGGGAGGAGAACTGCCGGTCAAAATCCACCCCCACGGTCTGCAAGGTCTCCCGCACGACAGGGAGGGTATTGGAACTGACCAGCTTTGGTAGCGCCGCCTGCTGGGAAAAGGGGTAAGTGGAGGAGGCCACAAACACCAGCGGCAGGGTACAGAGGTAGGCGGCGTAGAAGTGTTCCGGGCGGTAGTTGCACTCGGAGAGGAAGGCGAGGTCGCAGGTGCTGGCGGACAGCCTGGAGAGCGCCACATCCACCGTCAGCTTGCTGTATTCCAGCTCAATGGCCGGGTAGAGGGCAATAAACTCCTGCAGGAGGTTGTGCATGAGGCAGAGGTCCGAGGCCTCGCTGGCCCCGACCCGCAGGTGGGCCTGGGAAACGGCGGACATGGCGGCCATGGTTTCGTCGTACAGCTGCATAAACCGGGTGGCATAGCCCAGGAATTCCCTGCCCTGCTCCGTCAGCTCGATGCCGTGGGGCGTGCGCAGGTAGAGCTTTGTATGGAACTCCCGCTCCAGCGCCTCGATATGCCCGTAAATGGTGGAGTGGGAGTAGTTGAGGGCCAGCGCCGTCTGGGCCATGTTCTTTGTCCGCGCCGCCGTAATAAAGGAGATCAGCTGTTTCACCTGCATCGCCACGCCTCCTCTCGCCTGTTTTTTATACTGTACCATAGGGGCGGGGAAAAGTAAATGGACTTGGCCCGCCGCCAAGAGAAGAATTTCAAAAAAACGAATTCTAAAAAAACTAATTCGAATTAACAGGCTATCAAAAGCGTGATATGATAGGGAGGAAAGCAGCGGCATTTTTGTGTGTTTTGACTGAATTTTTGCCAAAACCGGTCCATCCGACGGAGGGGCCCGGGACGCCCTATCCGTCTAAAAATGATAAAGGAGTGACAGTGATGCGCGTACTGGTAAAAAACGGAACCATCGTGACAGCGGAAAATGAATACAAGGCGGACATCCTCATCGAGGATGAAAAGATCGCCGCCATCGGCACCCATTTTGACGGCCCCTTTGACCGGGAGATCGACGCCGCGGGGAAATACGTCCTGCCCGGCGGTGTGGATAACCACGCCCACTTTGAGGCGCTGAACACGGACGGCGTAACCACCAACGAGCCCTATGAGACCTCCTGGGTGGCGCTGCAGGGCGGCACCACCACAATTGTGGACTTCTGCACCAACGAGCCCGGCATGAACCTGGTGGACTCCGTCAACTACCGCCTCAATGTCCGCGCCAAGGGCAAGGTGGCGCCGGACATCGCGATCCACGCCTGCTGCAACAACTTCACGGACGAGACCGTGGGCGAGATCAAGAAGCTGGTGGACATGGGCGTGCCATCCATGAAGCTGTTCATGGCCTACAAGGGCACCTCCCTCTACATGGACGACAGCAAGCTCCTGGCCTGCCTGGAGGAGGCCGGGAAGCGCGGCATGACCATGATGGTCCACGCGGAGAACCCGGACGTGCTGGATAAGTGCCGCGACGACGCCGCTGCCGCCGGGCATTTTGAGCCGAAGTACCACTATATGACCCGCCCGCCCTACGGCGAGGCGGAGGCGGTTTCCAGGGCCATCCGGTTTGCCGACGCGATGAACTGCCCCATGTGCATTGTCCACGTCAGCTGCATCGAGGCCGGCGAGGAAGTCCGCAAGGCCCGGGCCGAGGGCAAGGCCGTCATCGGCGAAACCTGCCCCCACTACCTGGTGCTGGACAAGCACAAGATGGATCACCCCGACTGGCATGTGGCCGCCCGTTGGATCTGCTCCCCGGCGCTGCGGGACAAGGAGGACCAGGACTATCTGTGGAAGGCCTTGAACGAGGACTGGCTGTCCATCTGCGGCTCTGACAACTCCGGGACCCCCCAGGCCCAGAAGGATTGGGGCTGGGACGAGGAGAACCAGCGCTGCGACTTCCGGAAGGTCCCCAACGGCTGCCCCGGCGCCGGCGACCGGCTGAACGCCCTGTGGACCTACGGCGTCGCCGCCGGCCGGATGACCAAGCAGAAGTTCGTGGATGTGTGCTGCACCATCCCCGCCAAGATGAACGGCATCTTCCCCCGGAAGGGGACCATCGCTGTGGGCTCCGACGCCGACCTGGTGCTCTTTGACCCGGACTACCGCGGCACCATCACCCTGGAGACCAACCCCACCGGCGTGGACTACAACGTCTTCGAGGGGCTGGACCAGATCGGCCGGGCGGACACCGTTCTGCTGCGTGGCAACGTGGTGGTGGAGCACGGCAAGTACCTGGGCGAGCTGAAGGAAGTGGTCATGGACGGCGTGACCTACCTGGGCGCCACCGGCGCGCAGGGCAAGTTCATCCCCGGCAAGCCCTACGGCCTGGGCTATGACCTGCTGAAGCGGCGGAAATAATCGGAACGGCTGACCCCTGTATATCCAGCAGCCCCGGACGGACCCGTCCGGGGCTGCTTTTTCTCTATGCAAAGCGGGGCGCCGGCCCCCGCCGTCTGAACGCGGACACGGGATGTCCTCCTCCCCCGCCCCGGCAGCCCCGCGCGAAAAGCCCCCGCTCCTCTCTTTTTGAGAGGGGCGGGGGCTTCCCTTCCGGTTAAACCAGGAGCTTGTCCATGTGGGCCGCGCGGATGGCCCGCATCAGCGCCACCCCCAGGATCGGGGCGAAGATCACCGCCACCACGCCGTTGAAGACGGAGGCGGGCAGCTTGGACACCACCAGCATCCAGCACTGCACCGGCTCGGTAAAGCCCTGGAGGAACATGCCGTTGAAGAAGAAGTTCTTCAGCGAGTACACCAGGAGGTACGCCACCGCCGCGCAGGCCGTGGCCGCCGCCTGGGGCAGATACTTCTCCCGGCTGCGGCGGAAGACATAGTAGAGGATCAAGCCCGCCACAAGGCCGTACATCCCCTTGGTCAAAAAGGTGATGGGCGCCTCAATGATATACTCCGGGTCCAGCATGTCGTAGATGGCGCTGCCAAGCCCCGCCGCCAGGCCGCCCCACCAGGGCCCCAGCAGAAGGCCCGCCAGGGCGCACAGGATATTGGCCAGGGTGAAGGAGGTGGTTCCGCCCAAGCTCACCGGGATCTTGACGCGGAGATAGTTCCCCACAAACACAATGGCCACCATCATGGCGGTGACGCAGAGCTTTACGATCAGCTGACGTTCTTTTTTGTTTTGCATATCCATTCCTCCCCAGCCGCTCCTTGACAGCGGCCCTTGATACTGCTATTATATCCCTATCTGGCACTATTAAAATATCCAGAATAGATATTTTTTATGGGTTCAGTTTGGAGGAATCCCTATGCTGCAGCTCCCGCTCTCCCTGGACGGCGGCGCAAAGACGCCCCTCTACGAACAGCTCTACGCCGCCCTGGCCGCCCAGATCCGCGCCGGGCAGCTCCCCGCCGGCACCCGGCTGCCGGGCAAGCGGAGCCTTGCCCAGCAGCTGGACATCTCCGTCAACACGGTGGACACCGCCTACCAGATGCTGGCGGCGGAGGGGTATCTGGAGAGCCGGCCCAAAAGCGGCTTTTTTGTCCTGGGGGCGGCGGAGGAGTTTCACACCCCCGCGCCCCGGGAGGCCATCCCGCCCCTGCCCCAGCCCCCGGTGTGGCGGTTCGACCTCTCCACCGGCGGCGTGGACACCGCCCTCTTCCCCTTCCGCACCTGGGGCCGGATCCAGAAGGGGCTGCTCTACGACGCGCCGGAGCTGCTCTCCCACGGCCACCGCCAGGGGGACGCCAACCTGCGGGAGGCCATCGCCGGGTATCTGGCCGCCTACCGCGGTGTGGCCTGCAGCAGCGAACAGATCGTGGTGGGCGCCGGGTCGGAGTACCTGCTGGGCCTTCTGGCCCGGCTGCTGGCGGGCAGGTCCGCGGCGGTGGAGAACCCGGGGTACCGCCGGGTACGGACCATCCTCCGCAACAACGGCCTTCCCTGCCTAAGCGTCCCCATCGACGAGGGGGGGCTGGACGTGGCGGCCCTCTCCGCCTCCGGGGCCAGCCTCTGCTGCGTCACCCCCAGCCACCACTTCCCCACCGGCGCCACCATGCCGGTGGCCCGGCGCAGCCAGCTGCTGCGCTGGGCGGGGGAGGCGCGGGGGCGGTATATCATTGAGGACGACTACGACGCGGAGTTCCGCTTTGACATGCGCCCCCTGCCCAGCCTCCAGGGCATGGGGGGGCAGGGCGGGCCGGTGGTCTACCTCTGCACCTTCTCCAAGAGCCTGGCCCCCAGCATCCGCATCGCCTGCATGGTGCTGCCGCCGGAGCTCCTGGAGCGCTACCGCTCCACCTACGGCTCCTACGCCAACACCGTCAGCCGCTTTGAACAGCAGACCTTGTGCCGCTTTCTGGAGGAGGGGCACTTCACCCGCCACCTCTCCCGGATGCGGAATGTGTACAAAAACCGGATGGAGCGGCTGTGCGCCGCCCTGGAGGACGCCCTGGGCCGGGACCGGATCCGCCTCCAGGGGCGGCACAACGGCCTCCACCTCCTGCTGACGCTGGAGGGCGGCCCGGGGGAGGCGGAGATGGTCCGCGCCGCCCGCGCCGCCGGAGCCGGCCTCACGGGGCTCAGCGGCTACTACCTGGAAAATCCCGGTCTCTGCCCCCCCAGCACCGTCATCATCGGCTACGCCTCCCTCCCCGACGAGCGCATCCCCGCCCTGGCGGCGGCCCTTAGGCAGGCCTGGGGGAAGGGGTAGGAGCGGCCGCCCCCTCCGCAGGCGGATTTTGGCTCAGCAGAGATTTTCCGAAAGCCGGCGGGAGGCGCCATCTGGCGCCTCCCGTACTTTCCTGCGGCTGCCGCCCGGCGCCGCTTTCTCCCGCCGCCGGCTGCTTTTACAGCAGGAGCTCCCGCCAGCGGTCAAAGCAGGCGAAGATCTCCTGCCGCCGGGGCCGGGCCAGGGCGGGGACGCCGGCGCGGCCGGGACACAGGGCCTCCAGCCCCTGCCGGTCCAGCAGGTCCTCCAGGGCGTCCACCACCTGCCGGAGGGTGCGTTTCCCGTCCAGCAGCTGCCGCCGGGCGTACAGCAGGCAGTGGCCCAGGGCGGAGGGCTGCTCGCTGTCGACACGCTGCTCCACATACCGAAGGTCGATGACCTCCCGGTCCAGGGACACGCTGTCCCGGCCCTGGGTCCGGATCTTGACCCGGTCCCCCTCCTGGGCCCGACCGGGCTTGGGGCGGCGGGCAAAGGCGGGCGGGGGCGCGGGGGGCAGAGGGTCGCCGGCCAGAGGGAAGGCGGCCGCCTCCCGTTTCGCCAGGGCCGTGATGTCCCTCGGCACATACCGGTCCATCTGGATGATGCGGTCGGCGGCGTGGAACCAGGCCCCGGAGCTGCCCGCCACGATGACGGTGGACACGCCGTAGACCTCATACAGCTCCCGGACCCGGTGGAGAAAGGGGGTGATGGGCTCCATGTCCCGGTGGATGACCCGCTCCATCAACTCGTCCCGCACCAGGAAGTTGGTGGCGCTGGTGTCCTCATCCATGAGGAGCGCCTGCGCTCCCGCCTCCAGGGCCTCCGCCACGTTGGCCGCCTGGGAGGTGGAACCGCTGGCGTCCTGGGTGGTGAAGGAGGCGGTGTCCTTCCCGTTGGGCAGGTGGTTGATGAACAGGGAGATGTCGGTGTTTTGGATGCTCCGGCCGTCCTCGGCCCGGATCTTCACCGCCGTGGGGTCGGTGATCACATACTCCCGGCCGTCCCCGGCGATGTGGTCATAGACGCCCAGCTCCAGGGCCTTCAGCAGGGTTGACTTACCGTGGTAGCCGCCCCCCACGATGAGGGTGACCCCCCTGGGGACCCCCATGCCCCGGAGCTTTCCCCGGTGGGGCAGGTCCAGCTCCACCGCCAGCTCTGGGGGCGACTGGAAGGCCACCGCGCCCTTCATAGGCCGCTGGGACACGCCGGATTCCCGGGGCAGGACGCTGCCGTCGGCCACGAAGGCGCACAGGCCCAGCGCAGAGAGCCTTTGGCGGATATACAGCTGGTCCTCCGCCAGGTCAGCCGCCGCCTGGAGCTTCTCCGGGGCCCAGCTCTTGTACAGGAGGGCCCCCTCCACGCACCGGGGCAGCAGGGTAAAGAGGATCTTCTCCAGCTCCCGGGCGTTGATGGTCCGGCCGTTGGCGGGGAACCCCACCTCCAGCCGCAGCAGGACCGCCCCGGTCCCGGGGTCCAGCCGGCAGGCGGTGCGCTCCAGCACCTCCTGGCCGCAGCGGCTGACGGAGATCAGGCCGCTGTGGCCCGAGCCTCTGGCCTGATAGCTGAACTGTGCGGCCAGGGCGCCGAACCGGCGGGTCAGCTGATCCTGGAGGGCGGCGCGCTGGCAGGGCAGGCGGTACAGCGCCGGGGGGAACCCCGCGGTCCGGCCGTCCACCTGGACATGGAGCTGGGAGGGGGCGGCGAAGGGATCCCCCTGGACGTGGTCAATGGACAGCACATAGCCGGGGAACTGCCAGCTGCCCCGGGTGTCCTTATAGGCGGGGTAGCTCCGCCGGTCGATGCGGGAGAGCAGCTCCCGCAGGTCTCTGGATGTCTGCATGTGGGTGTCCTCCTACCGGAATCCGTACCGCCGGGCGAGGGCCTCCAGCTCCTCCGGCCCGGCCTGACGGATCTCCTCTTCGTCCAGGAGCATGGCCCCCAGGCCGGAGCACGCTCCGGCGTATCCCTCGTCCAGCAGCCGCTGGCGCAGGGCCTGTGTTGAATCGTTCTGGTTTTCCATGGATGATTCCTCCTCCAGTCAGGGCGTTTCCCGCCGGTATGATACCCCGAACAGGGCGGGAAGGCAAGGGAAACAAGGGACGCGGACCCGCCACGCCGGAGCTCCGGGGACCGGCTGTATTCAGTATAGCGCGGAACTGGGGAAAGTCAAAACAATTCCATCCTGAGATGGCGGCGACTTGACACGGGAGAAAAAGAGGGGTACAGTACCAGTATCGGAGACCGCGCGCGGTTTTGAAAATGAGGTGTTGCAACATGATTCTCGCGGTAACCTATGAGAACGGCCAGGTGTTCCAGCATTTTGGGCACACCGGACAGTTCAAGCTCTATCAGATCGAAGACGGTGCCGTGACGTCCAGCCGGGTGGTGGATACCAACGGCAGCGGCCACGGGGCGCTGGCGGGCTTTCTGGCGGCCCACCGGGTGGAGGCGCTGATCTGCGGCGGCATCGGCGGCGGGGCCCGGGCGGCTCTGGCCGAGGCCGGGATCGCCCTCTACCCCGGCGTGGAGGGCGCGGCGGACCAGGCGGTGACGGACTGGCTGGCGGGGAAGCTGGCCTATGACGCGGACGCGGTGTGCGACCACCACGAGCACGACCACGGCCAGGACTGCGCCGGCCACGACTGCGCCCAGGACCACCAGGGCTGTCCAGGCAACCACCCGGGCCGATAAGAGCGGGAAAAGCGGGGGAAAAGTCCTCGCTTTGCTCGCTGGCCGCCTTGCCGGGCAAGGAGGCAGGGTTTTGAAAAGCAGAGGCAGGCGCCAGACGGCGCCTGCCTCTGCTTTTTGTGGTTTTTTCGCGGGGAGCGGGTTACCGGGCCACGTTCTCCAGGAAGTTCATGAAGATCTGGGCCACTTCCGCGCGGGTCGCGGTGCCGCTGGGGGCCAGCAGGCCCTCGCCCCGGCCGGAGATCAGACCGGCGTCCACCGCCCACTCCAGGGCGGAGACGGCCCACACGGAGACGCTGTCCGCATCCAGGTAGGAGCCCAGGGTGCGGCCGCCGTCCACGTCATAGCCCTTGTCCCGGGCGTAGTTGTACAGGATCAGGGCCAGCTGCTCCCGGGTCACGGGGTCGTTGGGCCCGAAGACCGTGTCGGAGTAGCCGGACATGAGGCCCTCGCTGGAGGCCCAGCGGACCGCCTCGCCGAACCAGGCGCCGCTGTCCACGTCGTCATAGGCCATCAGATAGTTGACCTGCGGCTTGTCCTCCAGCGCCCAGAGCATCTGGGCCACCATGGCCCGGGTCAGGGTGCTGTTGGGCGCGAACTCCCGGTCGCTGACACCGCTCATCAGGCCGGTGTCATAGGCATAGACCACCGCGTCATAGAACCAGTCGTCCGTGTCCACATCCCGGAAGGGGATGGCGTCCTCCTCCACGATCTCCGCGAAGGTGGCCTCCACGGTCACCCGACTGCGGGGCATCTCGAAGGTATAGCGGGTATCGCTCTGGCGCTCCAGGTCGATCCGGTCGCCGTCGGCGTCCCGGACCACCAGGCGGTCCAGCTCATAGCCGTCGTCGGGGCTGACGGTGATGGTCACGGTCTGGCCGCGGGAGGCGCGGCTGGGGGACACCCGGATGGAGCCGTTGTCCGTGTCCTCCACACTCACGTTGTAGCGGGTCACGCTGGAGCCGCCGCCGGAGGAAGGACGGTCAGGCTGCGCCGTCACGGTGACCACAGAGGAGGCGCTGATGTCGCCGGCAGTGGCCGTCACGGTGTAGGTGCCCGCCTGGGAAGCCTTGAAGGTGAGACGATTCCCGGAAACCGTGTAGGATACGCTCGTATCAGGGGTAACTGCCCACGTGATCTCGGTGCTGCTTTCAAATCCGGTTAGGGTCGCAGAAATGGCGACGCTGTCCCCGGTGTAGGCCGACGCAGTGGCTGGGGTGACGGTCACCGACTTGGCGACGGGGTCGGCCTCTTCGCTGGTGGGCGGCGTCAGCACAGTGGTGACCCCGTCCTTGGTGATGACGATTTTGGAGCCGCGCTCAGCGAACTGAGTCCAATTGCCAAAGAAATAATCGTCAAAGCTGACCATCTCCGTCAGGTTGCCGGTGGAACCGTCCACCATGATGGCCTCGTTTTCCTCCAGAACGAAGGTGCCGTCCATGCGGTTCAGGACCACCTTGTCATAGCCCTCGGGGAGGTTCTTAAAGGTGTTGTCCCGGATGGTCACGTTGGCCATCTCCAGTGTCTTCGGATTGGTCCAGGTAACGTTGGAGATCATTTGGGTCGTGTCGGTCTTGGGCGTGTCAAAGACGTTGCCCTCGACCAGGATGCTGTCCGCCTGGTCCACACTGTCAAAGGACAAGGTCATTTTGTGGAAGTAGTTGCCCTCCACAATGACGGTGCCCTTGTCGCCGTTGAAGTAGAGGGAGCCGGCGTCATCAGGCGCATCTTTAACATCACTGGGGACGATGGCGCAGTTCCGGATGGTGAAATCTTGGGCGTCGGGCGTGACCTCGATGGTCTTGTTGACTGCTTCCTTGGGCATGATTTTCAGACCGGCCAGGGTCACATTGTCCCCGAGCACGGTGATCAGGTTTTGGGTGGGCCAAGCTCCGTTGTCAACTTTAGTAGTGCTGTAGATAATGGCCTCAGCCGATTGGGCATCGGTGACCAGAGAACCGTCCTTCTTGATGCCCTGGATCGTCAGGTTGTCCGTGGTAATAGGCAGATACCAACCGGTCTGTCCTTCCACGGTATAGGAGTTGTCAGGCGTAATATCATACTCACCCGGCAGAACCAGAATCGTATCTCCCTCCTGGGCGGACCGAACAGCGGCCTGGAGTTCCTCGGCATCGGACACCAGAATGCCGCCCAGCTCCACGGAAGCAGTCATGTCTTCGTTGGTGTAGTAGTTATCAATGACGATGTTGCCCTCGGTCATCCCGGCGATCTCCTGAGCCGTGACGTTCCAGCCCCAGTAGTTGCCGGAAGCGTCCACGCTGTAGGTGCCCTCCTGTGCGGTAGCACCCTTCCAGCCGGCGGCGACGGTGGTGCCGGTACCGAAGCTGTTGCCGGTGATCACAGCGTCATCGGTGGACACGTGGATGTAGCCGGCGGCATTGCTCATGCTGTTCTGGGCACCGTCTTTTGTTTTGGTGTTGGGCCGGGTCTCGCAGCCGGTCATCTGGAAGTCAGTGGCGTCAGCGGTGACCTCCACTGTCTTCTGCCAGGTGGGAGCACCGTCCCCAATGCCGCCCAGGGGCATGATGACCAGGTTTTCCAGTGTTACGTTGTCGCCGGAGACATAAATGGTGTCCTGGCCATTGATGCCGTCAGCATCAACACCGGCATTGAACTCGTTGGAGAAGCCGTAGAGCACGGGCTTGTTATTCGGGTCAGCGGCCTTGATGGTGACGTTGTTCTCCGTGATGACAAAGCAGGAGCCATAGAAACCGGGCCGGCTCGTCTTATTCGCGGTCACATCGTGCTCGCCGGACATGATGGTCATGGTGCTGCCGTCCTGGAGGGCGGCGATGGCTTCCTGGAGGTCATCATAGGCCGCACCATCCACGATGGCAACGGGTTTTTCGGTGTCCGTTTTGACAGTACCATCTTCATCCTGGGTCATGCCGGAGGGGAGGTATTCCTCAGGCACTCTCTGGTTAAAAGTGCCGCCGATAACAGTGATTTTGGCATCGCTCGTTTCGTCT
>CALWXD010000065.1 GCA_944385425.1 uncultured Oscillospiraceae bacterium | reverse complement strand
ATCGCGGAGCTGACGGCGGCGGATGTGTTCATCGACTGCCCCTGCGCCGACCGGGCCATCGTGGTGGCCCACGCCCGGCCCGCCGGCCATCCCAGCGCCTACACCGCCAGCGTGGTGGGGCAGTTCGCCCTGCCGGAGGACGAGCCGGCGGTGTTCCAGGCGCTGAAGACCGGCCTTGCCGTCTGTGACCTGAAGGCGGTGACCCAGGAGGGGCGGGCCGTGCGGCAGAACGCGGCCCCCGTCCGGGGGGAGGGCGGAGGCGTCATCGGCGTCCTGATCCGGGAGCGGGACATCAGCGCAGACATCCTACAGGAAAAAAAATACGAGACCCTGGCCCGCAGCTATGAGGGACACAACCAGGTGGCCGCCCTGGCCGCCAAGCTGGACAACCCCCAGCAGGCAGCCATGCGGGAGGTCCACCACCGGATCAAAAACAACCTCCAGCTGGTGGCCAGCATCCTCAGCATGCAGAGCCGCAAGTGCGCGGACCTCTCCACCAAACGGATTTTGCAGGAAAATGTTGGCAGAGTCTTGTCAATTGCCACGATTCATGATATACTGACTCATCATAGTAACGACTCCATGTTCGTCAGCAGCCGCATCCTGTTTGACAAGCTGCGGATGAACATGCAGAGCCTCGCCCCGCCGGGAAAATCCGTGGTCATCAGCGTGGATGGCGACGACGTGCTCCTGGATGTGGACGTGGCCACGCCTGTCTCCATGGTCATCACCGAGCTTTTGACCAACGCGCTGGAGCACGCCTTCGAGGGGCGCAGCGAGGGGCAGGTGACCGTATCCCTCCATGCCGGCAGCCTCTACCACACCGTCACCGTGGCGGACAACGGCATCGGATTTGATCCCTTCGACCAGGACGGGTCCAGCATGGGGCTGAGCATTGTCAGCGCAACGGTGCGCGACAAGCTCAAGGGAAAGCTCCGCGTCAGCTCTGACGACAGCGGGACCCGGATGTCCTTCGACTTCCGGGCGTAGCGGAGAAAAGTCAATAGGTCCCACAACGGCGTGGGGCGGTTTCGGCAAAAAGGCCAAGAAATCCAAAGGGATTTTTTGGCCTTTTCGTTTTTCTCACCGGCGGCTGCGCCGGCGGGGCGGGGAAAGGGGGGACGGCCTTTGGAGGAGATTCTCAGCGTTGGCATCGACATCGGCACCTCCACCACCCAGGTGGTCTTCAGCCGCCTGCGGATGGAGAACACCGCCGCCTTCTTCTCGGTCCCCCATGTGTCCATTGTGGACAAGGAGCTGGTCTACCGGGGGGAGATCCACACCACCCCCCTCAAGACCGCCGTCCTCATCGACGGCGACGCCGTGCGGGACATTGTGGCGGCGGAATTCCGCCGGGCGGGGTTCACCCCGGCGGACACGGACACCGGCGCCGTCATCATCACCGGCGAGTCCGCCCGGAAGGAGAACGCGGCGCTGGTGCTGGAGAAGCTCAGCGGCTTTGCCGGGGAGTTTGTGGTGTCCACCGCCGGACCGGACCTGGAGAGCGTCATCGCCGGCAAGGGCAGCGGCGCCTTCCAGTACAGTCTGGACAACGAGTGCGTCACGGTGAACCTGGACATCGGCGGCGGCACCACCAACATCGCCGTCTTTGACAGCGGGGAGACCGTCGGGAAGGGCTGCCTGGACATCGGCGGGCGGCTGGTGCGGATCGGGCCGGACCGGCGCATCGAATCCGTCAGCCCCCCTGCGGCGCGGGTGGCACAGGCCATCGGCCTTTCCCTCCGCCCCGGAGACAGGGCGGCCCCCTCCGCCCTCGCCGCCCTAACGGACAAGATGGCGGACCTTCTGGCCCAGGCCCTGGGGGCGGCGGAGCGGGAGCCCCTGCTCCGGGCGGTGCAGACGCCGGAGAGCTCCTGGCTGGAGCCGCCGGCGGACATCCGCTGCATCTGCTTTTCCGGCGGCGTGGCCGACTGTATCCGGGAGACGGGGGGCGACCCCTTCCGCTACGGGGACATCGGCCCCCTGCTGGGCCGCTCCATCCGGGAGGGGGCGCTGTGTCGGGCCTTCCCGGTGATGGAGGCGGGGGAGACCATCCGGGCCACCGTGGTGGGGGCGGGGACCTACACCACCGCCCTCTCCGGCAGCACCATCGCCTACGACGCGGGGCTGTTCCCCATGAAGAACCTGCCGGTTTTGAAGCTGACGGAGCAGGAGGAGGACGCCTGTTTCCAGGGGCGCTCGGAGCCGCTGGCGCGGCGGCTGCGCTGGTTCCTGGAGCAGACGGACAGCGGCCGGCTGGCCCTGAGCCTCCAGGGCCTGAGGGACCCCAGCTACTCCCAGCTGAAGACCCTGGCCCAGGTGCTCTCCGGCGCGATGGACCAGGCGCTGCCCCGGGGGGCGCCGGCGGTGGTGGCCCTGGAGCGGGACATGGCCAAGGCCCTGGGGGGCGCCATGCGGGCGCTGCTGCAGGGGCGGCGGCCGGTGGTCTGCATCGACGGGGTGCGGATGGAAAACGGCGACTATGTGGACCTGGGCCGGCCTCTGATGGAGGGGCTGGTGGTCCCGGTAGTGGTCAAGACACTGCTGTTCGGATAGAGACAATTCCCCCAACAACACGAGGAGGAGAGACGAGAGATGAAGTTATCCACAACCCTGGCCGGCAGGCACTTCACCTTCCGGGACGTGAAGGACGTGCTCGCCAAGGCCAACGAGGAGAAGTCCGGCGATATCCTCGCCGGGGTGGCCGCCGCCTCCGACCTGGAGCGGGTGGCCGCCAAGGTGGTGCTCAGCGACCTTCTGGTGCGGGACCTGCGGGAGAACCCGGTGGTCCCCTACGAGGACGACGAGGTGACCCGCCTCAACCAGGACGGGCTGGACGCCGCCGTCTACAGCCGCATCCAGAACTGGACCATGGCCCAGCTCAGGGAGTATATCCTCAGCTACCAGTCCACGGAGGAGGACCTAAAGGCCCTGGGCCGTGGGCTCACCGCCGAGGTGGTGGCGGGGGTGTGCAAGCTGATGAGCAACCTGGACCTCATCTACGCGGCCAACAAGATCCGCGTCACCGCCACCTGCAACACCACCATCGGCCGGCGGGGGTGCCTGTCCACCCGGCTGCAGCCCAACCACTCCACCGACAACGTGGAGGGGATCACCGCCTCCCTCTTCGAGGGCTTGAGCTACGGCTGCGGCGACGCGCTTTTGGGCCTCAACCCGGTGAACGACACCGTGTCCAGCCTGGCCGACGTGCTCAAGCGGTTTGACGAGGTGAAAAACCGCTTTGAGATCCCCACCCAGATCTGCGTCCTGGGCCACATCACCACCCAGATCGAGGCGGTGAAGCGGGGCGCCCCCTGCGACATGATCTTCCAGTCCATCGCCGGCAGCCAGAAGGGCAACAGCGCCTTCGGTTTCAGCCGGGAGACGGTGGAGGAGGCCCTGGCCCTCCTCCGGGACCGGGGCACCGCCAAGGGGCCGGACGTGATGTACTTTGAGACCGGCCAGGGCAGCGAGCTCAGCAGCGACGCCCACTACGGCGCCGACCAGGTGACCATGGAGGCCCGGTGCTACGCCTTCGCCCGGCCCTTCCACCCCTTCATGGTGAACACGGTGGTGGGCTTTATCGGCCCGGAGTACCTCTACGACAGCCGCCAGGTGATCCGGGCGGGGCTGGAGGACCACTTCATGGGCAAGCTCTCCGGCGTCCCCATGGGGTGCGACTGCTGCTACACCAACCACATGATGGCCGACCAGAACGACATCGAGAACCTCTCCCTGCTGCTGGGCAGCGCGGGAGTGAACTATATCCTGGGCGTCCCCACCAGCGACGACGTGATGCTCAACTACCAGACCAACGCCTACCACGACGTGGGCACCATCCGGGAGATCCTGGGCTTGAGGCCCATCCGGGAGTTTGAGCAGTGGCTGGAGAAGATGGGGATCATGGAAAACGGGCGCCTGACCGACCGGGCGGGCGACCCCACGATCTTTACGAGGAGGTGAGCGCCGTGGCCGAGAGAGACAACATCGCCGCCATTGTGGCGGAAGTCATCGCACAGCTCCAGCGCACCGGCAGCGTGGCGCTGCCCCAGGGGGACCGCCCCTGCTGCGGCGGGGAGGGCCCCTGCGGCGACATCACCGCCCCCGCCTGCCGGCGCATCAGCCTTTTGGACCATCCGGAGGATCCGGAGGCCCTGGAGCGGATGCGGACGAAGACCACCGCCCGCATCGGCGTGGGCCGGGCGGGGCCCCGGCTGAAGACCCAGACCCTTCTCACTCTCCGGGCGGACCACGCCCAGGCCCGGGACGCGGTGTTTGCCGACGTGGACCCGGCCCTGCCGGAACAGCTGGGCCTCTTCACGGTGCAGACCCAGTGCGACAGCAAGGACACCTATGTGACCCGGCCGGACCTGGGCCGCCGCCTCAGCGAGGAGGCGGTGGAGACCCTCCGCCGCCGGTGCGTCCCCAACCCAGACGTGCAGATCTACGCCTCCGACGGCCTGAGCTCCACCGCTATTGAGGCAAACCTCCCCAACATCCTGCCGGTTCTGATGGACGGGCTGAAGGGGCGGGGCCTCACCGTGGGCACCCCCTTCTTCCTCCGGTTCGGCCGGGTGGGCGCGGAGGAGCAGGTGGCGGAGGTGGTGGGGGCCAAGGTGGTGTGCGTGCTGCTGGGGGAGCGCCCCGGCCTCGCCACCGCCGAGAGCATGAGCGCCTATATCGCCTACAACGCCTATGTGGGCATGCCGGAGTCCAAGCGGACGGTGGTGTCCAACATCCACAGGGACGGCATCGCCGCCGTGGAGGCCGGGGCCTATCTCACCGAGGTGATCTGCCGGATCCTGGAGCAGAGGGCCAGCGGCGTGGACCTGGTGAAGTAGGGGAGGGGAGCGCATGCGAGGAGACCCCATCCCCGTCCGGGTCCTCAGCGCCCGGCTGATCCCCAACGCCGACCCGGCCCTGCTCAAAAGCCTTGACGTGCCGGAGGGCCTGCGCAGCCTGGCCCTCTTCACCAGCGACTGTGACGACGTGTCCTACGCCGCCCTGGACGAGGCCACCAAGAAGGCGGACGTCCGGGTGGTCTACGCCAGGAGCATGTACGCCGGCGCCTCCAACGCCAGCACGGCCAACGCTGGGGAGTTTATCGGCATTTTGGCCGCCCCGGACCCCGCCGCCGCCCGCAGCGGGCTGGACGCGGCGGTCCACTTCGCCCGACAGGAGGCCAGTTTCAAAAGCGCCAATGACAGCGGCGACGTGGTCTACTTCGCCCACTGCATCTCCCGCACCGGCTCCTACCTCTCCGCCCAGGCCGGCGTCCCGGAGGGGACGGCCATGGCCTACCTCATCGCCCCGCCGCTGGAGGCGGCGGTGGGGCTGGACGCGGCGCTGAAGATGGCGGAGGTGGAGCTGAAGGTCTTTTACGGCCCCCCCACGGAGACCAACTTCGCCGGCGGGCTGCTCACCGGCTCCCAGGCGGCCTGCCAGGCGGCCTGCGACGCCTTTGCCGACGCGGTGTGCGCCATTGCCGGCGCGCCCCTGGAATATTGAAGAGAGACGAATTGAGGAGGAAACGCACATGGAATTTGACCGGGACTTATACTCCATTCAAGAGGTTCGCAATCTGATCAAACGGGCCAAGGCCGCCCAGGAGGAGTTCGCCTCCTTCACCCAGGAGCAGGTGGACGCGGTCTGCCGGGCCGTGGCGGAGGCCGGGGCCAAAAACGCGGAAAAGCTGGCCAAGATGGCCGTTGAGGAGACGGGCTTTGGCGTGTGGCAGGACAAGGTGCTGAAAAACCAGCTGGGCACCACCATGACCTGGGACGCCGTCAAGGACATGAAGACCGTGGGCGTCATCCGGGAGGACGAGGCCAAGGGCATCACCGAGGTGGCCGTGCCGGTGGGGGTGGTGGCCGCCCTGATCCCCTCCACCAACCCCACCTCCACGGTGCTCTATAAGACCATCATCTCCCTCAAGGCGGGCAACGCCATCGTCATCAGCCCCCACCCCGGGGCCAAAAACTGCATCCTGGAGGCGTGGCGCATCGCCTCCGAGGCGGCCAAGCGGGCCGGCGCCCCCGACGGGCTGGTGCAGTGCATCACCACCCCCACCGTGGACGCCACCAACACCCTGCTGAAGAGCCGGGACATCGGCATCATCCTGGCCACCGGCGGCGAGGCCATGGTCCGGGCGGCCTACAGCTCCGGCAACCCGGCCCTGGGCGTGGGCCCCGGCAACGGGCCGGCCTTCATCGAGAAATCCGCCGACATCCCCACCGCCGTCCGCCGCATCCTGGAGAGCAAGACCTTCGACAACGGCACCATCTGCGCCAGCGAGCAGAGCATCGTCACCGAGAAGTGCATCAAGGACAAGGTCGTCGACGAGTGCAAGAAACAGGGGTACTACTTCCTCTCCCCGGAGGAGTCGGAGAAGGTCTCCCGCTTTATCCTCCGGGCCAACGGCACCATGAACCCCAAGATCGTGGGCAAGACCGCCCAGGCCATCGCCGACATGGCGGGGATCTCCATCCCCGCCGGCACCAAGATCCTCATCTCCCCCCAGACCACCGTGGGCAAGGGCAACCCCTACTCCCGGGAAAAGCTCTGCCCCATCCTGGCCTTCTATGTGGAGGACACCTGGGAGGCCGCCTGCCAGCGCTGCATGGAGATCCTCCACAACGAGGGCGCGGGCCACACCATGGTGATCCACAGCCAGGACAAGAGCGTGATCCGTGAATTTGCCTTGAAAAAGCCTGTGAGCCGCCTGCTGGTGAACGTCCCCGGCGCTCTTGGCGGCGTGGGCGCCCTCACCGGGCTGCAGCCGGCGCTGACCCTGGGCTGCGGCGCCGTGGGCGGCAGCGCCACCAGCGACAACGTGGGACCCCAGCACCTCTTCAACATCCGCCGGGTGGCGGTGGGCCTGCGGGAGCTGAGCGACCTGCGGGGCAGCGCCCCCGCCCCTGCGCAGGAGAGCGCACACGTTTCGTCCGCCGCCCCCTATTCCCGCAACGCCGTTGCCGGGGGGATGACCCTCAGCCGGGACGAGATCGCCGCCATCACCCGGGCGGTGCTGGAGCGGCTGGAGCGGTAAGCGCCGCCCTCCGCAGCGGCCCTATACCTTATATATAATGGAGGATTGACACGATGGAGAATTTACTGGCACTGGGCATGGTGGAGACGAAGGGTCTCATCGGCGCCATTGAGGCCGCCGATGCCATGGTGAAGGCCGCCAATGTGAAACTGATCGGCAAGGAGCAGATCGGCTCCGGCCTTGTCACCGTCATGGTGCGGGGGGACGTGGGGGCCGTGAAGGCCGCCACCGAGGCCGGCGCCGCCGCCGCCAAGCAGGTGGGCGAGCTGTACGGCGTCCATGTGATCCCCCGGCCCCACGGCGATGTGGAGGGGATCCTTCCCCAGCTTGATTGATGCGCCAGCTGGTGACAGACCGGGAGCTGCGGAAGCTCTGGGACCAGGGGGAGTTCCGCACCTTCACGGTGGAGGAGGGGACGGTGGTGACGCCCTCCGCCCGGGACTTTCTCCTGGAGCACCGGATTGAGCTCAAGCGGCAGCCCAGGGAGCGGAGCATGACGGTGGAGCCCATCGCCCCCGCCGGCGGCGCGCCCCGGTATGTGATCGAGGCCACCGGGGAGGCGGTGGAGGAAAAGCCGGAGGAGATGACCCACCTCCGGGGCAACCGCCTGGTGCCCAAGACCCACCCCCGCATCCTCTTCCGGGGGAAGGTGGACAGTCTCATGGCCGCCTTCCTCTCCGCGGAGGTCACCGCCGCGGAGGAAAACCGCCGGAATGTGCTGGAGGGGCTGGAGGAGCTGCTGGGATTTCTCCGGCAGATTCTGGCCGCGGAGGTGAAGGAGGAGCCCCTGGGGGAGATCCGCCTTCTGGGGCTGGACAGTGGGGGCATCCGCCGGGTCTCCCACCATGTACAGGAGGAAATCGGCATCCCCCACCCCATCCCCAGCTATACCATGGGGCGTCTGGCCATGGAGCTCAACGCCCTGCGCACCCAGGTCCGGGAGACGGAGCTGGCGGCGGCCCTGGCCTTTGACCAGGGCGGGCGCTGCACCCGGCCGGACCTGGTGGAGGGGCTCAACCGCCTCTCCAGCGCGGTCTATATTCTCTTCTGCCGCCTGGCGGCGGAGCAGTCGGATAAAAGGAGGTGACGGCGATGGCGGAGGAACACAAGCAGCGGATTATCCAGGAATTTGTCCCCGGCAAACAGGTCACCATGGCCCACCTGATCGCAAACCCCGATCCGGACCTCTACAAAAAGCTGGGGGTCATCGGCGAGCGCAGCGGCGCCTTGGGCATCCTGACCATTACCCCCTCTGAGGCGGCCATCATCGGCGCGGACGTGGCCACCAAGGCCGCCAGCGTGGAGCTGGTGTTCGTAGACCGGTTCAACGGCTCCCTGGTGATCAACGGCGACGTGGCCAGCGTGGAGGCCGCCCTGCGGGACGTGCTGGATGTGCTGGTGAATACCATCGGCTGTACCCCCACCACCATCACGCGCACATGAAAAAGATCCTTCTGGCAGGCGACGTGGCCTGCGGAAAAACCACCCTGTGCCAGCGGCTCAACGGGCTGGAGCAGCGGTATAAAAAGACCCAGACCGTTGAGGTGGTGGGCAAAACCATCGACACCCCCGGGGAATATCTGGAGCACCGCTCCTTCCTCAAGGGCCTCGTGGTCACTGCCGCGGAGGTGGACCTGGTGCTCTTTCTCCAGGACGCCACCCAGGAGCGGTTTCTCTACTCCCCCGGCATGGCGGGGATGTTCCCCGTGCCGGTGGCAGGGATCGTGACCAAGGCGGACCTGGCCACCCAGCGCCAGCTCAGCGACGCCCGGGAGATGCTGGAGCTCACCGGGGCGGATCCCATTTTTACCATCAGCTCTGTAACGGAGGAGGGGATGGAGCCTCTCCTGGCCTTTCTTGCAACATAGCCGCCGCGATACCGGCGGCCGGAGGTTTCCATGGAAAATAAAGTTCTGCTGATCCTGGTGGACGGCATGCGCTCCGACAGCCTGGCCGCCTGCGGCCATCCCTATATCCCCCGTCTCCAGCGGGAGTGTACGTCCACGCTGCAGGCTCGGTCGATGATGCCCTCAGTGACGCTGCCCTGTCACATGTCTCTGTTTCACAGCGTGCCGCCGGCGCGCCACGGAGTGACTACCAATCTCTATGTGCCCCAGGTCCGCCCGGTGTAGGGGCTGTGCGACTACCTCGCCCGCAGCGGGAAACGCTGTGCCCTCTTTTATAGCTGGGAGCAGCTGCGGGATCTGTCCCGGCCCGGCAGCCTCGCCATCAGTCTCTTCCTCTCGGGAAAGGATCTGGGCTACCGCCCGGCCACTGACGCGCTGGTGAACAGCGCCAGGAAAACCATGGAGACGCTCCAGCCGGACTTCGTCTTTCTCTATCTGGGCGACCCGGATGATGCGGGCCACAGCGATGGGTGGAT
>CALWXD010000064.1 GCA_944385425.1 uncultured Oscillospiraceae bacterium | reverse complement strand
CAATTAGAGGACAAATAAGGGACACTATTTTTCGCCTACCACGTACAACTACTACCTGCATGTTTTGCAGTCGCATTATGATAGGTGAGAGGATTTTGAACTATCAGAGGACGATGCTGAGTAAGTTTCACAAATTAATTTTCCAATTATCTGAACAGGATGCAGGTAATTTAAGTCTGCAACAATAAAAAAGGCACCAGCCACAATCGTGAAACCGATACCTTCGCGGTAAATTATGGTATTTTGGGGTTTAAAATGCTACCTACACAAGAAAGCGAGGTGAATGTTGCGTGTAACACCATGATTGCACACGGTTATATCCATGGCCAGTATTTTTTACTCTCGCTAATTTGATTGATGGAATGAGCGATGTGTGATATAATAAATTCAATCATCTACAATTGAGAGGTATTTCATGAGAAACAAGAAGCCGCCCTTTGAAATCACAAATCAGATCATTGACGCTGTGGTGGAGATCGCTGAACTGGTGGGAAAACTGAACTCCACCAGCTTTCTTTCTACCAACCCCACGCTCCGCCGCATCAACCGCATCCGCACCATCCACGGCTCCCTGGCCATTGAGCAGAATACCCTTTCCCTGGAGCAAGTAACCGCTGTGCTGAACGGCAAGCAGGTTCTGGCTCCCCCTAAGGACATTGCCGAAGTCAAGAATGCCTATGAGATTTATGAGCGGCTCGATGAACTTGATCCCTATTCGGTGGACGATCTGCTGACTGCTCATGGCATCATGACACGGGGCTTGATGGAAGAGTCCGGCGTGTTTCGCACCCGGCCTGTGGGTGTAGTGGACAGCGAGGGGCATGTCCTGCATTTTGGCACTCTGCCGCAGTATGTCCCGGATTTGATCATGGAACTGCTGGACTGGGCAAAAACCAGCGAGGTACACATGCTCATCCGCAGTTGTGTATTCCATTATGAGTTTGAACTGATCCACCCCTTTGCGGATGGAAATGGCCGTGTGGGCCGCCTGTGGCATACGCTGCTACTTTCCAAATGGAATCCGGCGTTTGCCTGGCTCCCGGTGGAGTCCATCATCCATGACCGCCAGCGGGAGTATTATGAGGCCATCAACGCATCCAATGATGCGGGAGAGTCCACAGTATTCATTGAGTTTATGCTCTCGGCCATCAAGACATCCCTCATAGACACCAGCAACATGAGCGATGAATTGAGCGATGAAAAGACGGACAAGGCAGTTCTTCGTTGGAACAAGATCCACGCATACCTCAAAAACCACGACTATATCATGAACACGGACGTGCGGACGCTGTGTAGTGTATCTGCCGCCACGGCTAACCGGCTCCTGGCCAGTCTGACAGCGGATCATAAACTGGTGCGGTGCCGTGTGGGCGGCCACTGGGCCTACCGATGTCCCGACCCTACATGATGAAACCAAATATGTTAAAGCAAAGAGCAGTCCGTCGGCCTTGGCGGGCTGCTTTGTCATAACACTCCACCTCAACGCAGGTGTCTCCTGATATGGTCAAAAAACTTTGCATACCGTAAATCATCACAGTTGGGACTACCAAAATCAAGGGTGATCTACACGTGATAATCCAATACATAGAGGAGTATCACAGATGATGACGGCAAATCAACAGGCAGATCTCAATCGCTTTGCTCACTTTCTTGGCGATATGATTGCCAAATACGGTGTGGAGGTTTTAGCGGAGATCGACCGTGAAAAAGAGGATCCTAACAATATAGGCACTACAGCGGCAGCGTAAAACAACCTGTATACAGAAAGACGACAGCCGCCGTTTCGGAGGCTGTCGTCTTTCTGCTTCATTCGGCGATCATTCCAAAATGCTTCAGCGCCTCCACAATGGCTGCTTCCTTCTCCGGCGGACACTGCGGCACTTTCGCATCTTCCTTCTTCGACAGATTATAGTTCTGCCCAACCTCCAGCCCGCATTTCCGCTTGACTTGGGAAATATACAGGCTGGATACCTTCAAACCATACTTCTCCAGCACATACGCCTTAAGCTCGTCATAGGTGGCCTTACTCTCCGCCGCTGTCAAATCCAGCTCATCCAGATTCCGCTCCACCTCGATATGCTGCTTGGCGTTAAGTTTGGACAATAATACAACCGTCTCCACGTGGGCCGTCCGGGGGAAGAGGTCCACCGCCGCCGCCCGTCGGGCGGCATAGCCCTGTGCGGCAAACCGTTTCACATCCCGGCCCAGGGTGGCCGGATCGCAGGAGACATATACCACCCTCTGCGGCCCCATAGAGGCGATGGTCTCCACCACCCCCTCCCCCAGGCCCTTCCGGGGCGGGTCCACCACCACCACATCCGGCCGCAGGCCCTCCGCCGCCAGATGGGCGGCGGTCTCCCCCGTGTCGCCGCAGAAAAATTCCACGTTCCCAATCCCGTTGCGCCGGGCGTTCTCCCGGGCGTCCCGGATGGCCTCCGGCACGATCTCCGCGCCGATCACCCGGCCGGCCCGCTCCGCAAGGCACAGGGTGATGGTGCCGATGCCGCAGTAGAGGTCCAGCACCAGCTCCCTGCCCGTCAGCGCCGCAAATTCCAGGGCCTTTTCGTATAACCGCTCCGCCTGGGGGCGGTTCACCTGGTAAAAGGAGGGGACGGAGAGGGTAAAGCGGAGGCCCCGCAGGGTGTCCTCCAGCCGGTCCGTCCCCCAGAGGGTGCGGTACCGCTCCCCCAAAATCACGTTGGTATCCCGGGTATTCTCATTGAGCACCACGCCTACAGCCCCCGGGCAGGCGGCACGGACGGCGCGAACCAGCCCCTCCTCCTCCGGCAGGGCCCTGCCGTTTGCCACCAGGCAGATGAGCGCCGCCCCGTCCCCGCTGGTGCGGACATAGAGGTGGCGGAGGAGGCCCCGCCCCGTTTTCTCATCGTAGGGCGCCGCGCCGCTGGCCGCGGCCCAGGCGGCGACGGCCCGGGCCGCCGCGTTTGCCGCCTCGGTCTGCAAAAGGCAGTCGTCCACCGGGATCACCTGGTGGCTCCTGGCGCGGTAAAAGCCGGGGCGGCCGTCCGGCCCCACGGGGAACTGGCTCTTGTTGCGGTAGCGGAGGATCTCCCGGCTGCCCAGGATCTCCTCCACCGCCACCGCCGCCCCGCCCAGGCGGGTCAGCGCGTCCTCCACCTGCTGTTTCTTGGCCCACAGCTCCTCCTCATAGGTGATATGGCGGAGCTGGCAGCCGCCGCAGTCGGGAAAATAGGGGCAGTCCGGCGCCTGCCGCCCCGGCGCCGGCGCCTCCACCGCCTCCACCCGGGCGAAGGCCACATTCTTCAGCACCTTCAAAACCCGGACCGTGCAGGTCTCCCCGCGGACGCCGCCGTGGACGAACACCACCTGTCCGCCCAGGCGCGCCACCCCCAGCCCCTGGGCGGTGTAGCCGGTGATCTCCGCTGTGTGCAGTTGGTTCTTTTCCAGCCGCTCCATGTTCTCTCCTGTCTCCCCTCTCCCCGGGGCCGTCTATTTCTCCCACTTGTCGATGAGGGCCTTGATCTGGTCGGCAAAGTTTCCAAGATCCCGGTTGGGCCGCCCCTTGCTGCGGACGATGACCTCCTGCAGCAGCCTGCCCATAGCCACCAGCCGCTGGTACGCCGCCGTCACGCGGCCCGCCGGCGTATCCTTCCGCCGCTCCGGCAGATAGCCCACCTTCACCACCTGGCCGGTGATGAGGTCCGCCTCCTCCGTGTACTGGGGGGCGTGGGCGGAGAGGCCCAGCTTGCGCAGGCTCTCGGCAAAATAGGGGGCCACCTCCCGGTCGCCGTGGACGATGAAAAAGTGCTTTGCCCCCTCGAAGGACTGGGCCCACTGGATAAGGTGGTCCCGGTCGGCGTGGCTGGAGAGGCCCCTGAAGTTGACGATCTCCGCGTTGACGGCGATCTCCTCGCCGAAGAGCTTGACCGACGCCGCCCCGTTGAGCAGCGTCCGGCCCAGGGTCCCCTCCCCCTGGTAGCCCACGAACACCACCGTGGACTCCCGCCGCCAGAGGTTATACTTCAGGTGGTGGCGGATCCGCCCGGCGTCGCACATGCCGGAGGCGGAGAGGATGACCTTGGGGGTCTTGTCGCTGTTGAGCTGCTTGGACTCCTCCAGGGACTCCGTCAGCCTTAGGCCCGGGAAGGTGAACATCTCCTGGTGGGTCCGCACCAGCTCCATAGACTCCTCGTCCAGATAGCCGGTGAGGTCCCCGGCGAAGATGCGGGTGGCCTTCCCCGCCAGGGGGCTGTCCACATACACCGGGAAGTCCGGCACGGACTTCACCAGCCCCTCCTGCTTCATCCGGCGGATGAAGTACAAAATTTCCTGGGTGCGGCCCACGGCAAAGGCCGGGATCACCACGTTGCCGCCCCGGGCCAAGGTCTTGTCGATGACAGCGGCCAGCTCCCCGGTGTAGCTCCACACCTCCTGGTGGTTGCGGTCGCCGTAGGTGCTCTCCATCACCACATAGTCCGCCCGGCGCAGCAGCACCGGGTCCCGGATGATGGGCTGGTTGATGTTGCCGATATCCCCGGAGAACACGATGGCGCGGTGTTCTCCGTTCTCCTGGGCGTCAATGGTGAGGGAGGCGGAGCCCAGCAGATGGCCCGCGTCGGTAAAGACCACCTGCACCCCTTCCCACAGGTTCACCGTCTCATTATATTCACAGGTGTCGATGTATTCCATGGTCCGCTGGGCGTCCTCTACCGTGTACAGCGGCTCCACCGCCGCCCGGCCCGCCCGCTGGTTCTTCCGGTTCTGGTACTCCGCGTCGGACTCCTGGATGTGGGCGGAGTCGGCCAGCATGATCTCCAGCAGCTGGGCGGTGAGGCGGGTGGTGAGGATCCGCCCCCGAAACCCCTGGCGCACCAGGAGGGGCAGGCGGCCGCTGTGGTCGATGTGGGCGTGGGTGACGAGCACATAGTCGATGGCATTGGGCGCAAAGGGCAGGTCGTAGTTGTCCACCTCGTCCCGCCCCTGCTGCAGGCCGCAGTCCACCAGCAGGCGCTTTCCCCCCACCTCCAGGCAGTGGCAGCTGCCGGTGACGCACTGGTCGGCGCCGAAAAAGCTGAGTTTCATAGGCTAACCTCCTCATTTTTTCTCCAGCCGCAGCTTCCGCTGCCCCAGGCAAGATTTGTTCTATTGTAGCACAGTTTCCCCCCTTTTGCAATCGGCGGCAGCGCCTTGCAAAGCCGGCGGCTTTCTGCTATACTGGCGGCAGAGAGACACCGGGGAGCAGCCCTGGCGCGGAAAGGATGGAGACGGATGAGACGCGTGACATGTACATCCTGCGGGAAGGTCTACGACTTCGACGCAGACGATTTTTGCCCCAAGTGCGGCGCCTTCAACCAGCCGGGCCGGCAGAGCCAGGGGACCGTGCGGGTGGACGGGGTCAATGAGAGCAATCACCAGGGCTCCTTTGCCCACCAGGAGGTCCACCGGGAAAAGCGGGTCCGCCGGGCCAGAGGGCTGGACCGGGATCCCCTCCCCCGGGCAAAGCCCGCGCCGCCGCCCATGCCGGCGCAGCAGCAGGCCCAGCGGAAAAAGACCTCCTCCGCCGCCGCGGTGATCGCCCTGGTGTGCTGGATCATCTTCATGGCAAACCTTCTGGCCTTCTGCGGCGCCGTGGGCTGAGACCGGGGCGCCGCAGGCCGGCCGGCGGCCTCTCTGACAAAAGAAAACCGCCCCCGCCTCGGCGGGGGCGGTTTTTGCGCGCCAGCCAATTTCCGCCAGCGGGATGATTTTCCCTCCCCCGTGGCAGACTAGTCCTAACGCGGCGCCCAGAGCGCCGGCGGCGGGAAGGGGAATGGGATGAAACGCTGGTTTGTTTGGATTGCCATGGCGGCCTTGATGGCCGTGTTCTGCCGCCCGCTCCCGGTGGAGACGGCGGGCCTGGCCGCGCTGGCGGTCCCCGCCGGGGGGACGGAGGCAAAATATGTGGCGCTGACCTTTGACGACGGCCCACGGGCCGACACCACCGGGCGGCTGCTGGATGGCCTAAAAGAGCGGGGGGCCCACGCCACCTTCTTCGTCATCGGCGAACAGGTGCCGGAAAACGAGGGGCTCCTCCGGCGCATGGCGGTGGAGGGCCACCAGGTGGGGAACCACACCTTCTCCCACCAGAGCCTCCAAAACGCCGGGGAGCACACCGTCATCGAGGAGATCCAGAAAACCGAGGTGCTGCTGGAGGAGATCCTGGGGGAGGGGGAATACTGGCTGCGCCCGCCCTACGGTCTGGTAGACAGCCGCACGCCCCAGCTGGTGAAGACCCCCATGGTCTACTGGAGCCTGGACCCGGAGGACTGGCGCCTGCTCAACACGGAGCAGGTGGTGTCCTATGTGCTGGGCCGGGTAAAAAACGGGGATATCATCCTCCTCCACGACTTCTACCCCACCAGCGTGGACGCGGCGCTGCAGATTGTGGACGCGCTGCAGGCGGAGGGGTATGTGTTCCTTACGGTGGAGGAGCTGCTGGCCCAGTTTGACACCGAGCCCCAGGCCGGCGCCCTCTACGCCAGCGCCACCGAGGAGCGCAGCTGGTAGAGATGCCGCGGCAAGCCGGCTCTCCCGTTCCGGCGCCGCCGGGCGGGGCAGGCATCCCCCCTATATTCCCCGCCGCCAAGGCGGGAGGGATTGGCGGCCCCATCCGCCAGCGGAAAAAGGAGGGCGGGCGTCTGTCGGACGCCCGCCCTCTCCCGGCATTCCCTCACAGGTCAAAGCCGGCGCTGCTCTCCACATAGTGCATCAGCGCCTCCTGCAGCGCCTGGGCGCCGCCCCGGCTGACAGGGACCCGGCTGCCGTCTGTCAGCAGGACCTCCCGCCGGCCGATCTCCGCCACATAGGCCAGGTTCACCAGATAGCTCCGGTGGCAGCGGACAAAGCCGTAGGCCGCCAGGCGCTGCCGTGCGTCCTCCAGCGGCCCCCGCACGGAGACGGACTTTGCCGCAGTGTGGAGGCAGATGGTGTGGCTGAAGGCCTCCGCCCACAGGATCGTATCGGCGGGAAGTGGGAGGAGGCCCCCGGTCTCGGCGTAAAAGGTCACGGTGTTGCGGCTTTTCAGCAGCCGCGCCATGGCCTGGGACAGCTTTTCCGCCGTAACCGGTTTCAAAAGGTAGTTGTCCGCGCCGATCTCAAAGCCGTCCACGGCGTAGTCCCGGCTGCTGGTGATGAAGATCAAACGCCCCTGGTCCCCCCGCTCCCGGAGGGCCCTGGCCAGCTCCATCCCGTTTTCCTCCCCCATGAGGATGTCCAGCAGGTAGAGGTCGTAGGGGCCGCGGCCGCCGGCCAGGTCCTGCAGCAGGGCGCCGGCGCCGGGGTAAAGGGTGAGCTCCGCCTCGATATGCCGGTCCCGCAGGACCTGGCGGAGCAGTGTTTGGAGGTGTGCGCGGTCCTCCCGCCGGTCGTCGCAGATGGCAATCTGATACATGGGAACCTCCTCTATCCAAGGCCAGCAGGCGCTGGCCGCCTGTTTCTCGATGGGGCGCGGACGGCCTCAGCCGCCAAAGGCGGGCGGCGTCCCGCCGCCTCTTCTCATTCGGGCGGCCAGCAGCCGGTCCAGCGCCGCCTGGAGCGCCGCGGCGGGGCAGGCCAGGTTCACGCGCTGGAATTGTCCCGCCGCCCTGCCAAACAGGGCCCCGGGGTCAGTGAACCAATACGCCTCCTCCCGCATAAAGTGGTCCAGCTCCTCCTCCCCCATCCCTAAGCCGCTGCAATCCAGCCACTGGAGGTAGGTGGCCTCCAGGGGGACCGGCCGGATCTGCGGGATTTTTTCCGCCAGGAACTTCTCCATCATCTCCCGGTTGGAACGCAAAAGCGCCAGCAGCTCCTCCAGCCAGTCCTCGCACTGGTCATAGGCGATCTCCAGGGCGCGGTAGCCGGCGAGGTTGCAGTAAAAAACGCCCTCCCGCTGCCGGCCCTCCCCCACCAGCCGCCTCGTCTCCTCATTGGGGATGATAAGGTAGGATGTCACCATCCCCGCCAGGTTGAAGGTCTTGCTGGGGGCGCCGCAGGTCACGGTGATCCGCGCCAGCTCCTCCGACAGGGAGGCCATGGGGATATGGCGGCGGTCTCTTTCCAAAACCAGGTCGGAGTGGATCTCGTCGGAGATGATGCGCACCCCATTTCGGAGGCAGATCTCCCCCACCCGCTCCAGCTCCTCCCGCTTCCACAGGCGGCCCACCGGGTTGTGGGGGCTGCAAAACAGCAGGAGCTTGTTTTTCGGATCACGGGCCTTCTCCTCCAGGCAGGCAAAGTCAATGGCATAGCGCCCATCCCGGTAGAGAAGCGGGCACTCCGCCAGGGTCCGCCCGCTGTTCCGAACCGCCTCATAGAAGGGGTAGTACACCGGCGTCAGCAGGATGACCCCGTCCCCCGGCTGGGTTAAAAACTTCGTCAAGTGGAAAAAAGCCGTGACCACGCCCGGGTAGTCCACGATCCACTCCGGCTGGATCTCCCACCCGTTGCGCCGGCGCTGCCAGCCGGCGATGGCGTCGGTAAACCGCCGGGTGGGGCCGGTATAGCCTAAAACAGCCCCCTGGAGATACTCCGCCACCCCTCTGGCAATCTGGGGCGGGTTCTTCAGCTCCATATCCGCCACGGACAGGGGGATTACCCCCTCCGGCACATGTGGGTTTTGGGCGTACATGTCGTCCCACTTGGAGGAACCGGTATCCCTCCTGGAAACGACGGTGGTAAAATCATACTGCATCCTGTGGCTCCTCTCTTCCTGCCGATTTCCCGCCCCTCGTTTTTTGAAAAGAGGCGCGCCCCCTGGGGGACACGCCTCTTTTTCCATAACAAGGGGTTATTTCGCGTATTCCACGACCTTGGTCTCCCGGAGCACATGGACCTTGATCTGCCCGGGGTACTCCAGCTCGTCCTCGATGCGTTTGGCCAGCTCCCGGGCCAGGATGACCATCTGGTCCTCGCTGACCTGCTCGGGCTTGACCATGACCCGGACCTCCCGGCCGGCCTGGATGGCGTAGGACTTCTCCACGCCGGGGTAGGAGCCGGTGATCTCCTCCAGCTTCTCCAGGCGCTTGATATAGTTCTCCAGGTTCTCCCGCCGGGCGCCGGGGCGGGCGGCGGAGATGGCGTCGGCCGCCTGGACCAGGCAGGCCACCAGGGTCCTGCACTCCACGTCGCCGTGGTGGGCCTGGATGGCGTGGAGGATGTCCTCCTTCTCCTTGTACTTGCGGCAGAACTCCACGCCCAGGCTGATATGGGTGCCCTCAAACTCGTGGTCCAGGGCCTTGCCGATGTCGTGGAGCAGGCCGGCGCGCTTGGCGGCGGTGACGTCCGCCCCCAGCTCCGAGGCCATGAGGCCGGCGATGTGGCTGACCTCGATGGAGTGCTGCAGCACGTTCTGCCCGTAGCTGGTGCGGTAGTGGAGCCGGCCCAGCATCTTCTGCACCTCCGGATGGAGGCCCCGGACGCCTGTCTCAAAGGCGGCCCGCTCGCCCTCGCTCTTGATGACGGCGTCCACCTCCCGGCGGGCCTTCTCCACCATCTCCTCGATGTGGGTGGGGTGGATGCGCCCGTCGGCAATCAGCTTCTCCAGGGCCACCCGGGCGATCTCCCGGCGCACCGGCTCAAAGCAGGAGACGGTGATGGCCTCCGGCGTGTCGTCAATGATGAGGTCCACGCCGGTGAGGGTCTCGATGGTGCGGATATTGCGGCCCTCCCGGCCGATGATCCGCCCCTTCATCTCGTCATTGGGCAGGGGTACCACACTGACGGTGATCTCGGCGGCGTGATCGGCGGCACAGCGCTGGATGGCGGTGGCGATGATCTCCTTGGCCCGCTGGTCGGCCTCCTCCTTGGCCCGGGCCTCGATCTCCTTGATTTTCAAGGCGGTCTCGTGGGTGACCTCCGTCTCCACCTGGGCGATGAGATACTCCTTGGCCTCGTCGGCGGTAAAGCCGGAGATCCGCTCCAGCATCTCGGTCTGGCTGCGCTTGATGGCCTGGACCTCCTCCTCCTCCCGCTCCAGGGCGGCGTGCTTTTGGGCCAGGGCCTCCTCCTTCTTCTCGATGTTGTCGGTCTTGCGGTCCAGCGTCTCTTCCTTCTGCTGCAGGCGGCGCTCCTGCTTCTGCAGGTCCGCCTTCTGCGCCTTCACTTCCTTCTCATACTCGCTGCGGTTGCGGAGAATTTCCTCCTTTGCCTCCACCAGGGCCTCGCGCTGCTTGCTCTCGGCGCTTTTGATGGCCTCGTTGATGATGCGGCGGGCTTCTTCCTCCGCGCTGGAAATCTCTTTTTCAGAAAACCGTTTCCGATAGCGGATACCGAGAGGGAAACCGATGGCGAACACCACCACCGCCGTGACGATGACCGCCAGGACGAGGTGGATCAGTTCAAACTCCATGGGATTGACCTCCTATTCTCTTTTCGATGAACACGTCTATCGATCAATGGGGATTTTGGACGCAAAATCGGATGATACCCCTTTTACCATCCGACAATAATCCATCTCTCATATTATAGCTTTTCTTCCCCACTTGTCAAGGAGAATTCTGCCCTGGCCGGCGGCTTTCCCCCACTTTTCCCGGCCCCTCCCCCGGCGGCGGGCGTCTTGGGCGGGGCGGACCGCGGAAAAATATGGGCCTACGCCTTGCGCTGGGGGAAAATCTGTTGCATAATAGCGGTAATAAGCTCTGCCAATGAACAACGGGCCTGCCCGCGCCGGCAGCTGCGGCGTTTCCGGCCCGCTCTGGGAGGAATGACGATGTATAAAAAACGGATCCGGCAGCTGGTGCCGGCCCTGGCCCGGCAGCTTGCGGGGAAGAGCGCGTCCCCCCTTCTCCACCTAAACCGCACCCAGGCGGAGGCCCTGCTCAGCCGCCAGGACTACGCCGCCCGGCTCTCCGCGCTGCTGTCGGGGGAGGGGCGCCTCACCTGCGCGGCGGTGCTGGAGCAGTGCGCCGACACCCTGGCCCTCTTCTCCCCCCGGCCGCCGGAGGAGGGGTGGCTGTCCTACGCCTACCGCTACGCCTGCGCCTGCATGTTCCCCCACCCGGACAACGAGGAGGTCCGCCGCGCCCACGCCGCCGGCGCCGTCTTTTTCCTCAACCTCCTGCAGGTACTCTTTGACGAGGAGCGGCAGCTTTTCCCCCAGGAGCCGCTGATGGACATCCCCCTTCTGACGCCGGAGGAGCTGGAGGGGTTCCCCACCGCGGACGCCTACACCCGCTTTGCCGCCGCCTACCGGCGGGAATTTGTCTATGAGATGATGCGCCTGGGGCTGGAGGCCACCCCCTTCCGCTCCCTGGAGCACATCGCCGGGGTCCACTTCGTGGCCATGTCCGCCGCCCGGGACCTTCACCGGGCCGGTTTCCCGGTGGACCTGGCCCTGGTATCCGGCAGCTCCATCGGCCACGACATCGGGAAATTCGGCTGCCGCCCCGGCGAGCGGGTCCCCTATCTCCACTACTACTATACAGAGCAGTGGTTCCAGCGCCACAAGCTGGAGAGCATCGGCCACATCGCCGTGAACCACTCGGTGTGGGATCTGGAGCTGGAGAACCTGTCGGCGGAGTCCCTGCTCCTCATCTATGCGGACTTCCGCGTCAAGCAGGAGCGGGGGCCCCGCGGGGAGGAGATCAACCGGATCTACTCCCTGAAGGACTCCTTTGACATCATCCTCAGCAAGCTGGACAACGTGGACGAGAAAAAGCGCAGCCGCTACACCTATGTCTACGAAAAGCTCCACAACTTCGAGCAGTACCTCATCCACCGGGGGGTGGACACCGAGCTGCGGGGCCGCGTCCTGCCGGCGGCGGAGAAAAAGGACATCTCCCTCATGGGCAGCGGCGAGGTGGTGGCGGCGCTGAAGGAGGACGGCGTGGAGCACAACCTGCTGCTCATGCACCGCCTCAGCAGCCAGCGCAGCTTTGCCTCCATCCTGGAGGACGCCCGGGGCGAGACCAACTGGAAACGCCTGCGGGCCTATCTCAGCATCTTTGAGACCTACTCCATCTACCTCAACCAGGAGCAAAAGCAGCTGATGCTCTCCCTGCTCTATGAGCAGCTGATGCACCGGGAGGGCGACATCCGCCGCCAGGCCGCCCATCTGATGGGGGACATCATCGCCAACTTCCACGCCGGCTATGTCAAGGAGGTCCCGGCCCACCATGTCCCGGACCCGGAGGCGGTCACCGACCTCAGCCTTGCCCGGCAGTATGTCCAGCGCATCCTCACCCCGGACCACAAGCTGCTGCTGCAGCACCGCCGCTGGCTCCACTACACGCTGAAGATGGTCATGTCCTCCCTGCTGGAGCACTGCGCGGCGGAGCGGCGGAGCGCCTTCCTGGAGATGTTCCTCACCTTCTATGACCGCGGGCAGGACCTGGACGACAGCACGGCCTTCACCCTGCTGGACGCTGCCGGCGCCCTGCCCCTGGAGGCCTACGGCCCGGAGCAGCTGGCGCTTTTGTGGGGCTTTGCCGACACGCTGAAGGCCCGGGAGGATCTGAGCATCCGGGTGGCGGCGCTGGATCTGATGCGCCTTTTGGCCCGGCAGGGCGCCGCCCCCGCCAGCGCGGTGGAGACGCTGAGCCAGCTGCCCGTCGGGGACAGCGTCAGCCTCTCCCTCCTCCGCCGGCAGGTGCTGGCCCAGTGGCTGGGGGAGCCGGGGGACGACGTGGTGGCCGCCCTGGAGGAGGACGACATCTCCGACATGTTCCTGGAAAACCTGAAGGCCGCCACCCCCTGGGTGCTGAAGAAGATCAACATCGCCATCCTCCAGGAGTTCGCCCGGCTGGACCACAGCTACCACCTGCTCCACATCGCTACCCACCTCTCCAACCTCCTCATGGTCAGCGAGCAGGTGACGGTCCGTCTCTCCGCCGGGGCCGCCCTGCTGCGGATCACCCCCCTCCTCAGCCACGACCAGCGCAACGAGATCGCCGTGGAGCTGTACCGGGGGCTCCAGACCGGGCAGCAGGAGTTCAGCAAGTATATCCCGGACTTCCTGGGGCAGCTGTGCCTGTACCTGCCCCCCGCTCTGCTGGAGGAGCGGCTTTGGGAGCTGGAGGAGTCCCTCTGCAGCCCCAACAGCTCCATCGCAGCCAGCGCCGTGTCCACCGTGGGGGTGCTCTACGAGCAGTATGACGCCTACCGGGAGCGGTTCCCGGAGGCGGACGAGGCCTTCCGCCACCGGCGGGAGCGGCTTTTGGGCATGCTGCTCAAGGGCCTGGCCGCCTTCCGCAGCGAGGTGTGCCACGAGGCGCTGCTGGTGCTGGGGGACAAGGTCTTCGGCTCAGCGCGCCTGGGCGGCCACGAGAAACGCCGTGCCTTCACCCTGGCGGCCAAAAAGGTCCTCTTCTTCCTCCACGAGGACGAGGGGGACGACCTAACCTTCTTCTACCGGGCCGCCGCCCTCAGCCGCATCTACCGCTTTGTCACCGCCCAGGAGCTGCAGCGGGGCCCCTTCCAGCTGCAGGAGCGGGAGCGCGTGGCCTTCTTCCCCGGCACCTTTGACCCCTTCACCCTCTCCCACAAGGAGATCGTCCGCTCCATCCGGGACCGGGGCTTTGAGGTGATGCTGGCCATCGACGAGTTCAGCTGGTCGAAAAAGACCCAGCCCCACCGCGTCCGCCGGCGGATCGCGGCCCTGTCCACCGCGGACCTCTTCCACGTCCACCTCTTCCCGGAGGACTTCCCGGTGAATATCGCCAACGTGGCGGACCTAAGGCGGCTGCGGGCGGCCTTCCCCGGCCGGGAGGTCTACCTGGTAGCGGGCAGCGACGTCATCGCCGGCGCCTCCTCCTACCGCATGCCCCCCTCGCCGGACGCCATCTATACCTTCCCCCACATCATCTTCCGCCGCCAGGGGCAGGCCGGCCCCAGGCCGGACCTCAGCATCTTCTCCGCCCCGGTGGTGGAGCTGTCCCTCCCCGCCCACCTGGAGGACATCAGCTCCTCCCGCATCCGGGACGCCATCGACGCCAACCGGGACGTCTCCAACCTCATCGACCCGGTGGCCCAGGAGTATATCTACCGCCACAACCTCTATCTTCGGGACCCGCCCAACAAGCCGGTGCTGGAGACGGAGGAGCTGTCCTTCCGCGTCCATAAGGAGCTGGACGTGCAGCTGTGGCGGTCCCTCTCCTCCGGCCCCCTCTCCCACCGCGCGAGCGCCCAGGAGATCCTGGAGGCCCTCCACCGCCAGGGGGACACCGTCATCGTCCTTCGGCGGGAGCGGAGCAAGACCATCAAGGGCTTTGCCTGCCTCAAGTGCCTGGACTCCCGGGAGCTCTTCTCCCGCCTGGGGGACACCCGCCTGTCCGCCTATGTGCGGCAAAACGGCGGCGGCAAGGCCATGGTGCTCTCGGGGATCTTCGTCCCCCACGGGCCGGACCAGCACGAGTACACCCAGCTGCTCCTCACCGAGGCGCTGACCTACGCCCTCCGGCAGGAGTACACCTTCGCCTTCTACGACCCCCTGCTGGGGAGCCTGCCCGGCTATGTGCGGGAGGTGCTGGCGCTGCAGGGCTTTGTCCCCGCCCCCGCCGCCCACCTGGCGCGGGAGCTGCTGGTGGTGGACATGCGCAACCCCATCGTCCTCACCCGCAACCTGGACACTGTCATCAAGCCCCCCCTGGTGGACAGCATCCGCATCCGCCGGGTCCTCTCCGCCGCCCACCGGCGGCTGCAGAAGACGCTGACCGGCCTCTACCCGGGGAACCTGGTGCTCTCCATCTCCGCCACCACCCTCCACCGGCGGATGGTGGGGCAGATCGCCGCCTGCAACGGCGTCAGCGCCGTCCCCGCAAAGCCCCGGGTGCTGGGGGAGAACATCTGCGTCCCCTTCGGCAAGATCCTCCGGGGGGCCGTGGTGCCCAACACCGTCACCAAGACCCTCCACACCGACAAGGTCTATGAGACGGACCTCTCCTCCTTCTCCATCGAGGCCTTCACCGGCTACTCCCCCCTGGAATACCAGGTCCGCGCCATCCGCTCCTTTGACCGGCCCGCCATCCTGGTGGACGACATGCTCCACGACGGCAAGCGGGTCAAGCGGGTGGTCCCCCTGTTCCGGGAGAACGGGATCCCCATCCGCCAGGTGCTGGTGGGCTATCTCACCGGCATGGGCCGGGACATCATGGAGCAGCTCAGCTGCCCGGTGGACAGCATCTACTACCTGCCCAACCTGCGCATGCGTTTTGTGGAGTCCACCCTCTACCCCTTCATCGGCGGGGACACCGTCCGCCGCACGGGGAACCTGGTGGGGGGGCTGCGCCCGGCCATCAACCGCATCTTCCCCTACGCCGCGCCGGACTACACCGAGGACTGCGCCGACGGGTCCACCTATGAGCTGTCCCTGTGCTGCCTGGAGAACGCCAGGGACATCCTGCTGGCCCTGGAGTCGGAGTACCGCTCCCTCTACGCCAGGAACCTGACCCTCAACCGCCTCAGCGAGGCCGTCCTCTTCCCCCTCTGCCCGGACAAGGGCAGCTGCATGACCTACGACCCCAGCCGCGCCGCCTCCACCTATCTGGAAAACGACCTGGAGATGCTGCGGCGGCTGCAGTCCACGGTGCGCATCGTCATCGGCGGCGCGTCGGGAAAGTGAGTTTGTGATGAAGTATTATCAGTATCAGTCCTACACGTTTTGCTCCCATCTGCCGGACCTCCCCTTCCGGGAGGTCCCCGCCCTGCCGCCGGAGGGGATGGTCTATTATCTCTTCCGCCGTCCGCCCCTCGCCGGGCGGGACTGCTTTGCCGTCACCCACCCCAGCCTGCTGACGGACCGGGAGGGGCCGGAGACCCTGGACAGCGGCCGCCTGCCCCCGCCCCCCGCCATTGCCCCGGAGCTGGCGGCGGCCATTGCCGCGGGCCGGGTCCGGGGGGTAAACTACAGCCACCCCCGGTGGGAGGAGCTGCTGGGGCCGCTGCTGCCGGCGGGGAAAAAGCGGCTGCACCTGCTGGCCCTGGGGGATGTGGGCAGCACCCTCCTCACGGGGCTGCGCCTGCTGGGGGGCGACGTGCTCTCCGCCGTGGGTATCTGCGACGTGCGGCCGGAGACCGCCCGGCGCTGGGAATTTGAGATGAACCAGATCGCCTGGCCCTGGGACTACGGCGCCCTGCCGCCGGTGGAGATCGTGGAGCAGGAGCGGCTCTTTGACTGCGACGTGTTCCTCTTCTGCGCCTCCCGGTTTGTGCCGGACACGGCGGTGAAAACCGGCGACGTGCGGATGGCCCAGTACGAGCTGAACCGGGAGCTGGTGGTCCAGTACGCCTGGATGGCCCGGAAAGCCCGTTTCAAGGGGCTCTTCTGCGTGGTCAGCGACCCGGTGGACCCCCTCTGCCGCGCCGCCCTCCTGGAGAGCAACCGGGGGGAGGAGGGGCAGTCGGATTTCCAGGGCCTCCTCTCCCACCAGGTGAAGGGCTTTGGCCTGGGGGTGATGAACGCCCGGGCCGCCTACTACGCCGGAAAAGATCCCCGGTTCGCCTCCTTCCTCACGGAGGGCCGCGCCTTCGGCCCCCATGGTGAGGGATTGATTATCGCAAACTCCATCAAACACTATGACGACGCCCTCTCCCAGGAATTGACCGCCAAAACCCTCCAGGCCAACTTGGAGCTGCGGGGCCTGGGCTTTAAGCCCTATGTGGCCCCCGCCCTCAGCTCCGGGGCGCTGTCGGTGCTGCTGTGCCTAAGGGGCGGGTGGCACTGCTCCTCCCAGTATCTGGGGGGGATTTTCCTGGGGGCGAAAAACCGTCTCACCCCGGCGGGGCCGGCGGTGGAGCAGCTGCCCCTGCCGGACCCCCTCTTCCGCCGCCTGGAGCGCACCGCCGCCCTTTTGGCCCGCATCTGACCGGGCCGCCAGCCTTTTTAGAGAAGGAGAGATGTGCATGTCCATTACGGTGGTTCTGCCGGAAAACGGCGACAGCGCCGCCCTCATGGCCCGGCTGGAGCCGGCTCTCCCCGCCGGGTATTCTGTCACGGACCGCCTAGAGGGCCTCTCGGGCAAGGTGCTCTTTGCCGTGGCGCTGGACGAGTGCGGCTGCAACGAGGGGTACTACCGTATGCTGCGGCAGCTGCGGGGCGCGCCGGGCCTTCTGGACGGCTGCACCGGGGCGCTGGTGGTCTCCGGCCACGGGGAGCTGTACACCAAGTCCATCGCCCGCACCCTGGCCCTTGCCGCCAACATGGCAGGCTGCGCCTTCCTGGGCCGGCCCCTGGTGGAGATCACCGGCTCCCTCCGGAACTTCCACACCCAGGCGGAGATCCACGGCACCGACGTGAAGACCGCCTGCGCCATGGCCATCCGGGAGCTGGTGGACCGCCTGGCGGCCTGGCAGGGGCCCAGCCCCCTCCGCCGCCTCACGGTGGTCCACGCCTCCGCCCGGAAGACCTCCAACACCCTGGCCCTCTGGGATCTGGTGAAGCGGGGGCTCACGGGGGTGGAGACGGAGGAGTACTGCCTCTTAAACGGCGCGGTGGCCGACTGCGTGGGCTGCACCTACACCACCTGCCGCCACTTCGGCGACCAGGGGGGCTGTTTCTACGGCGGCGTCATGGTGGAGGAGGTGTTCCCCGCCATCCGCCGCAGCGACGCGCTGGTGATGCTCTGCGCCAACTACAACGACGCCCTCTCGGCAAACCTCACCGCCTGCATCAACCGCCTCACCGCCCTCTTCCGCCAGACCCGCTTTTACGAAAAGCGGCTGTACGGCCTGGTGGTGTCCGGCTACTCCGGGGGCGATCTGGTGGCCCAGCAGCTGCTCAGCGCCCTCAATATGAACAAGAGCTTTTTCCTCCCGCCCCGGTTCGCCCTGCTGGAGACCGCCAACGACGCCGGCAGCCTCCTCCGCTCCCCGGGGGTGGAGGGGCGGGCCGCCGCCTTTGCCCGGGAAATGCTGCGCTAGCCGCCCGGGCCGCCGCACAACATCGGAAGCGCCCCGGCATCTCCCTGCCCGGGGCGTTTTCTTCTCCCGCATGTGCCTAAATTTGTAACATTTTGTAACTTTTTTCTCAACCGCCTTTACATCCCGCGGAAAACATGCTATGATAGTGGCCAGCTGACATGCGGAAACTGCCGGTTTTCGCTTGAAAAGGAGAGAAAAGCATGAAATTGCGTACCGTGCCGCCCCAGGCGGCACACAGCCCTTCTGCCCCGCCGTTGCGCGGCAGGCGGTGGCTTTCCATCCTCTGCGCCGCCGCGCTGCTTCTCACCCTGGCCACAGGCTGCGCCGGGGAGGAGGAGGACGGCGGGGACGGCGGCGGGCTGTCCCTCACCGTCCGCGCCCTCTCCCCCCAGTCCAGCCTGGACCCCGCGGACGCCCCGGGGGACGGCGGCGACGGGCTGTACCTCCACCTGTATGAAAACCTCCTCAAGTGGACGGACGACGGCTCCGGCCACGCCGTGCTGACAGAGGGCATGGCCCAGAGCTACAACCTCCAGGAGCAGCCCAACGGCTCGGTGGTCTACACCTTTACCCTCCGCAGCGGCGCCCGCTGGTCCGACGGGGAGAGCGTGACCGCCCAGGACTTTGTCTACGCCTGGCAGCGGCTGTTCTCCCTGGAGACGCCGCCGGCCGCCCTGGCCCGGGCCAATATGGTGGAGGGGTATCCCCAGGCCGTCCAGGCGAAGGACGGCTCCCTGCTCACCGGCGTGGCCGCCCAGGGGGACAGCACGCTGGTCATCACCCTCACCAGCCCCTGCGCCTATTTTCTGGATCTCTTCTGCGCCGGCGCGTTGACCATGCCGGTGCGGCAGGACCTGGAGGGGCAGTACGACGGGCCGGTGGGCCAGCTTGTCACCAACGGGCCCTACACCCTCCGCTCCCTGGACGGCGCCTCCGCGGTGCTGGAGCGCAGCGAGACCTACTATGACCAGGTCACCCCCGGGCCGGACACCATCACCTTCCTCTGGTCGGAGGGCAGCACGGAGGACTACGAGTCCCTCGCCAGCGGTGAGGCGGACTTTGCCGCGGACCTTCCGGGTGAGGCCGTCGCCGCCCTCAACGAGGCGGGCGCCCTCGCCGTCGAGCCTGTCCCCTCCACCTATACCCTGCTGCTGAACACCGCGGCCGAGCCCTTCTCCGACGCGCTGGTGCGGGAGGCCTTTGCCCTGGCGGTGGATCAGGAGGCCCTGGCCGCCGCCGTGGCGAACCCCACCGTGTCCGCCGCCACCGGGTTTGTGCCCCACGGCATCACCAACCGGGACGACCAGTGGGACGCCGCGCCGGAGGAGGAGCCCGACCAGTCCGAGGCGGGCGCGGCGGAGGATGCCGGGATGGAGGAGGCCGGGAGCTACTGGGACTACCGCTCTGTGGGGGACGCCCTGGCCGCCGCGGACGGCGCCACCCCGACGGCGGAGGAGCGGGCCGCACAGGCCGCCAGTCTCCTCTCCCAGGCAGGCTACCCCGGGGGCAGCGGTTTGCCGGAAATGGAATATCTCTATGAGGACACGCCGGAAAACCGGGCCGCAGCCGCCTATCTCCAGGGGGTCTGGCAGGAGGTGCTGGGCGTCACGGTGACGCCGCGTCCCTGCACGGAGGCGGAGCTGCGGGAGCAGCTGCTGGCCGGCACCTACACCATGGGCGCCTTCCGGTTTGACGCCGCCTATGACGACGCCACCGCCTTCCTCCGCCGCTGGCGCTCCACCGTCAGCGCCGCCGCGGGCAACCTGGTCCAGTACGAGGACCAGGCCTATGACCTGCTGCTCCATGTGGTGGACATCACCGCCTCCCTCTCCGCCCGGGAGGCCTGCCTCCACGACGCGGAGGAGCTGCTGCTGGACGCCCACTGCGTGGTGCCCCTCTTCTATTACGGCACCGTCTCCCAGCTGGCCGACAGCCTCACCGGTCTCTACCGGGACGCCATGGGCAACTACTTCTTCGGCAGTGTCGCCGCCGGCTGACGGCGGTTCCCCACAGACCGCGCCCCTCATCGGGGCGCGGCTTTTTTGCCCCGGGGCGGCAAGGGCCGTTTTTTTAAGAGGGGCTGGATAACCGCCGGCGGTTGTGATAAGATAGCGGGGAGAGCGCCCCACCAAGCTTTAAGGAGGTCTCCCTATGTCCGACACCAACCGCCGCCTCTTCGACTTTATCCGCCGCAGCCCCAGCCCCTTCCATGTGGTGCAGACCATCGCCCAGCGCCTGACGGCGGCGGGCTACGTTCCCCTTCTGGAGACCGCCGCCTGGCAGCTGCGGCCCGGCGGGTCCTACTTTGTCACCCGCAACGGCTCCTCCCTCATCGCCTTCCGCCTGCCGGAGGCGGCGTGGCGCGGCTTTCTCCTCACCGCCGCCCACAGCGACAGCCCCACCTTCCAGGTGAAGGAGAACGGGGAGCTCCACGGGCCGGAGGACTACCTCCGCCTCAACACCGACCCCTACGGCGGCATGCTGATGGCCCCCTGGCTGGACCGCCCCCTCTCCCTTGCGGGGCGGGTGGTGGTACGCCTGGAGGAGGGGGCCGTGGCCGCCCGGCTGGTGGACCTGGACCGGGATCTGCTGGTGATCCCCAGCGTGGCCATCCATCTGAACCGGGAGGCCAACAAGGGCGCGGCCCTGGATCCCAGGACGGACCTAATCCCCCTCCTGGGGCAGGGGGACGCCAGGGGTACGCTGAAGCAGCTGGCGTCCCAGGCCGCCGGCGTGGCGGAGGCGGACCTCCTCTCCACAGAGCTCTTCCTCTACCTCCGCCAGCCGGGGACCGTCCTGGGGGCCAAGGGGGAGTTCATCGCCGCCCCCAGGCTTGATGACCTCCAGTGCGCCTTCGGCTGCCTGGAGGGGTTCCTCCAGGGCAGGGAGCAGGGGTGCCTGCCCCTCTACGCCGTCTTTGACAACGAGGAGGTGGGCAGCGCCACCAAGCAGGGGGCCGACGGCACCTTCCTCTCCGACGTGCTCCGCCGCGTCTGCGCCGCCGCGGGCCGGGAGCTGGCCCCCACGGTGGCGGCCAGCCTCATGCTCTCCGCCGACAATGCCCACGCCGTCCATCCCAACCACCCGGAGTATGCCGACGCGGGCAACCGCCCCCGGCTCAACGGCGGCGTGGTCATCAAGCGCACCGCCAGCCAGCGCTACGCCACCGACGGCCTCTCCGCCGCCCTCTTCGCCGAGCTCTGCCGCCGGGCGGGGGTGCCGGTGCAGTACCTCACCAACCGCTCCGACCTCCCCGGCGGCTCCACCCTGGGCAACATCGCCAACACCCATGTATCCCTGCCCACAGTGGACATCGGCCTTCCCCAGCTGGCCATGCACTCGGTGTACGAGACCGCCGGCGCCGCCGATACGGACTACTTGATCCGGGCTGTCGCCGCCTTCTACAGCGCCGCCTACCGCTGCGGCGGGGACGGGACCTACCGCATCTAAATCCATCGAAAAGGGGCCAGCCCTCTCCCGCGGGAGAGGGCTGGCCCTTCGTTATTCGCGATATTCATTTACATGCCGTTATCCGCCTGGAGGACCCGCTGCCAGCTGCCGTCCGCCTGCCGCTCCATCACATAGAAAAACCCCCACTCCCAGCGGACATCCCGCAGGCACAGCTCCGCCGAGCCGTCGCCGTTGAGGTCCGCCGCCGCAGCGAGATGGATGGAAAACAGCTCGGTAGCGTCCTCGGTATAGGGGATGGTCCGCTCGTAGACCGTCTCTACTGTGCCGTCGGGGTAGTAGACCAGGACGATGGCGTAGGGGTCTTCCCCATCGGCGGACCAGAACCCCAGCGCATCATCCCGGGGGCTGTTCACCATGAGGACATACTCATCCATCCCGTCGCTGTTCAAGTCCCCCTGGAACACGTTCCAGTCATAGCCCTCCGTCGTCAGGCCCCGCTCCCGGAGATAGGCCTCCGCCGCGGCGCGCTGGGCGCTGAGGTCGTTGACGTCGTCGCCCCAGTCCTCCACGTCCCAGGACCCATTCAGCCACGCCACCGGCTGGGAGGCCGCCAGTTTCCAGATCTGCCCGCCGAAGAAAACGTTGAAGGAGTAGTTGGGGACCGCCAGCTCCGCCGCCTCCCCCTCCAACACAGTTGGCAGGGAGAATACCCGATTCTGGTAGGACTCCTCAGGCACATAGGCGGCGTAGGGGTCCAGCAGCTCCGACACGCTGGGCTCCCGCTCATACGCATCCAGAAAGCCCCCAGGCCCGTCGCTGTAGGTGGGGAACTCGCACTGCAGGAGCACCGTGGGGTTCATCTCCAGGTCGTAGACATAGCAGCCCTCCATGGCCAGGATCTCCGCCACGGTGAAGGTCCGGTCCGCCCCGTCCCCGGCGCTGACCCATTCCTCAGCGCCCTCCCAGCTGCCCAGGGGCGCCGCGCTGACCCATTTCCCGTCCTCCCAGCTGCCCACCAGCTGGCCCTCCACAAAGTAGTAGATGGGCCGGGCTGTCTCGTCCTGATCGGCTCCGCCGTCCTCAACCGGGTCATTGGCGGCGTCCCCTGTTTCCGGCTGCTCATCGCCTGCGTTTCCGCCGTTTTCCTGTTCCCCGGTTGTGCACGCGCACAGAGCGAGGGCCAGCACCAAAGTCAGCAGCACCAGCATCCAGCGTTTCATCCAGATCTCTCCTTTCATCCACTCCCACAGCCCCGCCCGCCGGAAGACGGCAGGGGCGGCGGCATCCTTGCGGGCCAAGTCATCGCAGACCATATTTTGACTATTCTACCATACTCTGTCCAATGGGTACAAGCCCGATCTGTTTTCTTAGACGGGAGAGGCGGCGGCCGTGTTCCTTTCTTTCCAGAACTGTAACTTTTTGTAATGAACGGGCAAACGGCTCCAGCCCATCAGGCTGGAGCCGCTTATTTTGAATGGACCAGGGGGTCAGCAGGGCGCTGTCCCATGACAGGCGGGGGTCTCCCGGCCGCGCTTGTGCTCTATGTTTCTGCTGGAAACAGTACGCCGCGGCTCAGCTTTTGTCCGTCGTCCGGCCATCCTTTGGCTGCACCAGAAGAGCCTCGCTCCCCGCCGGGGCATCGATCTCCCCGGCGTACAGCTCATCATCGCTGCTGACGGTGCTGCTGTAGGTCATCCCGTCGGCAACGCAGATGTTGACGCAGGTCCACTCCTCCGGGCTGCCGCTGACCTCTATCACCACGGAGATGCCGTCCCGCTCCGCCTCATATCGATAGCTGCCCTCTGTCTCCAGGGCGTCCGTGATGTCGATCTCTTCCTCGCCCACAACCAGGAACAGCCGGCCGTCCCGCTCCTCCACGTCCCCCTGCAGGTCGTAGACGGCGTAGGTATTCCCCGCCTCGTCCGTGTACACCGTCTTCACCTCGTCGTGCCACGCGGTGGAGAGGAGGGTGAAAAGCCCCCCGTCTGTGACCGCATTGGCGGCTCCTGCGGTAACGCCCAGCGCCAGCATCACCGCTGCGGCGATAGACGCCGCCCGGGCCGCGCCGGTCAGTCTCCTCTTCTGCTTTCTGTTCTCCTGCACCATTGTCAAAACCTCCTGTTTTGCCTCCTCGGAGGCCTGCAGTTGGGAAAAGGTCTCTTGAAACAAATGCTTATCCATCACGGCTCCATGCCTCCTTCAATGATTTCTGCAGCAGCCCTCTGGCGCGCATCAGCCGGGTCTGCACCGTGGAGAGGTTTGTCCGCAGCAGCTGCCCGATCTCCTTTGCCTGGTAGCCCTCGTAGTAGTAGAGATAGATCACCAGCCGGTACTGCTTGGGCAGAGCCATCACCTGGTCAAAGAGCTCGCTCTGCTCCGGCCGGTCAAAGACCGGCGCGTCCAGCCGCTCCTCCAGGGGGACGGTCCGGCGAAACCAGGCCGAGCGCAGCAGGGACTTGGCCTCGTTCACCGCCACCCGGATCAGCCATCGCCGCTGGTGCTCCCCGCTTTCAAAGGCCGGCTGCTCCCGGTAGAGTTTCAGGAATGTCTCCTGCATCACATCCTCCGCGTCGGCGCGGTTTTTGAGATAGCTGTAGGCCACGCGGAAAACCGTGTCCCCCCACAGCTCCAGGGCCTTGGCAAATTCTTCCTCTCGCAAGGGATATCACCTCCCATCGGTTTTGTGTTTGGAAAGCGCTTTCATCAGGAGTACGCCGCAGGGGCAGGAAAAATCCCAGGGCGATGAAATTTTTCTCATTTCCCGCCCCGGACAAAAGAGAGGAGCCGGGAAAGGTTTCCCGGCTCCTCCGCTCTTTTCTTCTTTACAGTTTCTTATAGGGGACGTGCCAGATCTCCTCGGCGTAGTCCCGGATGGCCCGGTCGGCGGCAAAGATGCCGCTGCGGGCGATGTTGTGCAGGCTCATCTCGTTCCATTTCTTCTGGTCGGCGTAGGTGCGGACCATCCGCTGCTCCGCCTCGCAGTAGGAGGCGAAGTCCGCCAGGAGCATATACTCATCGGGCGTGCCGCCGTTGCCGAAGAGGAGCCGCTCGTGGAGGTCCTGGTAGCTGACGCCGTCGCCAAAGCCGGCGGTGAGCTGGTCCAGCACCCGGTGGATCACCGGATCCCGGCTGTACAGGCGGTAGGGGTTGTAGCCGCTGCGGCGCATCTCCGCCACCTCCGGCGTCTTCAGACCGAAGAGGAACATGTTCTCATCCCCCAGCACCTGGTGCATCTCCACGTTGGCCCCGTCCAGGGTGCCCACGGTCAGCGCGCCGTTCATCATGAATTTCATGTTGCCGGTGCCGCTGGCCTCCTTGCCGGCGGTGGAGATCTGCTGGCTCACCTCGCTGGCGGGCATCAGCTGCTCGGCCAGGGACACCCGGTAGTTCTCCAGGAACACCACCTGGAGCTTATCCTTGCAGATGGGGTCGCTGTTGATCCGGCTTGCCATGGAGTTGATGAGGTGGATGATCCGCTTGGCCACGGCGTACCCCGGGGCGGCCTTGGCCCCGAAGAGGAAGACGTGGGGGTGGAAATCCATGTTGGGGTTGTCCTGCAGCAGCTGGTAGAGGTGGATGATGTGCATGGCGTTGAGCAGCTGCCGCTTGTACTCGTGGAGGCGCTTGACCTGCACGTCAAAGATGGCGTCGGTGTTCAGCACCACCCCCTGCTCCCGCTTGGCGTACTTGGCAAAGCGGGCCTTGTTCTCCTTCTTGATGGCGGCCAGCCGCTCCAGCACGGCGGCGTCGCCGGCGTACTGGTCCAGCTTCTCCATCGCCTCCGGCTTTAGGAGGTAGCTGTCGCCCCCGGCAAGCTCACGGATCAGCCGGTCAAGGCCGGGGTTGATCTCGCTGAGCCAGCGGCGGTGGTCGATGCCGTTGGTGACGTTGGTGAACTTGTCCGGCTCCATCACATAGGCGCTGTGGAACACGTCGTCCTTGAGGATCTGGCTGTGGAGGGCGGAGACGCCGTTGACCTTCATGCCCCCGGCGATGCAGAGGTTGGCCATGCGGACCTCCCCGTCCCAGATCACCGCCATCTCCCGGACCTTGTTGTCGTCGTGGTAGAAGTCCTCCACCCGTTTCTGCCAGCGGTGGGCGATCTCCATGAGGATCTGCCAGATCCGGGGCAGGAGGCTCTCCATCAGGTTCTGGGGCCAGCGCTCCAGCGCCTCGGCCATGACGGTGTGGTTGGTGTAGGCCACGGAGTTCACCGTGATGTGCCACGCCTCGTCCCAGCTGAGACCCGCGTCGTCGATAAGGATGCGCATCAGCTCCGGGATCACCAGGGCCGGGTGGGTGTCGTTGATCTGGATGACGTTCTTCTCGTGGAAATTGTTGAGCTTTCCGTAGGCCCGGATGTGCTTGCGGACGATGGACTGCACCGTGGCGGAGACAAAGAAGTACTGCTGCTTGAGGCGCAGGCTCTTGCCCTCATAGTGGTTGTCCTCGGGGTAGAGCACCTTGGCGATGGCCTCGGCCATGGCCGACTCCTCGCTGGCCTGGACGTAGTCGCCCTTGTTGAAAAGGGCCATGTCGATGGGCTTGGGGCTCTTGGCGTCCCACAGGCGCAGGGTGTTGGTGTGCTTGGTGCCGTAGCCGGAGATCTCCATATCGCAGGGCACCGCCAGCACCCGGGTATACCCCTCGTTGACCACATGGAGATACCCGTCGTCCCAGAACTCCCGCAGCGTGCCGCCGAAGTGGACCTCCTCCATCTCCTC
>CALWXD010000063.1 GCA_944385425.1 uncultured Oscillospiraceae bacterium | reverse complement strand
CGGACCTCTTGTACGCCAAGTTTGCCGACGAGTTTGAAAAGCGGTATGTGAGCCAGGGCTTTGAGGAGAACCGCTCCATCGAGGAGACGCTGGACCTGGGCTGGCAGCTGCTGAAGATCCTGCCCAGGGGCGAGCTCAAGCGCATCAAGGAGGACATGATCGACAAGTACCTTCCCAAGGAGCAGGCGTGAGAGGGGGGCGGAGCCATGCTGCGATACGCGCTGAACCGGGCGCTCTGCCGGCTGTTCAACCTGCTGGCGGTCTCCTTCCTGGTCTTCGCCCTAATCTCCCTAATACCCAACTACTCCATTCTGATCCTGGGCTAGCGCCGCGGCGCCTAAGTCCGTTTGAAACGAGGTGACCGATCATGCCCACTGCGACCATAAACCCCACCCGGATGGAGCTGACGCGGCTGAAGGGGCGGCTGAAGACCGCCACCCGGGGCCACAAGCTGCTGAAGGACAAGCGGGACGAGCTGATGAAACAGTTCCTGGAGATCGTGCGGAAAAACCGGGCCCTCCGCGCCAAGGTGGAGGCGGGCCTGGAGGAGGCCAACGCCGCCCTCACCGTGGCCAGCGCCATCATGTCCCCGGAGATGCTGGAGCAGGCCCTCCTCTACCCCAAGCAGAGCGTGGAGCTGGAGATGACCTACCGCAACGTCATGTCCGTCAACGTCCCGGTGTACACCTTCCACACCAAAAACGAGGATCCCTCGGAGATCTATCCCTACGGCTTTGCCCAGACCAGCGGCGAGCTGGATGCGGCCCTGGAGGCCCTCAGCCGGGTCTTCACGGATATGCTGGAGCTGGCGGAGGTGGAGAAGACCATGCAGCTGCTGGCCCAGGACATCGAGAAGACCCGCCGCCGGGTGAATGCCCTGGAGTATGTGATGATCCCGGAGATGCAGGAGAAGATCAAGTATATCACCATGAAGCTGGATGAGAACGAGCGGGCCAACATCACCCGCCTCATGAAGGTGAAGGACATGGTCCTCCGGGACGCCCACGATTTCAAGCCCGCGTAGGCCGGAAGAAAAAGCAGCCGCGTTTCCCGTGGAAACGCGGCTGCTTTGATTAGGGGGCACGCCCCGGGCTTACTTCGCCGGGGGCTGGGAGAGGAGCAGGACCAGCTGTTCCTTGGCGGCCTGGGCCGTCCGTTCCGGCGGGGCGTCGGTGATATACACCAGGGCGTCATTCCAGCTTCTTAGGGGGTAGGCGGAGAGGGGGAGCGCCTCCAGCTCCCGGGCCAGGCGTCCCCGCCGCTCCGCCGGGAGAAAGCGCAGGTCAGACAGGTAGCTGCACCCGGCGCGGGCGGAGATCCATTCCAGCAGGGGTTCTTGTTTCATGGCGTTCATGGCCGTCACCTCTTCCCGCGCCCACCGGCGCGCCAGCCGGCTGACAGACGCCAGCCGATTCCCGTGGTTTTCACCGCACCGGCCCCGGGGGCACAGGCCCCCAAGGCGGCGGGTGAAAAACAAAAACGCCGGGCGGGGTCACCCCCACACAGCGTAAGAAGAGACTTCTTATGCAACACGGACATGAAACAATAACAGCAAAAGCCGCCCTTTACAAAAAGGCCGGAATGTCGTATCATATTTCATGCGGTGCGGCCTTTCGGCCGTTGTGTAGGTGAGCTGCCACCTGCATAGGCTTGCGGGTGGTTCCAGCACCCGCAAGCTGCCGCATTTTTGTTTTTCATGTCGATTATAGCAGGAAAGCGCCCGCAATGCAAGGGGAGATTCCGCCGCCCGCCGCAGCCGCGGCAGGCGGCCCTTTTTCGCGCCGGGCGGTTACACCAGGAGGAATTCCGCCGCCAGCACCACCAGGCAGCAGAGCACCGCCACCGGGAACAGCCCGCAGCCCAGCCACGCCAGGGCGATCCCCGCCACCAGGGCCGCAAGGCCGGACCAGGTGCTCTGGGTGGCGTCCACAATGGCGGGGAAGGTCATCACCGCCAGCGTCACATAAGGGACGTAGTAGAGGAAGGAGCGGATGGTGCGGTTGGTGATCTCCCGGCGGATCAGCACCAGGGGGGCCACCCGGATGAGGTAGGACACCCCCGCCATTACCAGGATGTACAGCCAGATGTTATGCTCCATGGCCTTCTCCCTCCTCCTTCACCGGAAACAGGACCGCCGCCGCCAGGGCGATGACCACCGTCAGCACAATGGTCTTGACGCCGGAGGAGATCCCGGCAAAGACCGCCAGGCGGCTGGCGGCGTAGCTGGCGGCAAAGCTGATGGCCACCAGGGCCAGGATCACCCGGTTTTTCCTGGCCGGGGGGATGATGATGGCCAGGAACATGCCGTAAAGCCCCACGCTGAGGGCGCTCACCGCCCGCAGGGGCAGGATGTTGCCCATCAGCACCCCCAGGAAGGTGCCGCTGCCCCAGCCGGGGATGCACACCGTCATGGCCCCGTAGGTGTACCAGGGGTTGAGGTAGCCGATGCGGGCGATGGAGATGCCGAAGATCTCGTCGGTGACGTCGTAGCCGATGATGAGCCGGTGGCGCAGGGGCGTCTCGGGCGAGAGCTTCTGGCTGAGGGAGCAGGACATGAGGAGGTAACGGGCGTTGGCCACCAGGGTCATCACCGCCACCTCCAAATACCCAGCCCCGGCGGCGATGAGGCTGAAGGCGGCGTACTCCCCGGCGGAGGCGTTGTTGGTGAGGCTGGCCACCAGGGCCTGGAGGGCGGAAAAGCCGGCGTTTTTCGCCGCGATGCCCAGGGCGAAAGCAACGGCAAAATAGCCCAGGGCGATGGGCAGCCCGTCCCGCATCCCCGCGCGGTAGCAGCGCATGTTCTCTTGTCTCGTCATAGGCAGCACCCCGCAATTTCCTACGCTCCGCCAGACAGGGGTCGGGCCCTATCCGGCGGGTCATATCATATTATAGGGATTTTTCGCCTGTTGTCAATTTTCTTTTCCCGGGAAATGCACTCCCCGGCACAGGCGGAAAACCGGCAGCCGTCCGGTTTGGGCGGCTGCCGGTTCCTTTCGATATGCAGGGGACCCCGCCCTCTTACTTCATCCCGGCGGTGATGATCGCCATGGCGCAGAGCCCCACGGGCCTCCCGGCCCGCGGGGACCCCACAATAGCACTTGCCCCGGGACGAATCCATCGCCCCGGGGCCAAGATTTTGCTGCGCAAAATGCTTGTACGCCGCTGCGCGGCGGGGAGGTCTCCGCCGTGGGCCTCCTATCGAATCCCAGTCGGCGGAGGGGAAATTTCTGTCCTTATTTCATGCCGGCGGTGATGATGGCCATGGCGTAGACCTCGTCGGCGTTGCAGCCCCGGGAGAGGTCGTTGATGGGGGCGTTGAGGCCCTGGAGGATGGGGCCGTAGGCGTCATAGCCGCCCAGGCGCTGGGCGATCTTGTAGCCGATGTTGCCCGCCTCGATGCAGGGGAAGATGAAGGTGTTGGCGTAGCCGGCCACCTTGCTGCCGGGGAACTTCAGCTG
>CALWXD010000062.1 GCA_944385425.1 uncultured Oscillospiraceae bacterium | reverse complement strand
ATAAATTGATGTAAATTGCGGTAAAAGAGCTTTTCCAGCAGCCCCCTGCCGCAGCCCCGGCGCTCCAGCGCCCGCCAGAGGTTTGGCAGCGCCTCCGCGCCGGAGAGGTCCGGCGGCATATCCGTGCCGTCGAAATCGGAGCCCAGGCCCAGGCAGTCCTCCCCGCCCAGCTCCAGGAAATGGAGCACATGGTCCGCCGCCGTCTCCGCCGTGGCAGGTCCGCCCAGGAAGTGGACGGAGAAGTTGACGCCAACAAAGCCCCTGGACGTGAAAATCGCCCGGGCCATGTCGTCGGTGAGGTTCCGGCGGTGGGGACAGAGGGCGCGGCTGCAGGAGTGGCTGGCCAGGATGGGGCCGTCCAGCATGTCCATCAGATCCCAGAACCCCTGATCGCTGAGGTGGGACACGTCCACCCCCATCCCCAGCGCCCAGCACTGCCGGGCAAAGGCCCGGCCCAGATCCGTCAGCCCCTCCCCGGTGACGCAGGAGCCGCTCAGGGCGTTGGGGTGGTTCCAGGTGAGGTTCACCCACCGGACGCCCCAGCCTCTCAGCTCCTCCAGCCGTCCCGCGTCGCAGTTTATCAGTTCCGCCCCCTCCAGGGAGAGGGCGCAGCGCTCCATGATGTCCGGATGGGCCGCCCGGGCGGCCTGGAACAGCTCCGCCTGGGCCTTCACCCGGTCCCACCGCTCCGCCGGCGGGACCTTCCCGCTGTTGAGATAGAGGGCGAACACCTGCCCCGCCGGGGCATAGGCGGACAGCCGTTTCAAATCCAGGTGGCCCGGATTCTCCCACAGGTCCCAGCCCTCCGCCGCGCAGCGGCTGAGGGTGTCGCAGTGGGCGTCGAAATAGGGGATCGCGCGCACAGTCATCACCTCAAAATGCATTCTCCCAATACTGTATGCACAGCGGCCGCCCGGTTTCCCAGCAGACCTCCGCCACGTCAAACCGCACCGGCCCCTCCCAGGGGTGCTCGCTGAGATACACCGCGGCGGCGGCGCGGAGCTTCTCCTGCTTTTTCCCGGTGACCGCCTCCCGGGGAAGGGCCACGGACAGGTTCCGCCGGGTCTTTACCTCCACAAAGCAGAGGACGCCCCCCTGTCGGGCCACCAGGTCGATCTCCCCGTAGCGGCAGCGGTACTGCCGCCGGAGGATATCATATCCCCTGCCCAGGAGGTAGTCCGCCACCAGGGCCTCTCCCCGGTCCCCGGTCCTACGGCTGTCCATGCCGCGCCTCCCACTTCTTGAGAAAGCTCCTCCGGTGGGCCGGGCAGGGCCCGTAGCGGTCCAGCATCTGGTGGTGTAGGTCGGTGCCGTACCCCTTGTGCCGGGCAAAGCCGTACTGGGGGTACTGCCGGTCCAGCTCCTCCATGTACCGGTCCCGGCTGACCTTGGCCAGGATGGAGGCGGCGGCGATGGAGGCGCTCAGGCTGTCCCCCTTCACGATGAGGCGGTGGGGGATCTCAATGGCGCAGCGGCTGCCGTGGTCCCGGTTGCCGTCGATGAGGGCGAAGTCCGCCGCCGGGAACAGCCCCGCGATGGCCCGCTGCATGGCCAGCATCCGGGCGTTCAAAATATCCCATTCGTCGATCTCCTCCGCCGAGACGGAGGCCACCGCCCAGGCGACAGCCTGCTGCCGGATGGCGTCAAAGAGCGCGTCCCGCCGCTTGGGCGTCACCTTTTTGGAGTCGTTTAAGTACCGAAGCTCCAGCCCCAGGGGCAAAACCACCGCCGCGGCGTACACCGGCCCCGCCAGGGGCCCGGCCCCCGCCTCGTCCGCGCCGCAGACGGATGCGTACCCCGCCGCCAGGGCCTCCCGTTCAAACTGGTAGAAGTCCATGGGCATCTCCCCTACGGATGTTTTTTTCTGCCGCGGAGCAGCAGCACCGTCCCCCAAACGCCGCCCAGCAGCAGCACCTCCAAAACGCCCAGAATATGGATCCCATAGGACCACGAAAAATCCTGCGCAAAGGCGAACAGATGGTTGAGGCCCAGGGCCCAGCAGAGGACGGTGGACTGCAGAACCATCAGCCGCATCAGCGCGGCGTCCCTTTTCAAAAGGGACACCGCAATGGCGGCAATGAGCCCCACATTCCACAGGGCGATCTCCCGCTGCCAGCCCGCCGCCCCGCCCCAGCTGGTGAACGCGTCCCCCATCCAGGGCAGGAGCAGCTGCCACACCAGGGCACCGCCGCAGGCCAGCAGCATAAAAACAAGGTAGACCCCATCCTGCTTTTTTGTCGTCTTCATTTTTCCCTCCCCGTCATCAAGGGACGCCTTCTCACACAGCACACCCGCCGGATTGCCGCGCGCGTTACTGCTCCCCGTCCTCCGGCAGCTCCAGGGTGAACCGGCCCAGCCTGCCGCCCCGGAACTCGTCCAGCAAAATCCGGCTCATCCGCTCCGTGTCCACCTCTCCCCCGGAGATGAGGAAACCCCGTTTCCGCCCGGCGGCCTCCAGCAGGCGCCAGCCCCAGGCCACGTCGTTCTCCCCCGCCTCCCGCTCCGGGAGGGACGGGAGCTTGTAGCCGGCGGCCAGGGCCTCGGGGTAGGTCTCCCCCAGGTAGGCCATCAAGTGGCAGGAGAGGGTCTCCACGTCTAAGATATCGTCCTTCACCGCCCCGGTGTAGGCCAGGTTCAGCCCCACGCTCTGGTCCTCGAATTTGGGCCAGAGGATGCCCGGCGTGTCAAGGAGCTCCAGGCTCGGCCCGATGGGCACCCACTGCTTAGAGCGGGTGACGCCGGGCCGGTCCTCGGCCTTGGCGGTCTTGCGATGGGCCACCTGGTTGATGAAGGTGGACTTGCCCACGTTGGGGATGCCAAGGATCATCACCCGCATCATCCGGCCCACCTGCCCCTTCTGGGCATAGGCGGCGATCTTCTCCGAGAGCAGCTCCCGCACCGCGCCGGCAAACTTCTCCGTGCCCCGGCCGGCCTTGGCGCTACAGGTCAAAACGGCGCAGCCCTTTCCCTTGAAATAGGCCTCCCAGCGCTTTGTCCCCGCCCCGTCCGCCTGGTCCGCCCGGTTGAGGACGATGAGGCGGGGCTTTCCCGCCGTCAGCTCCTCCACGTCCGGGTTGCGGCTGGAGAGGGGGATCCTGGCGTCCAGGATCTCGCACACCGCGTCGATATGTTTCATTTGCTCGGCGATCATCCGCCGGGTCTTGGTCATGTGACCGGGATACCACTGAATATTCATGCCGCTCTCCCCGTGTCCATCGCCCTCAGCCGATTAGGCCGATGCGGCTGAAATCCCGCTGGCCGGTGCCGCTGGTCTCCCCCAGGTAGGAGGCCGTCCGCCCCGGGAAGAGGAGGACCGTCGCCTTGCCCATCACATACCGCTGGTCCACCAGCCCCAGCATGGTGCTGCGGCTGTCGGTGGAGTGGTTGCGGTTGTCCCCCATGAGGAACAGCTCCCCCTCCCCCACCGTCAGAGGGAACACCGTCCCCTCGTCGGTATAGGTCCGCTCGGCGATATATTCCTCCTCCAGCGCCGTGCCGTCCACATACACCGTGCCGGTGGCGTAGTCGATATCCACGGTCTGCCCCTCGGTGGCCACGACGCGCTTGATGATGGTGTCGCCCAGCTCTGCGTTGTAGGGGTGGACCACCACCACGTCCCCGGCGCGGATGCCGCCGGTGAGATAGGGCTTGAGCACCAGCACCAGGTCCCCGCCGTACAGGGTGTTTTGCATAGAGGGGCCCTGGACCACAAACAGCTGGGCCACAAACAAAAAGATCAGCACCACCGCCAGCACCGCCGCCACCAGCGTCTCCGCCCAGCCCAAAAGGGCCCCCGGTTTCCTCGTCAGCGGGTCGGCGGGGATCTGCTCGGCCAGGTCTCTCTTCTCTTCTTCGGACATACGGTTAACCTCCCGAAATTCAAAAGCACTAACTTTATTATGTTATCACATCCGCCGGCATTTTACAACAAAAAAGCGCCTCCGCCTCCTCCGCGCATGCCCCGGCGGCGGGCGGCGGCGGCCTCCCTGCCCGGCGGCCCCGGCTGTTGTCTCCATTTAACGGACATTTAACATGCCGATTACAAACCGTATTGTTTTGTGGATTTTCCGGTTCCATGCGGGGAGCAGGTGCATATTCCCGGCCGCCGCCCCGCCCGTTCGGCAAATTTCCCGCTGGGAATTTCCCGGCGGATTTTCGACAAACTCCGCCTTTCCCCGCATCTTTTCCCGGGCTTTGTCCCGGGTTCGCCTCCTCCCGCCAGGCTTTTACAGATTAACATAATTTATCTGATAATTCTTACTACCAGAAGTTATACACATTTTCCACAGAGTTTTCCACATCCGTAAATCCGCTGCGCCCCAACCGATCTAACCGGTTTTTACCGAAATATTCCAAACCCGCAACCTCCAGTTTCCCCCGGCGCGAAAAACGCAATTTTGTTTACATAACGATGTTTCCTGCATATATTCAACAGGCTCCCGGTTGTCTCCCAAATTTTCACTGAAATTCCGCGCTGTCTTTCTCCCTTCTGCCCAATTGACAGCAAAAAAAGGGAAGTGCTTTCCCTTGACAAAAGCACTTCCCTCCGCGTCTCAGATGGGGAGATTGGCGTAGGCGTTCAGCGACATGTCCGCATACGGCGTACAGAGGCTCTCATAATACGCCTGGGCGCCGATCATGGCGCCGTTGTCCCCGCACAGGCGCAGGGGCGGCAGGTAGAGCCGGATGCCGTTTTCCCGGCAGGCCCGCTCCAGGTCGGCGCGGATGCGGGAGTTGGCGGCCACGCCGCCGGCGGCCACCACGGTGCGGCGGCCCAGCTGCCGCGCCGCGGCAATGGTCCGGGGGACCAGCTCATCGCTGACAGCCGCTGCCACCGAGGCGGCAAGGCCCGGCCGGTCGATGGCCTCCCCCTTCTGGGCAGCGTTGTGCACCAGGTTCACCACCGCCGTCTTCAGCCCGGAAAAGGACACGTCCAGCTCGCTGTCCGCCACATGGGACCTGGGCAGCGCATAGGCCCGGTCGTCCCCCCCCTGGGCCAGGTCGTCCATGGGCTTCCCGCCGGGGTAGGGCAGGCCCAGCACCCGGGCGATCTTGTCAAAGCACTCCCCCGCCGCGTCGTCCCGGGTGGCGCCCACGATCTCCATGTCCGTGTACCCCCGGACGTCCACCAGCATGGTGTTCCCCCCGGAGATGCACAGCGCCAGGAAGGGGGGCTCCAGCTCCGGAAAGGCGATGTAGTTGGCGGCGATGTGGCCCCGGAGGTGGTGGACCGGGATGAGGGGCTTGCGGAGGGCGAAGGCTACGCTCTTGGCGAAGTTCACCCCCACCAGCAGCGCCCCGATGAGGCCGGGCCCGCAGGTCACCGCCACCGCGTCGATCTCCTCCCGGGTGACGCCGGCCTCTTGAAGGGCTCGGTCCGTTAAGGGGGCGATGGCCTCGATATGCTTGCGGGAGGCGATCTCCGGCACCACCCCGCCGTAGAGGGCGTGGAGGTCCGCCTGGGAGGCGATGGCGTCGCTGAGGACCTCCCGCCCGTCCCGGACCACCGCCGCCGCCGTCTCGTCGCAGGAGGACTCAAAGGCCAGGATCAGCATGTATCTCCCCTCCCTTCTCCTCCTCCGCTGCCCGGCCCTCTCCAAGCCACAGCGTCATGATCACCGCGTCCTCCCGGGGGTGCTCGTAGTAGTCCCGCCGCCGGCCGGCCTCCCGATACCCCGCCTTTTGGTACAGGGCGATGGCGGCGGCGTTGGAGGCGCGGACCTCCAGGGTCAAAAAGGCCAGCTGATTGCCCCGGGCAAAATTCTCAAACACCCGCAGAATATCCGCGGCGATGCCCCGGCGGCGGTACTCCGGCCGGACGGCGATGTTGGTGAGATACCCCTCGTCAAGCACCACCAGCAGCCCCGCGTAACCCAGGATCACGCCGTCAGCCCCCTTTGCCACCAGGGCCGCGGCGCACTGGTTGTCCAGGTGGTCCTGCAGCATCTGCTCGGACCATGGGTCCGGGAAACACTGCCGCTCGATGGCGGCCACCTGGGGAATATCGTCATAGGTCATCAGGGTAATGGTGTGATTCATGCCCTCTCCCCTCTCCTTTTCTGTCTCATTTGGCCTCCAGCCAGTTCTTCCCGCTGTGGGCCTCCGCCGTCAGGGGAACGGACAAATCCACTACCCGCTCCATCTCCTCGGTGAGCAGGGCCTTCACCTGCTCCGCCTCCCCCTCGGGACATTCCACGATCAGCTCGTCATGGACCTGCATGATGAGCTTTGCCGCAAGGCCCTCCGCCTTCAGCCGGCGGGAGACGTGGACCATGGCCAGCTTGATGATATCGGCGGCGGTGCCTTGGATGGGCATGTTCAGCGCCACCCGCTCCCCAAAGGCCCGTGTGTTACGGTTGGAGGACTTGATCTCCGGGAGGCTGCGCCGCCGGTGCAGCAGCGTCTCCACATAGCCGTCGGCCTTAGCCTTCTCCACGATGTGGTCCATATAGGCCTTCACGCCGGGATACTTGCGGAAGTAGGCGTCCATGTAGTCCTTGGCCTCCGCCACGGTGACGCCGATGTCCTGGCTGAGGGAGAAGGGGGAGATGCCGTAGACAATGCCGAAGTTCACCGCCTTGGCCGCCCGGCGCATGGCCGGCGTCACATCCGCCCGCGCCACGCCGAAGACCTGGGAGGCGGTGATGGCGTGGATGTCCTCCCCGGTGCGGAAGGCGTTTCGCATGGTCTCGTCCCCGGAGATGTGGGCCAGGAGCCTCAGCTCGATCTGGCTGTAGTCCGCGTCCACCAGCACGTTCCCCGCCCCAGCCACAAACATCCGCCTGAGCGCGCTGCCCAGCTCCGTGCGGGTGGGGATGTTCTGGAGGTTCGGCTCCGTGGAGCTGAGTCGGCCTGTGGCGGTGACGGTCATCTGAAAGCTGGTGCGGATGCGCCCGTCGCTGTCCAGCTCCTTCAAAAGCCCCTCCACATAGGTGGACTTGAGCTTGGTATACTGCCGGTACTCCAGCACCTGCCCCACAATGGGGTGCATGCCCCGGAGCCTGTCCAGCACCTCGGCGTTGGTGGAGTAGCCGGTCTTGGTCTTTTTATAGGCGGGAAGGCCCAGCCGGTCAAAGAGCACCTCCCCCAGCTGCTTGGGGGAATTGATATTGAAGGGGCCGGCGTGGCTGTAGATCTGCTGCTCCAGGGCCTCGATGGCCTCTGTCAGCTGCCGGCCGAACCGGCCCAGGGCCTCCGCGTCCACCAGCATCCCCGCCAGCTCCATCTCCGCCAAGACACGGCACAGGGGCATCTCCACCGTCTCAAAGAGCTCCGTCATCCCAAGGGCCGCAAGCCGGGGACGCATCTTCTCATAGAGGCCCTCCAGCGCCGCCGTGTGGCTCATCCAGGCCCCCAGCGCCTCCGGGTCCTCCCCCATGGGGGTGAAGGCGTCTTTGTCCAGATAGCTGGGCTTGGAAACCTCCGCCCCCAGCCAGGAGACGCAAAGGCGGTTAATATCGTAGTGTCCAGCGGTGGCGTCCAGGAGATAGCCGGCGATGGCCGTGTCAAACGCCAGCCCCTCCGCCGGCAGCCCCTCCCCCAGGAGGGAGCGGGTCAGATCCTTCACGCTGTGGGAGATCTTCCGGATATCGGCGGAGAAGAAGGCGCGGAGGAAATCGTCATAGCCCTCCAGGCGGCTGCGCAGAAAGACGGCGGAGCGCCCCGCTGCCCTGTCCCCCCACTCCACGCACACCCCCGCCAGCTCCGGGAGCGCCAGGCAGGCCACATGGTCCCGCCGCCGGAAGATGTCCAGCAGCTCCTCCGCCCTGCCCCGGTCCGTAACCACCTCGCTCTCACAGGCACCGGTGACCGCCGGCGCCTCCGCCGCCTCCTGGGGGACGGCCTCCCCGGTAAGGCCCAGCTTTTCGATGAGCTTGGTAAACTCCAGGCGCAAAAACACCTGGTAGAGCTCCGGCTTTGCCGGCCGGCGGAGGTTCTCCTCCGGCGAGAAGTCCAGGGGCGCGTCGGTGACGATGGCGGCCAGGCGGTAGCTCATCTCCGCCATCTCCCGGCCCTCCTCCAGCTTTTTGATGGCCGCGGGCTTGGCGTCGATGTCCGGCAGCAGGCGGTAGATCTCCTCCACCGAGGCGTACTTCTGGATGAGGGCCATGGCCGTCTTCTCCCCGATGCCCTTGACGCCGGGGATGTTGTCGCTGGCGTCCCCCATGAGGGCCTTGAGGTCGATCATGTGGATGGGGGCAAAGCCGTAGTCCGCCTGGAAAGCCTCCTCGGTCATGTCCTTGGTGGTGGTCTGGCCCATGCGGGTGGAGACCAGCTTGACCTTGGTGTGGTCTGTGATGAGCTGCAGGCTGTCCCGGTCCCCGGTGACCACCACGCAGTCCCACCCCGCCCCCTCGCAGCGGCGGGAGATGGTGCCGATGAGGTCGTCGGCCTCGTACCCCGCCAGCTCGTACCGGGGCACGTCCATGGCGTCCAGCACCTCCTTCAAAACCGGCATCTGCATGGCCAGCTCCTCCGGCATCCCCTTGCGCTGGGCCTTGTACCCCTCGTACTGGAGGTGCCGGAAGGTGGGCTCCCGCCGGTCAAAGGTGACGCACAGCGCCTCCGGCTGCTCCTCCTCCAAAAGCCGCTGGAGGGTGGTGACAAAGCCGTAGACCGCGTTGGTGTACAGCCCGTCCTTTGTCGTCAAGGGGCGGATGCCGTAGTAGGCGCGGTTGACGATGCTGTTGCCGTCAAGGACCATCAGTTTCATAGGCCAAACCTCCCGGTCGCGTTTTCAAGCTCGCTGTCGTTACAGTATACCGCATTTGGCGGGAAAACTCAACCTCGATCCCGCCCCGGGGCACGGAAAGCGGCGCGCACGGAACCGTGCGCGCCGCTGTGCGGTCTCACAGGATGCGATTACTCCACCACGATGCCCCGCTTGTCAAACTCCTCCAGCAGCAGGTCCATGCGCCCGGGGATGGAGATGGGCTCGCCGCAGGCCTTGATGGCGTTGGCCACGTCCTTTAGGCCGTTGCCGGTGACTACGCTGACCACGGTGGCGTCCTTCTCGATCTTCCCCTCCTCGCAGAGCTTCTTCAGCCCCGCGCTGCCGGCCACGCCGGCGGGCTCGCCGAACACGCCGCAGGTGCGGCCCAGCAGCTTCTGGGCGGCCATGATCTCCTCGTCGGTGACGTTGACCACAAGGCCGTTAGACTCCCGGATGGCCATGAGGGCCTTGTCCGCGTTGCGGGGCACACCCACGGCGATGGAGTCGGCCAGGGTGTTCTCCTCCATGGGGTGCCAGGGCTTGTTCTCCGCGATGGCCCGGTTCAGCGGGCAGCAGCCCTCCGCCTGGGCGGAGATCAGCCGGGGCAGCTTGTCGATAAAGCCGATGGCGTACAGGTCCTTTAGGCCCTTCCACAGCCCCGCGATGGTACACCCGTCGCCCACAGAGATGGCGATGTAGTCCGGGGCCTTCCACTGA
>CALWXD010000061.1 GCA_944385425.1 uncultured Oscillospiraceae bacterium | reverse complement strand
GGTGGATTTGATGATTACCACCGTTGCCGCCACAAGCGACAGCTTGAACATTACATGGAAAATCTGACGGGCGGTAATCCTCCCGTCAGACCGTTACCCTGTGTAGTCCCTTGTAAACTGTACTTTTCCGCGTTAAAAATACATGAATTTGTATGTGCGGATTGGCAATTGACTTCAATATTCTCTCGCCTTATAATAAAACTGTAAATAACGGATGGGAGCAGAAAAGAAGGGGGGAGGATTTATGGAAGTGTACCAGATGCTGTGGGAGCGCCCGGAGGCCGCGCTGGAGGCGGTTTTTGACGACCCGTGGTTTGCCGCTTTGGCCGCCGCGGAGCATGAGCTGAGCTGCGCGACTTTTGACTTCTACCGCGGCAAAGGCATACAGACGCTGCATTTGCCGGTGACCACAGGCTCCATCTCCAGCCCCATGGGGTTCGGCAGCGATTCAACCCCTGTGAAAATCCAGCTGTTTGGCCAGCCGGTTTATTTGGCGGACTCTATGCAGTTCTTTTTGGAGTTCGGGTGCCGCCTCATGCCGAAGGGGTGCTTTTACATCATGCCCTCTTTCCGGGGGGAGGCGGCCGACCAGCGGCACCTGTGCCAGTTTTACCACAGCGAGGCAGAGATCCCCGGGACTTTCGCTGATGTAAAAGTTTTGGCGGAGGAGTATATCCGGCACCTGGCGGCCCACTTCCTCGCCCACTTCGGCGACACCATCCATACGCATGCCGGCTCCTGCCGGCATATAGAGCGCCTGCTGGCGTTGGGGAAGTTTCCCTCCGTACCGTATCGGGAGGCGGTTTCCCGCCTGCGGGAGATCCCCGGCTGCCTCACCCCCTCCCCCTGCGGGGCGCCCTCCATCACCGCGCGGGGGGAGCGGGCGCTGCTGGAGCAGTTTGGCGGCATTGTCTGGCTGGAGGAGATCGACCAGCGGCTGGTGCCCTTTTACCAGGCCACGGACGGCCATGGCGGCGCCATCTGCGGCGACTTGCTCTTCGGGCCGGGCGAGGTGGTGGGCGCGGGCCAGCGGTGCGCCAGCGGCGAGGCGGTAAAAGAGGCGCTGAAGGCGCATGAAGTAAGCGGGGAGGACTACGCCTGGTATATCCGCATGAAGGAATGCCGCCCCATGCAGACCAGCGGCTTTGGGATGGGGACGGAGCGGTTTTTGATGTGGCTGTTTTGCGGACAGGACATCCGGAAATTCCAGCTGGTCCCCCGGATGAACGGCCGGAGGGAGTATCTATAGGCTTTGCCGCGCGCCGTGTTTTTCGGCGGACAGGAGGGAGGACATGATGAAAACCATTGGCGAACTGACGGCCCAGGATATTGCGGCCATGGACTACAACCAGCTGATCGGGCTCACCCGGGAGACCAACCGGACGCCGGGGGGCGCCGCCACCATCAAGGAGGTCTGCCGCCTGCTGCTGCTCCATCCCGGCAGCCGCGTGTTGGATATCGGGACCAGCACGGGACACTCCGCCATCGAGTTCTCCCGGCTGGCCGGCTGCTTTGTGGACGGGATCGACATCAATGACATGAGCCTGGCCGTGGCGCGGGAGCGCTGTAAGCAGCTCAAGCTGGACAAGGTCAAGTTCCATAAGATGGACGCCGCCGCCATGGATTTCCCAGACGGGGCATTTGATGTGGTATACGCGGGGAATGTAACCTCCCTGGTCTCCGACCGAAGCAAGGTGCTGCGGGAATACTGGCGGGTGCTGGCCCCCAACGGCTATCTGGTGGCGGCGCCCATGTACTACCTTACGCCGCCCCCGCAGGCGCTTTTGGACGACGTGCGGGCCGCCATCCAGGTGCATATTACCGCCTATTACAAAGAGGACTGGAAAAAGTTTTTCTTGACGGAGGGCGCGGAGCTGTACGAGGAGCGGGACTTCCGATTCCTCAAGTGCTCCGACCAGGAGATCGACGCCTTCTGCGAAAATATCCTCTCCCGGGAACACCTGCGCCAGCTCCCCGGCCAGGCGATGGCGCTGCTGCGGCGGCGCTACGCCGAGTATATGCACCTCTTTAACGAGAACCTCAGCCGTATGGGCCACTCTATTTTGATCCTGCGCCGCCGGGAGAGCGACGTCTACAACGATCCCCAGCTGTTTTTCAGCGCGCCGCGATGAAGTGGGGGATTTATTCGCCCTCCGCCGGGACAAGCAGCCAGTTCCCCCGCCGCTTTGCGCGGGGGCTGCGCTGGATGGAGGAGCAGGGGTGGACGCCTGTGGTAGGCGGCCACGCCAGAGGGCAGAAGGGGTATTTGTCCGGCAGCGTGGAGGAACGGCTGAGCGATATCGACGCGCTGCTGGAGCAAGGGGCGGATGTTTTGATAGCCACGCTGGGCGGCTATAACAGCAACCAGCTGCTGGAGAAGCTGCCCTATGAGGCGCTGGGCCGCCGACGGCCCGTCTTGTGCGGCTACAGCGATGTGACGGCCATCCTGCTGGCGGCGGCCACGCTGACGGACTGCCCCTGCCTCTACGGCCCCACCTTCCTGCCGGAGCTGTGCGAGTACCCCCAGCCGGCGCCGGAGACGGTGGCGTGCCTGCGGGAGATTTTGGCGGGGCGGCCTTACCGCTACCAGCCGCTGCCCACCGTGGTGGACGAGTTCATCGACTGGCGGGAGGAGGAGCGCGGCGCCTGCCGCGTCAAGCGCCGCCGGGCGGCACCGGGCTGGGTCACGTTGAAAGAGGGGTGCGCCGCGGGGCCGCTCTGGGGCGGGAACCTGCAGACGCTGCTGCCCCTGGTGGGGACGAAGTATTTCCCGCTGTCCCAGCTGTCGGGGGCGATTTTGTTCCTGGAGGACCTGGAGGAGCGGCCCGCGGTGCTGGACGCCATGCTGCAGGGCCTGCAGCTGCGGGGGTGCTTCGCGGCGGTTTCGGGGGTCCTCCTGGGGGATTTTCCCGCGGGGGAGGCCCGGGATACGGTTCACCGGCTGGTTTTGTCCTATGTGGGCCGGCGGGAGATCCCCGTGCTGGCGGACGTGGAGATCGGCCACCGCTCCCCTATGGTGACAGTGCCTATCGGCCGGCGGGCGGTCCTCCGCCTAAGGGGGGGCAGCCAGTACTGGGCGGTGGAGGGCGCGGCGGGGACACAAGGGGGATGAGACGGGATGGATACCAAAAAGACCTTGGCGCAGATCCACGAGGGGAAGCTGCGGGCGGACGCGCTGGCCGATGTGCTGGCCCAAGCGCCCTTTCACAGCTTGACCCCCATCCTCTCGGAGGTTTTCCAGCGGAAGGCCGGCGGGATTACGCCCGTCGATCTGCTGCAGGACTACGACAGGCGCGCCCCCCTTTTTTCTACGGGAACCATCTCCCAGCGGGAGCTGTGCCGGTTCCAGAGCCTCTTTTTCGATGTGATGCCCGGGGACTACGAGAGCGTCTGCCTCTCCCCGGCCGCGCCGCTGGGGAGCTGCGCCGCCTTGACAAAGCTGGGGCAAAACGAGCGGCTGTCCGCCCTCCGCCGGGCGGAGCTTGTCAGCGACTCCACGGTGGTGCTGGCGGCCCACGCGGCCAGCCGGCGCAAGGAGAAGATGAACCATCCAAGCGCCATGTACGACACGGTGAACCTGGCCACCTTTCACCGCCTGCTGCGCCTGCAGCGCTTCGCGGGGCACCCGGAGTGGACACAGCACTTTGAGATCCTGGGCACTGTGACCGCCGGCCGGCAGCCGGGGAAAAACCATTTCCACCAGGAGACGGTGGCCCGCCATATCCAGCTCTGGATTGATTTTTTCCGCCACCTCAACCGGAATGGATATGATTTCCGCCACATCCGCTTCGCCATATCCTACCTGCCGCTGATGGAGCAGCTGCTCCAGGCCTACGGCGTGGACCGCCAGGCGGTGACCAGCCGCTCTCTGCAGGGAGGCTATGACTATTTCTCCCAGTGGGGGATCCCGCTGCCGCCCAGCGCACCGTCCCTGCAGACGCTGGACGATTTTTTCAGCAGCCAGGCGGATGATAGGCCGCGGCGCTACCTGCTGCAGTTTGAGGAGCAGTATCTTAGGCGGCTACGGGCGGATAACCCGGATGTCGCGTTCTCCTATGAGTTGAACCGGAAACTGGGGTTTGGGTATTTTACCGGCCTGTGTTTCCACGGGTACGCCACCACCGCCGCGGGGGAGGAGGTGGATCTCATCGACGGGGGCGTCTCCGACTGGACCGCCCAATTGCTCAGCGACCGGCACGAGCTGACCGTCTCCTCCAGCCTGGGGGCGGAACTGGCGGTCCGGTTGTTCCGGGCGCTATAGGCATTGTTGATCTGAGGGTATAGCCAAGGGATCAAGGCGCAGGTGTCTCTTACCTGGACCGCTGGTTTGAATCCAGCTACCCTCTCCACATTATTTTATTACGGAAGGAATCCGAGGACGAAAGTATGAGTAAAAAAATCGCAGAGGCATTGTTCCCCCATATCCAGACAGACGTGGCAGAGATGGAGGGGCGCTACCCCCCGCGGAAGGCGGCCTGCGTCACCCGCTTCGCCCCCAGCCCTACCGGCTTTATGCACATCGGCGGGCTGTACACCGCTCTCATCAACTGCATTGTGGCGCGGCAGAAGCAGGGGGTGTTCCTCCTTCGCATCGAGGATACCGACCAGAAGCGCCAGCTGGAAAACGGCGTGTCGGAGATTATCAGCACCTTGCGGGATTTTGATATCCGCTTTGACGAGGGCCCCTCCAGCGAGACGGAGGACTACGGCATGTATGGGCCCTACCGCCAGTCCCTGCGCCGGGAGATCTACCAGACGTACGCCAAGTATCTGGTGGCCTGCGGCAAGGCGTATCCCTGCTTCTGCACCCCGGAGGAGCTGCAGCAGCTGCGCCAGCGGCAGGAGGAGGCGGGGGCCCTCCAGAAAGGCTACTGGGGGCCGTGGGCCCGCTGCCGGGACTTGACGGAGGAGGAGATCCTCGCAAACCTCGCCGCCCAAAAACCCTTTGTCATCCGTATGCGCTCCACCGGCCGGGAGGGGGTCTTCCGCACCATCCACGACGAGCTGCGGGGCGACATCACCATGCAGGAGAACATCCTGGACACCGTTATCATTAAGCAGGACGGGCTGCCGACCTACCACTTCGCCCATGTGATCGACGACCACCTCATGGGTTCCACGGATATCATCCGCGCCGACGAGTGGCTGTCCTCCCTGCCGGTCCATGTGGAGATGTTTGAGACGATGGGCTTCCCCACCCCCCGCTATACCCACCTCAGCCCCATTATGAAGGAGGAGCCCAAGGAGGACGGCGCCGGCCTCTCCAAGCGCAAGCTCAGCAAGCGCAAGGACCCCGAGGCCCGGGTGCACTATTACGACGAGATCGGCTATCCGGTGACGGCGGTGCTGGACTACCTGCTGACGATCAGCAGCGCGGCTTACGAGCCCTGGCGCAAGGAGAATATGGACGCGCCGGTGACGGATTTCCCCATGGATGTGTCCAAATTCAGCATCTCCGGGGCGCTGTTTGACTTTGACAAGCTCAACAGCGTCGCCCGCAACCGGGTCAACCACATGGCCCCGGAGGAGATTGCCCAGAAGGTGGCGGCGTGGGCAGAGGAGAATGAGCCGGCGTTTTACGCGCTGATCCAGGAGGACCCCCAGTGGTTCCTGCGCTCCATCCCCCTGTGGCACGACAACCGCCTGGATGTGGCCAAGTGGTCCGACCTCACGGCGATGTACCCCTATCTGTACCGCCGGCAGCCTCTGTGCTATTCGCCCCTGCCGGAGAAGCTGGAGCCCCACCGGCAGCGGATCCCCGCGATTTTGCGGGCATACCAGGATTCCTTTGACTATGCCGACGACTCCGCCGCCTGGTTTGACAAGGTCCGCGGCATCGCCGGGGCCTTCGGCTACGCGGTGAAGACCGGCCTCTATAAAAAGCATCCGGAGGAGTACAACGGCTCCATCGCGGATGTATCCGGCTTCATCCGCTATGCCATCACCGGCCAGCTCAATTCCCCGGACCTGTGGCAGATCATCCAGCTGCTGGGGCCGGAGGAGGCGGCGCGGCGGGTAGAGGCGTTCCATGCCAGCCTCCAGGCTTGACGCGGCCGCCCTCAAAGGGCGGCTGGTGGATACGCACACCCACTGCGGCGGGGTGGACCTGTCCAATTTCTACAAGAAGCGCTATCCCTACGGGCAGGATATTTTGGACCTGGAGGGGAAGCGGGAGGCCGCTGGGGTGGACTACCAGGTGGTCTTCCCCATGCCCACGTCCATCTACTACCACATCCCCTCCTACTGGCGGCGGGGGGCCTTTGTCCCCAGCGGCTACTGCGACTACCCCTTCCAATTGGAAAACGAGCATCTCTTTGCCTCCATTTCGCGCTTCTCCCTAGAGCGGATGCTGCCCTTTGCGGGGTTCAGCCTGCAGGCCCAGGTCCCCCAGCAGGAGAGGGCGGTGTGGGATTTGGCCCAGCGATACCCCCTGTACGGGCTGAAGTACCACACCAAGGTGGATCAGAAAAACGCCCTGGCGATCGAGCGGGACAGCGCTTTCCTGGACCTGGCCCGGGCGCTGGGGATCCCCATCACGGTCCACACGGAGGAGAAGGGCTGCTCCTCCGCGGCGGCGCTGCTGGAGCTGGCGGCCCGCCATCCGGAGGTCCGCTTTTGCGCCGCCCACTTCGGGGGCTTTTCCCAGGCGGTTTTTGACGCCATGTCCCGCGGGGGGCCAAAGAACCTGTACCTGGATACCTGCCCCCTGCTGGCCCGGTGCCGCTTTTTGGCGCGGCACGGCGCGGGGGAGGGGATGCTGGACCTTCCGTACCACGCGCCCCGGCAGGTGCTGGAGGTCTATCTGGAGGCCTTCGGGACGCGGCTGCTCTGGGGGACGGACGCCCCCTGGTACAACTACGGCGCCCTGGAGGCGCCGGCGGAGCAGCCCCTCATCTCCTACGCCGACGAGGCAGCCGCGGTGGAGGGGCCGGCGTTGCGCGCCCTCTTCGCGGCGAACGCCCAGCGCTATCTTTTTGGAAACGAGGTGGAGGAGAGATGAAGACATCTTGCTTTTTCGGGACCCGGGCGGACGGGATGATTGCCGCCACTTATGAGATCACCAACCGCTGCAACCTCTCCTGCCGGCACTGCATGAACAGCTCCGGGGAGCGGGCCTTTCCCGGCCTGCCCCTGGACCAGGCCCGGCAGCTGGCGGATGAGCTGTACGGCTGCGGCGTGCGCAGCCTGTATATCTCCGGCGGGGAACCATTGACCTACCCGGAGATTGACGCCTTTCTCCGCCACTGCGGCCAAAAGGGCTTCAAGCTCAGCCTGGCGACAAATGGCACACTGGTGCGGGACCACCTGGACGCCATCGCCCGGGACGTGGGGGAGGTGTCCATCTCGCTGGACGGGCTGGGGGAGCTCCACGACGCTTTCCGCGGCATGGACGGCGCCTTTGACCAGGTGCGCCAGGCCCTCGCCCTGCTGCGGGGGCGGGTCCGCCTTATCATCAGCACGGTGATCTGGTCCGGCAACCGCCGCCACCTGGCGGAGCTGGCGGCTTTCCTGGAGCAGGCCGGCGTCTCCCAGTGGAACCTCTCCTATTTGGTGCCGGTGGGCCGGGGTGCCGACGGGGCGCTGCAGCTGCGACGGGAGGAGTACGCCGCCGCGCGCCAGGCGGTGGAGGAGCTGCGGGAGCGGTATCAAGGGAAGGGGCTCCTCATTTTGTTCCGCCGCTCCTCCCGCATGGGGGCGGACTGCCTGCCCTGCGAGGGGGGGAGGCTGATCCTCCACGCCACGGCCCAGGGGAAGATCGCCCCCTGCTCCTGGTGCGCGAAGATCCCGGCGGAGCCGCCCCTTACCGCCCAGTGGCAGCCGGGGAATATGGCGGAATGCGCGGCCGCCGCCGGCCGACTCCAGGAGATCAACCGGCGCCGGCAGCAGCTGCTGGGGTACACCGGCTGCCCGGCGGTGTCGTTCCTCGCCGGCGGGAGCATGGACGCGGACGACCCGCTCAACCAGTATTTTACCAGATAGGGGGGAAAGACTATGGCGGCATCCATGGAGGAGGCCCAGGCGCTCTTGAAGCGCAAGAATGTCTATGTGGTGCACTTCCTGTTTGTGGCGCCGGACGGCTCGCTGCGGACAAAGAGCGTCCTGGCACGGGAGATTTTGCGGACCATCCACGTCTCCCTGCGGGACGGCGTCAGCGTCAACGGCAGCCTGCTGCCCGGATACCGCGACAGGGAGAAGTGGTTCCGCGTGGTGCCGGAGCTGGAGACGCTTACGCTGCTGCCGGTCTTTTCGCCCGGCCAGTGCCAAGAGGCGGCGTGTTTTTGCCACATCTCCAACACCACCCTGGACAGCCGCGCCATCCTGGCGCGGGTGCAGCAGTCCGCCGCGGGGATGGGGCTCTTCCCCATGGGGGGGATGGCCCTGGCCTATGCCCTCCGCGGCATACCGGAGGCGGAGGGGAACGGGTATTACCAGATGTGCTACAGCAGCCCCCTCTCCCGGTTCAGCCTGCGGCTGATGGACAATTTGATGGCCGCGGGCGTCGACGTGGAGAGCTATATGCCCTATGGCGCCGCGCACAACGGCGTGGAGTTTGTCCCCCAGGGCATTTTGAAAAGCGCCGACCAGGTAATGCTGTCCCGCTGGATCGCCGCCGCCCAGGCCATGGACGCCGGCTATGCCGCCGACTTTACCTACCCCTTTGAGGCGGCCTGCCCCCTGCATATCAGCGTGTGGAAGGACACCCATGACGCCAACTTGTTTTTTGACCCGGAGGGGCCCCTGGAGTTCAGCGGCCTGGCCAGGTCCTTCATGGCGGGGATTTTGAAGCACTACGACGCCCTTTTCGCGGTGCTGATCGGGACCGGGCGCCGGATGCCGAAGCGGGAGTATCGCCGCGCCATGTCGTCGGAGGACGCGGATACGGTCCTGGGGATCCCGGAATTTTTCGTGGAGAAGGAGAAGCGCAGCCGCGTGGGCTGGAGCAAGCGGTGCATCTTCCGCGGCATACAGCCCGACGCCAACCTCTACCTCGCCATGGCCGCCCTCTATGCGGCGGGGCTGGACGGCGTGCGGAACAGCTTGGTGCCGGAGGACTACTGCGACCAGGGCTATACCGTGCGCAGCACCGGCCTGGGGGAGAAGGCGGAAGCCCTGGCCCGGGCGGACTGCTTGACATCCGCGCTGGGCGGCAGCGCCGTGGACTATGTCCAGGAGGCGCTGGCGGAAATGCGGGAGGGGGGATAGCGCCATGGGACAGATCCTCTCCTGCCCCTTCACGGTGGACCGGGCCTCCTCCCGGATCCTGTGGGAATTTACCGGAAAATGCAACCTCAACTGCCGGCACTGCCTCTACTACGGCGGCTCCAACGGGGTGGGGCAAGACCTTACGCGGGAGCAGATTACGCCGATTTTGGACAGCATCGCCCGGGAGGGGAGCATAAAGGCCATTTGGATCTCCGGCGGCGAGCCGCTGCTGCGGCGGGAGCTCATGTGGTTTGTGGAGGCCATCGCCCAGCGGGGCATGACCCCCTCCATCAGCTCCAACGCCACGCTGGTGACGGAGGAGATGGCCCGCTCTTTATACCGGCTGGGCGTGCGGTATGTGCATGTGAGCCTGGACGGCGCCGACGCCGCCACCCACGATGCCCTGCGCCGCGCCCCCGGCGCCTTTGACGCGGCCCTGGCGGGGATCGACCGCCTAACCGCCAGCGGCATCCAGGTGGGCGCCTCCTGTATGGTGACAGAGGAGAGCGCCGGCCAATTGGACCGTGTCCTCGCCCTGGCCAAACAGCGGCGCGTCTCCCCCTTGTCCTTTTACACCGTGGCCCCCATTGGCCGGGGGACGGCGGAGCAGCCGGGCAACCTGCTGGCGCTGATGGAGGGGCTGGCGGCCTTCCAGCGGGAGCACAGCGGAGATCAGACGCCGCGGCTGGAGGTGTTCCGCACCTTGACCGGCCAGGACCGCCTGGACAAAACGGCGGGGCTGCGTCCCTGCAATGCCGATTCGTTTTTTACCATCAGCAATACGGGGCGGCTCTCCTCCTGCCCGTGGCTGTCGAAATCCGGCCATGGGTTGGGGAGCATCTCCCTCTTGGAGACAGATTTTTCCACGGCGGCGGAAGAAATCCGGCGGGAGACGGCGGCGTTCCTGCGGCGCCGGCGGGAGGCGCTGCCGCTCTGCGGCGGCTGCGCCCACCGGGACGTCTGCGGCAGGGGGTGCCCGGCAGTGAGCCTGCCAGGCGAAAACGACCCGCTGTGCCGCTTCCTCCTATGAGCGGCTTTGCGCAGACGCTGCGCTACGGCCCGGTGTGCCTGCGGGTCCTGTCGCAGCGGCCCATCCCCATCCAGCTGCCGCTGCCCTCTCCGTTTTTCCCCATCACCACCCTGCCGGAGATTGGGCTCACGGTGCGCCTGCTGCCCCGGGAGCAGTTTCCCGGCACCGCCAGCGGCCGGGAGTGGCTCCCCCCGCCGCTGGCGCGCTTTTATGCCCGCCTGGACCAGCTGCGGATTGCCTTTTTGCCGCCGGAGCGGCACTGCAACCGCTGGTACCGGTGCGGGGAGGAGGTGCGGGGCGTCTTCCCCTATCCGACAGACCAGTTCGCCCTGTCCTATGTGCCCGGCAGCTGCCAGGTTTCTGTTTACGGCGGGGCTGGGAACCTCAACCGGGTGATCCTGGACCTCCTATCCGCCTTTTCCGACTGCCCGCCCCTCCACGGGGCGGCGGTGGCCTATCGGCGGCGGGCCTTTCTCCTCCTGGCGGACAGCGGCCGGGGGAAGACCCGGCTGCTCCAGGCCCTTTTGCGGCGGGATCCAGAGATGGCGTATGTGGCGGACGAGGAGATCTTTTGGCGGGAGGACCGGGCGCTATGCTGCGGGCGCCATGTGGTGGCCAAGGAGGCGGCCTTTGCCTGGCAGCCCCAACGGTGTTACACCGGCGGGGAAGGGCTTCGCCTCGGCGCGGTTTTTGTCCTTGCGGAGGCGGGGGACGCCGCCTCCCGGCCGCCGGTGCTGTTCCCTTTTATCGCCCGGCAGAGCTTTTGGGGCAGGGACCTGCTGCCGGCGGCGGCAGCGGACCGCCTGCCGGACGGGCTGGAGGGGGCGTATCAGCGGTACCTGGCGCTCTACCGGAGGGGGGTGCGGGTCCCGGTGGATCTGGCGGCTTTCTCCCAGACGGAGGAGCGGGCCGCCCGCGCCATCCGGTCCTTTGCCCCGCAAACGTGACGGGGGGCTGCCGCCGCGCCGGCGGGCAAGGGGGGAGGCCCGCTGGCCATTGGCCTGCGGGAATGGAAAAGAGAGACGGAGGTCTTCCCTCCGTCTCTCTTTTTGTTTGAACATCCCGCGGATAAACCGGGGAGCTTGTTTGGCTGGCGATAAGACTTCCTACACCTGCTCCAGAAAGCGGAGGAAGGCGGCCTTGCCCTCGGCGGTGCGCTTGTAGACGCCGGCGTCCTCCAGCACCTGGGCGAACACCAGGCCGGTCTCCCTCTGGACGATCTCCAGGGCGTTTTCCCGGGTGATGGTGTAGCGGGGGGCGAACTGCTCCGCCCAATCGGCGTGCTTCTCGGTGAGCTCGCTGGAGCGCAGGTCGGCCCCGGACACCAGGGCGTCGGCCACCGCGGCCAGCTCCGCCTTCAGCCGGGCGGGGAGGACCGCCAGACCCATCACCTCGATGAGGCCGATGTTCTCCTTCTTGATATGGTGGAGCTCCGGGTGGGGGTGGTACAGGCCCAGAGGGAACTCCTCCGTGGTCAGGTTGTTGCGCAGCACCAGGTCCAACTCATAGTCGCTCCCCCGCCGCCGGGCGATGGGGGTGATGGTGTTGTGGGGCTCGCCGCCGGTCTCGGCGTAGATGACTGCACTCTCGTCGGTGTAGCCCCGCCAGGAGGTCAGGATTCGGTCGGCCAGCTCGATGAGC
>CALWXD010000060.1 GCA_944385425.1 uncultured Oscillospiraceae bacterium | reverse complement strand
GCGGCATGATGAACTGCCAGAAGGAGATGAAGAAGGCTGTGGACTGCGGGTACTGGAACCTGTTCCGGTTCAACCCCGCCGCCAAGGCCGAGGGCAAGAACCCCTTCACCCTGGACTCCAAGGCCCCCGCCGGCGGCTACCAGGAGTTCCTTCTGAACGAGGCCCGCTATGCCCGCTTGACCCGGGAGTTCCCGGAGCGCGCCACCGTCCTCTTCCAGCGCAACGAGGAGGCCGCCAAGGAGCGCTACGAGCATCTGACCCGCCTCACCGAGCTGTACAAGTAAGCGCAGTCCCTTTTCCGGCACAAAAGTCCCCCGTGAGAAGTCTCACGGGGGACTTTCTTCCCCGGCGCGGCTGATTTCCCAGCAGGCCTGCCGGGGGAGAAGGGTGTCGACTTTTTAGAGATGAGCGTTTTGCGCAGGCAGCGTAAGGACGAATCCGCCCCCGTTCTCTTTTTCAAAAAGAGAACGGGGGCTTTTTCGCAGGCCCGCGAGATCAAGCGACTCCCACCGTGGGAAATCACCGCCCCGTCCCCAACATTACCACCTCCTCCCGGCTGCGGTAGCGGCTGACCGCCACCTCCCGCCGGGAGAGCTGGGTCCCGTCGGGCCGGCGGAGCACGCGCCAGGTCCGCACCGTGTACCCGTTCTGCCCCGCCTGCGCCACCTGCCGCTCCCCGCGGCAGAGGTCTGCCGTCTCCTCGGTGCGGGTGGTATAGGGCGTCTCCTCCAGCACCTCCGTCTCAATCTCCACCGTTAGGTCCTCCGTCCGGGTCCCCACCAGCCGCACCGTCAGCTCCCCCTCCGCGACCCACGTCTCGAGCTTGAGAGGGTAGCCGGTGCTGTTTTGAAAGCGGAGGGCCGGGCCGCCCCAGCTGACGGCGGCGTCCAGCCCCAGGGGGAGGTAGCTTACCGCATAGGTGTGGGCGCTGCGGCTGCGGATCTCCAGCCCGGCGTACAGCGTCGCGGCGTAGAGGGTGCCGGCGGTCTGGCACACGCCGCCGCCCACCGTCTCCACCAGCGCCCCCTCCAGGTAGGAGGGGGCGGGGCCGTAGCCCGCCGCCTCCGTCCGCTCCCCTACGGTCTCGTCAAAATCAAAGGTCTCCCCGTTTTGGAGCACCGTCCCATTGATGGCGGCGGCGGAGCGGGCCACATTTTCCTGCCGCGCCGCCGAGCCGCCCACCTGGGTAACATATGTACTCAGCACGTCCCGGAAAAGGCGCTCCTTCAAGTCCGCCGCGTCCACCCGGGGCTGTAGGACCTCCACCTGGAACCTGAGCCCTCCCTCCGGCGGCGCCGCGGCCAGCGCCCGCTCCAGGTCGGGGATTTGGAAGGAGAGGCCCACATGCCCCTCCGCGATCTGCTCGCTCGCCTCGTCGTACCAGGCATCCCGGGGCTGGAGGGGGACCGCGGCAGCCAGCGTCTCCGGGTCGATGGACACCGGCGGGGCAAGGTCCGCCCGGGGGCCGCCCCAGAGCCGGGAGAGGCCCCGGCGAAACCGGTCCCACAGGCTGCCGCCGCTCCCCAGGGCGGCGGCCTGTTCCGCCGCCGCCGCGAAGTCCGGCGCAGCTCCCAGCTCCCGCCGCTGCAGGGCCAGGATCAGCCGGTCCCCCTGGCACAGGGACACCTGCCCCTCCCCCCAGCGCTCCCCCAGCGCCCGCTCCAGCTGCTCCCGGGCCTCCTCCGCCGTCAAGCCCCCCACCGGGTACCCGGACACCGTCACCCGGGGCGGGATCACGCCGCCGTAGTCCCCCAGATACCACACCGTGGCCAGGAGAGACAGGGCCATCGCCCCCAGGCAGGCCCCCAGCGCGGCGCGGCGGGGCAGGGAGAGCCGCCGTTTCATCCTCTTGTCCATCTCGCCGCCTCCCTTCCTCTGCTTTTATGGTACCACGCGGGGGCGGGGGATTCCTGTCAAACCCGCCCGCCAGGCGGGAAAATCCGGCCCGTACGGGGAGTAAGAATTGCAAAAGGGCAAAAGCTGTGGTATACTGATGTCCAAAATCACGGCAAATGATAGGGAAGGAAGGCAACGACTATGCGCGACTATGTTTTGATGACCGACAGCTGCTGCGACCTGCCGGCGGACCTGGCGGAGCAGATGGGCCTTGTGGTGCTGCCCCTGGCGGTGATCCAGGACGGCAGGGAGTACAAAAACTACCTGGACCACCACGACCTGGATCCCAAGGTATTCTATGAAAGGCTCCGCTCCGGCTCCCTGGGCTCCACCTCCGCGGCCAACGTGGAGGCGTTCCGGCAGGCTATGGAGCCCATCCTCCAGGCGGGGAAGGACGTCTTGAGCATCAACTTCTCTTCCGCCCTCTCCACCACTGTCCAGTCCGCGGCCATGGCCGCCAAGGAGCTGGGGGAGCAGTATCCCGACAGCAGGATCATTGTCATTGACAGCCTCTGCGCCTCCCTGGGCCAGGGCATGCTGGTGTACCTGGCCGGCCAGGAGAAGGCCAAGGGGAAGACCATTGACCAGGTGGCGGACTTTGTCCGGGAGACCATCCCCCACCTGTGCCACTGGTTCACCGTGGACGACCTCAACCACCTCAAGCGGGGCGGGCGGGTGTCCGCGGCGGCGGCCCTCTTCGGCACCATGCTGCAGATGAAGCCGGTGCTCCATGTGGACGACGAGGGGCGGCTCATCCCGGTGAGCAAGGTCCGGGGACGCAAGGCCTCCATCAAGGCCCTGCTGGACAAGATGGAGGAGCTGGTGATGGATCCCGGCGTCGTCTTCATCAGCCACGGCGACTGCGGCGACGAGGCGGAGGAACTGGCCAAGGCCATTGCCGAGCGGTTCCATCCGGAGAAGTTTGTTATCAATTTCGTGGGTCCCGTCATCGGCAACCACTCCGGTCCGGGGACGATGGCGCTGTTCTTCCTGGGGAAACACCGGTAAGGACGGGGTGTTTCGCGCCTCCGGACGCGACCTACTTTTGTCGCCAGACAAAAGTAGGCAAAAGCTGGCTTAGGGGCTGCGGCCCCTAAGTACCCCAGGGGCGTACAGCAAAATGCAGCGTCCTCTTACCGGCGCATGGGCGTCGTCTTGCCTCTGCGCCGACTTCCGCGCCTTCCGTTTCACGAGGCGCTGCTCTGGCGATTATCCCGGCGGATGCGCCTCCTGGACCGCGCCTGCCTGGGTGGGCGCCGGCAGCCCCTGCCGGGAGGGGCGGGGATATTTCGTCCCTCCGGGGACGAGGCACTTTTGGCACGGCCCAAAAGGACCCAAAAAGCCGCTTAGGGGCTGCGGCCCCTAAGTACCCCAGGGGCGTACAGTTAAGTGCAGCGTCCTCCTTTCGGCGCGGGGACATCGCTCTGTCTCTGCGCCGATTTCCGCGCCTTCCGTTTCACTAGGCGCTGCCTGGGCGGTTATCCCGGCGGATGCGCCTTCTGGGCCGCGCCTGCCTGGGCGGCCGCTCCGGCAGTCCCTGCCGAAAGGACGAGGCGTTTCGCGCCCTGGCGCTACCTACTTTTATCGCCAGGCAAAAGTAGGTCGTGCCCGGGAGCACGAAATCTTCCAGCCCCTCTGGCAGGCGCTGCCGGGCGATCACAGGAAAAATGGAGGCACCGCCATGAAACACATGAAACATTGGAAACGCTGGCTGCTGGCCGCGTGCGCCCTGGCCGTCGGCGGCGGGCTGGGAGGTGTCCTGCTGGCCGATCCCGACCCGGTGAAAAGCCTGGCGTTCCTGGCCGCGTGTACCCTGCTGGGGGAGGGCTTCTGTCGCCTCGACCGGAAATGGCAGGCACAGGGAGCGCCGGACAGGCCGGAAAAACCGGGCAGAGACCCGCTTTGAAAAGGAGAAACCCGCTATGAAATGGCTGGAACTGCATATCGACACCACCCCCACCGGGCTGGAGGGGGTCAGCGATCTGCTGGGTGACCAGGGCATCGAGGGCCTGGTCATCGAGGACGAGGGGGACTTCCACACCTTCCTGGAGCAGAACCGCCAGTACTGGGACTATGTGGACGAGGGCCTGGAGCGGTCCATGGCGGGCAAGTGCCGCGTCACCTTCTACCTGGAGGACAGCCAGGCCGGGTACGCCACCCTGGCCTTCACCCGCATCGCCCTGCAAAAGGCAAAGGAGGCCCACCCGGACTGGGGCACCCTGCTCCTCACCTTGGAGAACGTGGAGGACGAGGACTGGGAGAACAACTGGAAGGCCTTCTACAAGCCCATGGAGATCGGCGAGCGGCTCATCGTCATCCCGGAGTGGGAGGAGGCGGACGCCGCCGGCCGGGTGGCACTGCGCTTAAACCCGGGCCTCATCTTCGGCACCGGCAGCCACGCCACCACCCGGCTGTGCCTCACGGCCCTGGAGAAGCTGGTGCGGCCGGGGATGAAGGTGCTGGACCTGGGCTGCGGCAGCGGGATCCTCTCCATCGCGGCCCTGCTGCTGGGGGCGGAGAGCGCCTTTGGCTGCGACATCGACGACAAGGCCGTGGGCGTGGCCTATGAGAACGCCGCCCTCAACGGCATCGGCAGAGACCGGTACACCGTCCGGGCCGGGGACATGCTCTCGGACAAAAAGCTCCGGGCGGAGATGGGCGCGGGGTACGACATTGTGGCGGCCAACATCGTGGCGGACGTGATCATCGCCCTCTCGGGCACCGTCCGGGCGCTGATGGCCCCGGAGGGGTACTTCCTCTGCTCCGGGATCATCGACGAGCGGGCCGGT
>CALWXD010000059.1 GCA_944385425.1 uncultured Oscillospiraceae bacterium | reverse complement strand
GACGACGACCAGTCCATCTACCGCTTCCGGGGGGCCAACATCGAGAACATCCTCAGCTTTGAGAGCCAGTACAAAAACGCCCGGACCATCCGCCTGGAGCAGAACTACCGCTCCACCCAGAACATCCTGGACGCGGCCAACGCCGTCATCAAAAATAACCAGGGGCGCAAGGGCAAGACCCTCTGGACGGAGAACGGACCCGGGGAGAAGGTGCGGATCAAGACCGCCTTCAGCGAGAGCGACGAGGCCCAGTATGTGGCCGGCCAGCTCCTCTCCGACTACAGCCGCAGCGGCGACTGGCGCGGCGCCGCGGTGCTCTACCGGATGAACGCCCAGTCCAACGCGCTGGAAATGGCCTTCAAGCGCAACGCCATCCCCTACAAGGTGGTGGGGGGCACCCGGTTCTTCGACCGGGCGGAGGTGAAGGACATGCTGGCCTACCTCTGCGTGATCAGCAACAGCGCCGACGACCTGCGCCTCAGGCGCATCATCAACACCCCCGCCCGGGGCATCGGCCCCACCACCATTGACCGGATCGCCCAGCTGGCCGGGGAGCAGGGGATCCCCATGTACGAGGTGCTGCGGGAGGCGGAGGCCTACAGCGACCTAAAGCGCCCGGCGGGAAAGCTGATGGAGTTCCACCGGATGCTGGAGGGGCTGAGGGACCAGGCGGAGGACCTGCCCCTGCCGGAGCTTTACGACCTGGTGTGCGAGCGCTCCGGCTACACCCTGGCCCTCATGCAGAAGGGGGACATGGAGAGCCGGGGCAGGCTGGAGAACATCCAGGAGCTGCGCTCCAGCATCCTCTCCTTCCTGGACAGCGGGCCCGAGGATCCCACCCTGGCCGGCTTCCTCAACGACGTGGCCCTCTATACGGATTTAGACGGCGTGGAGGACAAGGACAACGCCGTGCCCCTCATGACCATGCACAGCGCCAAGGGGCTGGAGTTCCCCTATGTCTATGTGGTGGGCATGGAGGAGGGGATCTTCCCCGGCGTCCGTGCCATCGGCGAGAGCGAGGAGCTGGAGGAGGAGCGGCGGCTGTGCTATGTGGCCATGACCCGGGCCAAGGAGCGGCTGACGCTGACCAACGCCCGCCAGCGCATGCTCTTTGGCCGCACCACCAGCAACCTGCCTTCCCGGTTTTTAGAGGAGATCCCCCCGGAAAACAGCGTCTGGACGGGAAAGCAGGAGCCCCGGATGGCCGCCGACGCCTTCGGCGACCACGACTTTGGCTCCAGCCTCCGGGAGGAGCGGACCCACACCCGGGACGTGCCGGTCCGCCGCGCCCCGCGGCGCCCGGCCCCGGACCGGGGCTACTCCGCCCCCCACGCCGCCCCCTCCGCCACGGCGGACCTTTTGCAGCTAAGCCAGGGGGACATGGTGCGCCACCGCACCTTTGGCGAGGGGATGGTCCTCTCCGTGCGGAGGATGGGCAACGACGCACTGGTGGAGGTGGCCTTTGACCAGGTGGGCACCAAAAAGCTGATGCTCCGCACCGCCGGCGTCCACATGACAAAGCTGTAAGCGGCGGCGGGAAGAAATATTTTTTCAAAAAATGGGGAACCTTCTGGTAGAATCTGCGTCTAAGAGCTCGGAACTGTTCCTAGGAGAAATTTATCAGTAAGGAGTATGAAACCCATGAAGAGAATTTTAACTGCCATCCTGGCGCTGGCGCTGTGCCTGGGCCTTGCCGCCTGCGGCAGCGACACGGCGGCCGACGCGCCGGACCTGCAGGCCTACTACGACGACTTTATGGCCTCCCTGGGGGAGGAGGACGCCCCCATGATGATGGAGATCACCGACGACCTGGTGGACAGCATGTACCCAGGCCTCTCCGACTACGAGCTGAGCCAGCGGGTGCTGTACACCGCCGCCATCTCCGCCGTGGCCTTTGAGATGGCCTTGGTGGAGGTGGCCGACGCCGCCGACGTGGAGGCGGTGAAGGGCATTTTCCAGTCCCGGATCGACAGCCAGGTGGAGGGCGGCGCCATGTACCCCGCCACCGTGGAGGCCTGGCAGAGCGCCGAGGTCATCGTCCAGGGCAACGTGGTGGCCCTCATCGCCGCCGGCGAGCTGCAGAGCGACGCGGTGGCCGCCTTCAACGGCCTGTTCTGATCAGCCGTTCCCCCTTCGCAGTGCCGTGGCCCCGCGGCCACGGCACTGCTCTGTCCGCCGCGGGCAGCTGCCCGGGCGGCCTACATCCCAAAACGAGAAAGGAGAGCGGCCCATGGTCTTTTCCAGCCTGCCGTTTCTGTTCTTCTACCTTCCGCTGGTGCTCCTCATCTACAAGCTCTCGCCGCTGAAGCTGCGGAACCTCTTCCTGTTTTTGGCGAGCCTCTTCTTCTACGCCTGGGGCGAGCCGGTGTATATCGTCATCATGTTCCTCTCCACCGCCGTGGACTACACCCACGGCATGCTGGTGGAGAAGTGGCGCGCCGACGACAGGAAGGCCCGCCTGGCGGTGTTTTCCTCCGTCTTTTTTAACCTCCTAATCCTGGTCTTTTTCAAATACTACGACTTTTTGGCCGGCAGCATCAACGCCATCACCGGCCTCCAGCTGCCGATCCTGGGCATCCCGCTGCCCATCGGCATCTCCTTCTACACCTTCCAGACCATGAGCTACACCAT
>CALWXD010000058.1 GCA_944385425.1 uncultured Oscillospiraceae bacterium | reverse complement strand
GCGCAGAGAGCCTTTGGCGGATATACAGCTGGTCCTCCGCCAGGTCGGCCGCCGCCCGGAGCTTCTCCGGGGCCCAGCTCTGGTACAGAAGGGCCCCCTCCACGCACCGGGGCAGCAGGTCGAACAGGATCTTCTCCAGCTCCCGGGCGTTGATGGTCCGGCCATTCGCGGGGAAGCCCACCTCCAGCCGAAGCAGGACCGCCCCGGTCCCGGGGTCCAGCCGGCAGGCGGTGCGCTCCAGCACCTCCTGGCCGCAGCGGCTGACGGAGATGAGGCCGCTGTGGCCCGAGCCCCTGGCCTGGTAGCTGAACTCCGCGGCCAGGGCGCCGAACCGGCGGGTCAGCTGATCCTGGAGGGCGGCGCGCTGGCAGGGCAGGCGGTACAGCGCCGGGGGAAACCCGGCGGTCCGGCCGTCCACCTGGACGTGGAGCTGGGAGGGGGCGGCGAAGGGGTCCCCCTGGACGTGGTCGATGGACAGCACATAGCCGGGGAACCGCCAGGCCCCCCGGGTGTCCTTGTAGGCGGGATAGCCCCGCCGGTCGATGCGGGCGAGCAGGGCCTGTAACTCTTTGCATGTCTGCATGATAATCTCCTTCCGCGGTCTGCCCCGGCCGCCTGCGGCTGGGGCACAATTGACGGAGTCCGCTGGGGCGCTCCGGCTGTTCCCCTTGACAATAGCGCATTTCCCGCCGCCTGTCAAACCGTTTTTGGCGGCAGAGAGGCCCCGGCTTTTGCCGGGGCCTCTCTGCAAAGGATATGTAAAGGTAAGGGATCAGACGGCAAGGGGAGATCAATAGTCCAGAGGATTCACGGGATACAGGGGGAATTTGGCGATGAGGGCCTGGGCCTGGGCACGGCAGCTGGCCAGGTTGGCCTCGTCGCTGGGGGCGGCGGCCACCTTCTCCATGATTTCGGCGATCTCCTCGATCTCCGGCTCCTTCAGGCCGCGCTGGGTCACAGCGGTCAGACCGATGCGGACGCCGCTGGTAACAGAGGGCTTTTCCTGGTCAAAGGGGATCATATTCTTGTTGACAGTGATGCCCACGGAATCCAGTGCGTTCTGGAAATCACGGCCGTTGATGCCCTTGCTGCGCAGATCCACCACCAGCAGATGGTTGTCCGTGCCGCCGCTGACGATGCGGAACCCCTTCTCGGTGAGGGCTGCCGCCAGGGCCTGGGCATTCTTCACCACCTGGCGCATGGTAGCCTTGAACGCATCGCTGGCAGCGTAGCGGAAGGACCAGCACTTGGCGGCCATGGTGTGGAGATGGATGGAGCCGAGAGCGCCGGGGAAGGTGCCCTTGTCCAGCATTTTGGCATATTCCTTCTTGCAGAAAACCATGCCGCTGCGGGCGCTGCAGAAGGTCTTGGTGGTGGAGGAGGTGACAAAGTCGGCGTAGGGGATGGGGCTGGGGATGACGCCGGCGGCCACAAGGCCGGCCACATGGGCCATATCCACCATGAAGTAGGCGCCCACCTCTTTGGCTACCTTGCTGATGCGCTCGTAGTCGATGAGACGGGAATAGGAGCTGGCGCCGGCGATGATCAGCTTGGGCTTATACTCCCGGGCCTTTGCCTCCATGGCGTCGTAGTCCAGAAGCTCGGTCTCCGGGTTGATGGCATAGAACTCAAAGTGATAGATCTTGCTGACCCAGTTGGCGGGGCTGCCGTGGGTCAGATGGCCGCCCTGGTCCAGGCGCATGCTGAGCACCTTGTCGCCAGGGCTGAGGATGGAGGCGAAGACGCTGTAGTTGGCGGTGGAGCCGGAGTAGGTCTGGATATTGACGTGCTCGGCGCCATAGAGCTCCTTGGCGCGCTGGCAGGCCAGGATCTCCAGCTCGTCGGCCACATGGGAGCCGGCCTGGAACCGGGCGCCGGGGTAGCCCTCCAGGGTCTTATTGGTGAACACGCTGCCGGTCAGCTCCATAACCTCCAGAGGGACGGTGCTTTCAGAGGCAATCATTTCGATGTTGTGGACTTGCCGCTCGTACTCCTTTTCTACCAGGCTGTACAGTTCGGGATCGGATTTTTTGGTTGCTTTTAACATGTCAGCACCTCGCTTTTCGTATGATATTTGTACTCTATCACAGATCGGCGGGAAAAATAATGCTGATAATTGTGTTTGTTTGTACGGAATTTATCCACAACAGCGGCGGGCGCGGGCCCCGGGATTCCGGCGGGGGGCGGCGCCTCCCGCCGGGGGCTACCGCCTGGGCGGAAAGGACACCTTCGTCAGGTGGTAGCGCCCCTCCTCCGCCTCCATGACGCAGAAGGTCAGCATGGGGTCCCACCGCCGCCAGCCGCAGCTGCCCGGGTTCAGCCAGAGCACCCCGGAGCGGTCCTCCGCGCTGTAGCGGTGGGAGTGGCCGCAGACCACCACGTCCACATCCTTGAGCTGCTTTGGCACGTCCCGGGCGCTGTGGGTCATGAAAAAGCGGACCCCCTCGATGGTAACGGTGAGGGAGGCGGGCAGGCGGGGGGAGAGCCAGCGGTCGTTGTTCCCCCGGACGATGTAGGTGTCCTTCCCATAGGCGTAGAGGGCCTCGGCGACCTCCGGCGTGTCCAGGTCGCCGGCGTGGAGGATCACATCGGCCTCCTTGAGGCGGGCTTTCACCTCGTCCTTCAAGGTGCCGTGGGTGTCGGACAAAATAACGATCTGTTTCATCGGGCAGCGCTCCTTTTTCTCGTAAGCCATGGGCTCTTTTAGGAAAAGCTGGTGCGGTAGAGGGGGATGACGTTGATCACCGGCTCCTCATAGGGGTGGGCGGCCTTCACCGCTGCCACGGCCCGGTCCACCGCCGCGGTGGGGCAGGCGGCCTCCACCTTCACCTCCAGGGCGGTGCACAGCGCCCCGGGCTGCCCCAGGTAGGGGCGGGTCCCCTCCAGGGGGCGCCAGCAGCTGGTGACGGGGCTCCAGGAGAGGCAGCAGTCGTAGCGGCCGATGTGGCCGGCGTCCACAGCCTGCAGCGCGGCGCGCACCGCCGCCAGGTGGCTCTCGGGGACAAAGATCTCCAGCTTGCAGTAGGCAAAGGGCTCCATACCGTAAGGTCCTCCCATTCCCAGGATTTTACCCGGCCATTGTAACAGATTTTCCCCCGGTTGAAAAGCGTTTCCCCGAAAGAAAGCCGCCCGCCCCTCCTCAAAGGGGGCGGACCGGGGCCGCCGGGGAATTGCAAAGCGGGAGGAATTGTGGTATACTACTCTAGATTTTGACGAAATGAGGAGGGGACCATGGGGAAACAACGCATCCAGCTGATGGACGGGCTGCGGGGGCTGGCGGTGCTGCTGATGGTGATCCACCACTTCCTCTATGACCTGACCGCCTTCTGCGGCGCGCCCTGGTGGCTGTTTTCAAACCCGGTGTTCAATGTGCTGCACTACCTCTTCGCGGGGCTTTTTGTGGTGCTCTCCGGTGTCAGCTCTAATTTCTCCCGCAGCAACGTGAAACGGGGGCTGAAGGCCCTTGGCTGCGCGGCGGTGATCACGGCGGTGACGGTGTGGATGGAGATGGACATCTGGTTTGGCATCCTCCACATGCTGGGCACCTGCATGGTGTTCTACGGGCTGACCCGGAAACTGTGGGAGCGGCTGCCGGCCTGGGTGACGCCGGCGCTGGCCGCGGCGGGGACGGTGCTGACCGCCCACCTGGTCAACGGCCAGCCCACGGACCGGACCTGGCTGTGGATGTTTGGCTGGACCTATCCGGGCTTTTCCTCCTCGGACTACTTCCCGCTGTTTCCCTGGCTGTTTGTCTTCCTCTTCGGCACCTGGATGGGCCGGTATATCAAGGACGGGAAATTCCCCCGCTGGTTCTACGCCGCCCGGATGCCAGGACTCGCCGCCGTGGGGCGGCACAGCCTGGTGATCTATGTGCTCCATCAGCCGGTGCTCTACGGCCTGGTGATGGGGGGTCTCGCCCTTATGGGCGGGGCATAAGCTGTAAAAAGGAAAGATCAGAGAGAAAAGGAGAAGGAAATGGAACTGTCGGTAAAAAAGCTGCGGCCGGAGGCAAAGCTCCCCACCCGGGGCAGCGCCCAGGCCGCCGGATATGACCTGTACGCCTGCCTGGACGGGGAGCGGCGGGAGATCCCGCCCCACGCCACCGCGGCCATCCCCACGGGGCTCTGCATCGCCGTGCCCGACGGGTACTTCGCCGCCGTCTTCGCCCGCAGCGGCCTGGCGGCGAAGGAGGGCCTGCGGCCGGCCAACTGCGTGGGCGTCTGCGACAGCGACTACCGGGGGGAGTACCTGGTGATGCTCCACAACGACACCGACCAGACCCGGTGGGTGGAAAACGGGGACCGGATCGCCCAGATGGTGGTGCTGCCCTACCTACCGGTGACCTTCCGGGAGGTGGAGGCGCTGGACGAGACGGAGCGGGGCGCCGGCGGCTTTGGCAGCACGGGCCGCTGAAAGCAGAAAAAAGTGTAGAAAAAGGGCGGAGTGTGTGATATAATATAAGCTTGTGGTAATCAAGCGTTGTGTTGTGACAGGCAACAACAGTTTTTTAGGATGGGAGAACCAATATGGGAAAGATCAAAAAGCGGCGGGGCGACCGGCGGGACGGGGCGCTGCTGCGAAACCTGGATTCCCTGCATTTTATCACCGCCATCATCTACCCCAACCGCTGCGACAACGAGGCCTATATCTCCGAGACCGTCGACCTTACGGCCATCAACGCGTATCTCAAGAAAAAGAACGAGGGGGCGGACTTCCGCTACACCCTGTTCCAGGTGGTGGTGGCGGCCCTGGCCAAGACCATCACCCTAAGGCCCAAGATGAACCGCTTTGTGGTCAACCGCAACTTCTACCAGCGCAGGGAGGTATCCCTGTCCTTTGTGGTGAAAAAGCAGTTCTCCGACCA
>CALWXD010000057.1 GCA_944385425.1 uncultured Oscillospiraceae bacterium | reverse complement strand
AAGAATGTGGGTGGCCCGCCACGGGTGGGGACAGGGTGGTTTTGGCGGGAATGGGAACAAGGCGGGGCCAGCGGAGGGACCGCACCGTCGCAATCCCGTCCGGATTGCTGGCGCTTTCACGCCTGCGAGCGTGGGTTCATGGCAACCGTATAGCCCCCGGCCTGTATGCCATTTACATTATATTTATGATTGCTTTTTGTGTAAATTAACGGAAAATCGCCTTTGGTAAGGATGAGGTCGGCGGTTCGAATCCGCCCAGCAGCTCCAAGCAATCCCTTGAACCGCAATGGTTTGAGGGATTTTCTTTTTGCCTGGACGTTAAATGAGGCGAAAAAAGACACACAAAAGGACATACCAACAAAAGAAAGCAGCCCCTCTTTGCTTAAGCGGGGGCTGTTTCTGTGTGTAGCGCGATGCATATCTTCGCCCGTAAAGAGATATTCAATCTGTCATGTGCTGCGCAAATAGAAGAACAGAAACCCTCCTTCGATTTATGAGAAACAGGCAAAACGGCCCACTAGAACTTCTTCTGCTCTAGTGGGCCGTTTTTATTCCATCTCGCAGCTGTACATGCCGCAAATTCATCTGGAACAGATCAGCAAGGTGTACCACATCGAAAAAAAGGCCATCGCCGCCATACATGACATTAACCTGACCATCGGCCAGGGGGAATTCGTATTCGTCACCGGCAGCAGCGGCGCGGGGAAGACCACGCTGCTGCAGATCATCGCGGGGCTGACGGAGCCCACGTCGGGGCGGCTGTACTTCACCCAGAGGACGGCGGCCGCCCTCCCCAAGCAGCGGAAATACAAGAGCGCCCGCATCGGCTACGCCCCCCAGATCTCCCAGCTGATCCGGAGGCGGACCATCCGGGAGAACCTGGAGATGGCCGCCATGGCCGGGCGGTGGAAGAGACAGGCCGCCGTCCAGGCCCGGATCCAGAAGTCCCTGCAGATGGTGGGATTGAAGGGGACGGAGGACCGCTACCCGGCGGAGCTGTCCCTGGGGGAGTGCCGCCGGGTGGAGCTGGCCCGGGCCATGATCAACAGTCCCCCCATCCTGGTGCTGGACGAGGTGACAGCCAACCTGGACGAGGACACCAGCTGGGACATTCTCCATCTGCTGTGCGAAATGAACCGCCGCGGCACCACGGTCATCATGGCCACCCACGCCAGACAGTTTGTCAATCTTCTGCGCAAGCGGGTCATCACCCTGGTGGACGGGACGGTGTTCGGCGACGTGCAGAAGGGCCGGTACGGCGATGTGGTTTGAATCAGCTACCAAGGAAAACGGAAGAGGAGGAACCAGGAGATGAAAGACGTAAAAATCAAGGCAAGGATGCTCACCACCTTCGCGGTCATGCTGGTATTGATGCTGGCGGTGAGTATTGTGGGGGTCGTGTCTGTACAGAACGTCCGCACCCAGTACGAGGGGATCCTCAGCAACCCCGTGGCCATCACAGACGCGGTGCAGACCAGCACCACAGAGGTCAACGCCATCGCCCGGCAGATGCGGGATATGGCGCTGTTCGGCTATGACGCCAGCGGGGCGGAGGAGATCCAGGACTCCATCGCGGCCATCGACGCCTCCCTGGAGACCATCCAGACCCTGTACACCGGGGGCGACAGCCTGGCCCAGGACTATGTGGACGCGGTGGCCGCCTGGCAGAGCGTGTTTGGCGACATCGAGTCGTCCCTGCAGAGCGGAAACCTGGACCGGACCCGCACCTTGATTGAAAACCAGTGCACCCCGGCGCTGGAGGAGGCGGTGGCCACCGGGAACCTTCTGACAGAGCGGGTCCAGAGCATGGGCGACGCGCAGGTGGCCCAGGTCCAGAATCGGATCACCCTGGACATCGTCATCATCCTCGTGCTGGTAGTGGTGGACTGCGTTGTCGGTATCCTCCTAAGCGCCCGGATGATCCGCGGGATCGTCCGCCCCCTGCAGCAGGCGGAGGAGGCCGTGGTGGCCTTCAGCCAGGGCAACCTCAGCTACGCCGTGGACTACGCCTCCGGCAACGAGCTGGGGAACCTGTGCGAGGCGGTGCGCTCCTCCCAGTCCACGGTCAGCGGCCTCATTGAGGACATCGTGGGCGCCACCAGAAAGCTGGCGGACGGGGATCTCACCATGCAGATCACCCGGGACTATCCCGGCCAGTTCTCCCCCATCAAGGAGAACCTGGAATACCTCATGGAGCAGCTGAACACCACCATGGGCCACATTCTCCAGGCCTCCGACCAGGTGGCGTCCGGGGCGGACCAGGTGTCCACCGGCGCCCAGGGCCTGGCCCAGGGGGCCACCGAGCAGGCCAGCGCCGTGGAGGAGCTGTCCGCCACCATCAATGAGATCAATACGAAGGCCCAGGACAACATGGAGACGGCGAAAACCGCCAAGGACCGGGCAAACCAGGCCGCCGGCCAGGTGGAGATCAGCAACGAGAAGACGCTGGAGATGCGCCAGGCCATGAGCGACATCCTGGGCGGGCAGAAGGAGATCAGCAAGATCATCGAGACCATCGAGAACATCGCCTTCCAGACCAACATCCTGGCGCTGAACGCCGCGGTGGAGGCCGCCCGCGCCGGCTCGGCCGGGAAGGGCTTTGCCGTGGTGGCGGACGAGGTGCGGAACCTGGCCTCCAAATCCGACCAGGCCGCCAAGCAGACCAAGAAGATGATCGAGGACTCCATGGCCTATGTGGACCGGGGCAACGCCCTGGTGGAGGACGTGGTGGAGAGCATGGAGAAGACGGTGGAGTACGCCAAGACGGCCATCTCCTACATGGACCAGCTGGCGGAGAACTCCATCTCCCAGGCCGACGCCATCACCCAGCTGACCACCGGCGTGGACCAGATCTCCGCGGTGGTGCAGACCAACTCCGCCACCAGCGAGGAGTCCGCCGCCGCCAGCGAGGAGCTCAGCTCCCAGGCGGTGGTGATGAAGGAGATGATCCACGCCTTCCGCCTAAGGGAGACGGAGCGGGGAGAGCTGCCGGCGCCCCAGAAGAGCGGCGGCCAGAGATACCAGCCGGAATACGCCGCGGCCGCGGACGCCTTCAGCAAGTATTAAAAGGCGAAGGGGCCGGGAGACATCGGAGGAACCGGGCGGCCGCCCTGCCCTGTGGAGGCGGCCGCCCGGCTTTGTTTCCCCGCGGGCTGCCGCCCGGCAGGGGTTCACGGGGCAGCCGCAGGAGAGAAAGGAGAGAAGACCATGCCGCCGATCCTTGAGCAATACCCGCAGCAGGAGCCGGAGCTGCTCTACGCCCTGGATATCGGGACGCGGAGCGTGGTGGGCGTCCTGGCCAGGCGGGAGGGGGAGCGCATGCAGATCCTGGCCGTGGAGGAGCGCCAGCACGCCAAGCGGGCCATGAAGGACGGCCAGATCGAGGAGATCGGCCAGGTGGCGGCCGCGGTGCGGGAGGTGACGGACCGGCTGGAGCGGAGGATCCAGCGCCGGCTGGAGCGGGCCTGCGTGGCGGCCGCGGGCCGGGCGCTGCGGACCCGGCAGGGGAACAGCCTGGTGGAGCTGCCCGCGCCGGAGGCCATCGGGACAGAGCGGATCCGCCAGCTGGAGCTGGCCGCCGTGGGCGACGCGGAGCAGGGCCTGCAGGAGGAGGGGGGCGGGCTGCGCCTGTTCCTGGTGGGCTATACGGTGACCCGCTACCAGCTGGACCAGTACCCCCTGCCCAGCCTCCAGGGCCACACGGGCAGGGTGCTGGAGGCCGCCGTGGTGGCCACGTTCCTCCCCAGCGAGGTGATCGACAGCCTGTACGCGGTGATGCGCCAGGCGGGCCTGTCCGTGGCCAGCCTGACGCTGGAGCCCATCGCGGCCCTCAACGCGGCGATCCCGGCGCAGCTGCGGCTGCTGAACCTGGCGCTGGTGGACATCGGCGCGGGCACGTCGGATATCGCCCTGTGCCGGGACGGCGGGGTGGTGGGGTACACCATGGCCACCGTGGCCGGCGACGAGATCACCGAGGCGCTGATGCGCGCCTACCTGTTGGACTACCAGACGGCGGAGCGGATGAAGGCGGAGCTGGCCCAGGACCAGCCGGTGCGCTTTACCGATATCCTGGGCCTAGAGCAGGCCCTCCCGCCGGAGGAGATCCTGGCGGAGATCGACGGGGCGGTGCAGACGCTGGCGGAGGAGATCGCCCGCCAGGTGCTGGAGCTGAACGGGGGGCCGCCCTCGGCCCTGTTCCTGGCGGGCGGGGGCAGCCGGCTCTTCGGCCTCAGCCAGCGGGTGGCCCTGGCGGTGGGGATGGACCCCAAGCGGGTGACGGTGGCGGGCCGCTATTTCCAGGACAGCGCCTACGCCGAGGACCTGGACCTCAACGACCCGGCCTACACCACCCCCCTGGGCATCGCCATCTCCTCCGGCCTGGGCCTCATCAGCGACAGCTACCGCATCGAGCTGAACGGAAAGCCGGCCCGGCTCTTCCGCAGCGGCGCGCTGACGGCGCTGGAGGTGCTGATGATGAACGGCTTTTCCTCCGGCGACCTTCTGGGCCGCGGCGGGCGCAGCCTGCTGGTCCAGGTGGACGGGAGGCGCTGCCCCCTCTACGGGAAGCCCGCCATGCCGGCCCGGCTGCGGATCAACGGCCGGGAGGCGCCCCCCTCCGCGCCGGTCCGCTCGGGGGACCGGATCGAGTTTGAACCGGCCCGGCCCGGCGCGGACTGCGCCGTGACGGCGGGGGAGCTGGCGGGAAAGCTGGGCGCGGCGGGGTTCCTCTGCCGCGGTCGGCGCCTGGCGCCGGAGACGCCCCTGGAGACGGGGATGGAGCTGGTGACCATCCCGGGGGAACAGCGGCGCGCCGCCGCCGGCCAGCCGGAGGAGAAGGTAACGCCGCCGCCGGCCGCGCTGACGGTGGAGCTCAACGGGAAGAGGGTTTCCCTCCCGCCCAAGGCCGACGGCGCGCCCTACTATGTGATGGACCTGCTGGAGCGGTCCGGCATTGATTTCCAGCATGTGCAGCGGCCGGTCCGCCTGCGGGTCAACCAGCAGGCCTGCACCTTCCAGCAGGCCCTGCGGGAGCATGACGCGGTGGAGATTTGTTATGAAGACGAGACGTAGAAGAATTGCCCTCGGGGCGCTGCTGGCGGTTTCCCTTTTGCTGCAGGGGTGCAGCGGCGGGTCGCCCCAGCCCCCCGCGGAGTACCGGATCGGGGAGGACAGCCTGCCCTCGCTGACGGCGGCGGTGTCGCTGGAGGATGGGATGACCTTTTCCGAGTCCACGGCGGAGGACGGGGCGGTGACCTACCGCTACGCCTCCCTCTCCTCCGGGCAGGAGCCGATGTCGGAGTATGTGGAGACCTTGACGGCGGGCTATGACTGCCATGTGATGCAGGAGGACGGGGCGATCATCCCGGACCCGGACCTGTCGGCGGAGAGCGGGGAGGCGGACCTGGGCATCTCCAGCGCCGGGGGGGGGAGGGGACCTTCCTGCTCCGGCTGCGGTGGGAGCCGGACAGCTGCTCCGTGACCCCGGTTTTCAGGGAGGGGGAGCGGATCCAGGCGGAGCCCATCTCGGTGGAGGAGGCGGTTCAGCTGGTGGAGGGGATGGACCCCAAAACGCTGGGCCTACGGGGGGAGAGCGCCGCAGGCGCGTTTACCGTGTATCCGGAGGAGGGGGTCGTGATGGTGGACCGCCGCCCCTGCTTCCGCCTCAACGCCTACTGGTCGGATACCCACCAGATTGCCGGGACCTACCTGGTCACGGAGGACGGTGCCGCCGTCTACCGGCTGGACCGGGAGACGGGGGAGGTCCGGGCGATAGGCGGCCCGTAGCGGGCGGGCAGGGGTACAGAGCCGCCCGGCGGAGGGAAAGCGAGCCCTTTGGCGTGATGGGACACCACGCCAAAGGGCTTTTGCCGCGCTTGCGGGGAAACGGGCGGAGATGGAGCTCCCGGCGCGTGGGCAGCGCCATTTTACAAGGAGATTTCCTTGCGCGCCGGTTTATGCTATACTATAGGACGATAGGCTGACGCTGAGGGGGTGGGCGGCGGCTGGGTTGGGCGCGGACCGCGGCCATCTCTATTCCCCGTGCCATTGCCGCGGGGATCTTCCGGCGATTTTTCGCCGGAAGGCGGAATATGCGGCAGCCGCAGGGGGAAAAGAGGAGGCCGGCGCCGCTTTGGCCGCAAGATGGCGGCCCACAGCCGGCAATAACGGGACAAGGAGCGCTTTGACAGGTATGAACAATTTCGGAAACGTAAGGAGTTCTAGATAGAGGATGAGAATACTTTTTATCTGCCACGGCAATATCTCGAAAAGTCCTGAAAAAGCCTGTAAAATCAGTGGTTCTTTGGAGCAGAAGGGCGCTTACTACACCACTGCTACACCATTTTTGAAAGAACCTTGATGTGACAAGTTTCGATATATAAG
>CALWXD010000056.1 GCA_944385425.1 uncultured Oscillospiraceae bacterium | reverse complement strand
CTGAATTGAGCCTGTTACGGACAGACTTGTACTTAGACAGCTCGACGGTCAGAGAAGCGACCTGCTCTCTCAACGAACTGATGACAGCTTTCAATTCGTCCATCTTTCTGTTTGCTGCATCCAACATTTTCTGCAACTTCGACTCTTTCTTTTCTTGTGCGTAGAATTTCTTGGCGGCGGTGGACAGCGTTTCGTAGTCCGTCTTTTCAAGGGATACCCTCGACGGTGAGAGCATGACGGGCTTGACTTCGATTTTGTCAATGCTCTCGATGTTGACTTTTTTCTGCTGGGTCTTTTCGAGCTGCTTATGCTAATTGAAGCTCTAAAAGCGGATAAAGACTAATCACCCCCTTACCTATAAGCCGTTTTTAAGGGCAAATGGCTACCCAAATCTGCTAAGTTGTCAATCCGGCAACTTAGCAATATATATCAAAGTGCCAATTTGACACTTTGATTTTTCTTCAAGTAAATACTCCTCTATATACCGCCACTTCTAAGCCGTTTTTACCCCCTGTTGGCGACCATTTTTCCGTAAAGTTCACAAACTGTTTACAGATGCCGCCAAAAAATGAACGACAAAAAGCCCGTACTGACATCCCATCAGTACGGGCTAAAATGTTAATATGGGTATTTTGTGAGCCATCGAGAATTACTCTTTACTCACAAGCCACTTGATACACAGAATAATGGCATCGAAGTGAAATCTTATCAAAACCTTATCAGAAGCGGTGGTCGAAGTCCGAAAATCCTTGATATTACAGGGTTTTTCGGCTTTTCTTTTTTATTCCCACTCGATGGTGCCGGTGGGCTTTGGCGTCAAGTCGTAGAGCACCCGGTTGACGCCCTTCACCTCGTGGGTGATGCGCTCCGTGATATGCTGGAGCAGGGCGAAGGGCACGTCCTCCACCGTGGCGGTCATGGCGTCCACCGTGTTCACCGCCCGGAGGATCACCGGCCACTCGTCCGCCCGGCGGTTGTCCCGAACGCCCACGCTCTTGACGTCGGGGATGATAGTGAAGTACTGCCACACCTTGCCGGCCAGGCCGTTTTTCTGGAACTCCTCCCGGAGGATGGCGTCGCTCTCCCGCACCGCCTCCAGCCGGTCCCGGGTGATGGCGCCCAGGCACCGCACCCCCAGGCCCGGGCCGGGGAAGGGCTGGCGGTAGACCATGCTGTCCGGCAGGCCCAGGGCCTTGCCGCAGGCGCGGACCTCGTCCTTGAAGAGCATCTTCAGCGGCTCCACCAGCTCAAACCGCAGATCCTCCGGCAGCCCGCCCACGTTGTGGTGGCTCTTGACGGCCTTCACGGTCTTGGTGCCGCTCTCGATGATGTCGGGGTAGATGGTCCCCTGGCCCAGGAAGGAGATGTCCTCCAGTTTCCGGGCCTCCTCCTCAAAGACCCGGATGAACTCCGCGCCGATGATCTTCCGTTTCCGCTCCGGGTCGCTGACGCCGGCCAGCTTATCCAAAAAGCGGTCCACCGCGTCCACATAGATGAGGTTGGCCCCCATCTCCTCCCGGAACACCTTCACCACCTGCTCCGGCTCGCCCTTGCGGAGCAGACCGTGGTTGACGTGGACGCAGGTGAGCTGGCTGCCCACAGCCTTGATGAGCAGGGCCGCCACAACAGAGGAGTCCACCCCGCCGCTGAGGGCCAGCAGCACCTTCTTATCCCCCACCTGGCGGCGGATCAGCTCCACCTGGTCGGCGATGAAGTTCTCCATATTCCAGTTGGCCTGGGCGTGGCAGGCGCCGAAGACAAAGTCCTCCAGGGCCTTTTTCCGCTGCCCCTCGTCCGCGGGCCAGGGCTTTCCGCCCTTGTGGTCGGCGCAGCACACGGGGATCCCCGCGCCGTACACATGGGCGCCGGCGTCGATCTCCACGCCGTCCACCACCCGGTTGGGCCCGCCGTTTAGGATGATGCCCTTCACATTGGGCAGCGCCGCCAGGGCCTCCTGGGAGATGTCGTGGGGATGGATCTCCGTGTAGACCCCCAGGGCGCGGATCTCCCGGGCAATCTGGGGATTCTGCTCGCTGCCCAGGTCCAAAATCAGTATCATATCCTGTTTCATCTGTGGGTACCTCCTGTCCCGTATTCGCTTTGCGGTACCAGTATACAGGATTTTCCCCCTGTTTGCAAGAAACAGGGGGAATTTTGCAGCCGGGAACCGGCTATTTTTTTGCCCTCCGCTGCCGCCAGGCGTCCCAGAGCGTGGAGCCGCCGGCGTACAGCAGGTACACGCCGAAGGGGGCGCGGAGCATGTCCGTATCCCAGCCCCCGGCCAGGAGGGCCGCCGCCAGGGCCGCCGCGGCGCCGGGCAGGGCGGACCACCGCCAGGCGGGGCCGTCCAGATAGCCGTTGCGGCTGTGGAGGAAGAGGCCCGCGGCGGCGGTGGGCAGGAAAAAGAGCAGGTTGATGGCCTGGGCCTCCCGCTGCTCCACCCCCAGCAGCAGCGTCATGCACAGCAGGAGGAGGGTCCCCCCGCCTACGCCCCAGGCGGAGAGCACCCCCGCGGCCAGCCCCGCCAGGGCGGGGAGGAACCACTCCGTCATAAAAGATACCGCACCCCCCCGTAGAGGAGGAACAGGGCGAAGAGCACCCGCAGAAGCCCCACCGGCACCCTGCCGAAGGTGAGGCCCCCCACCGCGCCTCCCACGGCCCCGCCGGCCAGATAAGGCAGGGCCCGGCCCCAGTCCACCTTCCCCTGCATTAGGCAGGCCGCCGCGGATACGGCGCACATGGGAAAGATGGCCGCCACGCAGGTGGCGAAGGCGGACCGGCCCGTGACGCCGCCCCAGCGGGTCAAAAGCGGCAGCAGCACCATGCCGCCGCCCCCGCCAAATATGCCGTTGACCGCGCCGGCCAGCCCCCCGGCCAGCGCCAGCCGGATTTTCTTCCCCATGGAGTCTCCTCCCCTCCGCCCGGGCGGTTTCTCCCGCCGCGGGGCCCAAGCTGTAAAAAAGAGGGCCCGCCGGCAAAGCCCACAGCTCTGCCGGCGGGCCGCGCCGGAAACGCCCTTACTTCAGACGGAAGCTGAGGCAGTCGGTGCACTGCTCCTTGGTGGGGTTGGTCTCGTGGGTGCCCACCCGGATGGCGTTGAGGCCGCAGTAGGACTCGCTCTGGCAGTGGTTGGCGCAGCTGGTCACCGTGCACTGGATGGCTTTGTTGGGCGCGCAGGCGCCGCCGTTGCAGTTGGTCATAGGACAGTTCCTCCTTGATCCGTTGAGTTTTGGGGTTTGCCGGTGGTATTGTGTGTGCCCGGCGGGAAATTATGCGCCGCGGCGGGGGAAAATCGCCGGGCGGTTTTCAGAGGGGCAAAAAGCGCCGCCCGCCGGTCGGTGGGCGGAAGGTGGGAAATTTTTCCAATTACCGGGCGAACCGCGCCACCCGGCGGGTGAGCAGCAACGCCAGCGCAATCTTGCACAGATCCGGCACGACAAAGGGAACCACGCATTTGGCCAGCACCGCCAGCGCCCCCACCGGCCCGGTGGCGACGGCATAGAGCACCATATACCAGGCGGTGCCCATGGCGTAGCAGGCCAGAAGGCCCAGCACCATGCCCGCCGCCAGCGCCGGGGCGGACCGGCCCCACAGCAGCTCCGCCGCCCACATCACAAGGGCGGAGAGGAGGAAACCGGCGATGTAGCCGCCGGTGACGCCCATGAGGACGCCAAGGCCCCCGCCAAAGCCGGAGAACACCGGCAGGCCCACCGCCCCCAGCATGAGGTACAGCAGCACCGCGATCGTCCCCCGCCGGCCCCCCAGCACCCCCACGGCGGCAAAGACGCCGAAGGTCTGCAGCGTAAAGGGCACGTCCCCCGCCGGGATGGTAATCCAGGCGCAGACGGCGATGACGGCGGCAAAGACGGCGATATAGGTCATGTCCCGAACGGTGAGCCTTGCTCCCGCAGTCCGATGTGTCATAAGGTCTCCTCCTTAAAAATATCCCATGCCCCGCGGCGGCCCCTCCCGGCGGGGCGGCGCCGCTACATCAGCGGGGCAAACACCTTCAAAAGCGCCCCGGCGGCCCGGGTGGGGAAGGGCAGGGCCTTCAAGTCGTTATGGGTGATCCGCTGGCTCTTCTTCAGCGTGTCCTGGATGTCCCGCTCCACATCCGCCACCGCCGGCACGCCGCAGAGGTAGGCCGCGCACTCAAAGTGGAGGGTGAGGCTGCGGTAGTCCAGGTTGATGGTCCCCACCACCGCCTTCCGGTCGTCGCTGACAAAGACCTTGGCGTGGACGAACCCCGGCGTGTACTCCCAGATCTGCACCCCGGCGGCCATCAGCTGCTTATAGTAGGTCTTGGCCAGGGCGAAGGCGTACTTCTTGTCCGGGATGTGGGGCAGAATCAGCACCACCTCCACCCCCCGCCTGGCCGCGAAGGTTAGGGCGTTGGCCATCTTGTCGTCGATGATGAGGTAGGGGGACATGATGTGGACGTACCGCTCCGCCCGGTTGAGGATGTCCATGTAGATCTGCTCGCCCACGTTCTCCGCGTCCAGGGGGCTGTCGCCGTAGGGCAGGATATAGCCGGCGCGGCTCTCCACCCGGGGGATGGGGATGTCAAGGTACCGGCGGTAGTCCTCCCGGCGCTGGTCCACGTTCCACATCTGCAGGAACATCAGCGTAAAGCTGCGCACCGCGTCCCCCCGGATCATGACGCCGGTGTCCTTCCAGTGGCCGAACCGGGAGCCCCGGTTGATATACTCGTCGGCCAGGTTGATCCCGCCGGTAAAGGCCGTCTCCCCGTCCACCACCACGATCTTCCGGTGGTCCCGGTTGTTGTAGGAGGTGGAGACGATGGGGCGGATGGGGGAGAACATCTTGCACTGGATGCCCAGGGCCCGCAGCTCCTTGGGATAGCGGTAGGGCAGCTGGAAGAGGGCGCAGGTCCCGTCGTAGAGCAGGCGGACCTCCACCCCCCGCTGGACCTTCCGCTCCAGCAGGTCCAGCACCTGGCCCCACATCTCCCCCTTTTTGATGATAAAGAACTCCAGGAAGATGAATTTTTTCGCCTTCTCCATCTCCCGCAGCAGGGCGGGGAACATCTCGTCGCCCAGGGGGTAGTAGGTGGCCTCGGAGTTGTCGTAGACCGGGAACCCCCCCTGGCGGGTGGTGTACCAGGCCAGGGAGTGGAGGGCCGGGTCCGCCGTCCACAGGTAGTCCATCAGCCGCTTCTGGCTGGGGACAAAGCGGATGGTCTCCCGCGTCAGCTCCTCCAGCCGGTGGTGGATCACCCGGTGCCCCAGGTCCAGCTTGACAAAGAGGTACAGGATCACCCCCAGCATGGGCACCGCCATCACCAGGATCACCCACGTCAAGCGCACCGTGGGGTCGGTGCTCTGGTTGACCAGATGCAGCACGATCAGCGCCGAGAGCAGCGTCACGCCGCCGTAGAGGAAGGGGCCGTAGCGCCCCAGGGGCTGGAACACCGCCACCACCAGCAGCACCTGCAGCACCATCAGCACCACCACCAGCGTGGTGCGGCCGAAGATCATCTGCAGCGCGCCCCGTTTTCCCTTTTTCAAAAGCGCGTCGTGCTGGGCGCGCGTCTGCCGCTTGTCCCTTGCCTTGGCCATATCCTCTCTCCTGTCGCCCCGCCGGGCCTGCCGGTCCATTTTTTATCAGTATACCACATTTCTTTCAAAATTTCATCAAACTTTTCCCGCCCCTTTCCAAGGGGCCCCGGGATGTGGTATACTTGCCGCAGAATTCCCCGGCGCCGCCAGGGGCGCGGGAAGGAGGTCCGCCGTGTACGTCTATACCGCGCCGCAATGGCTGCTCTTTTTCTTCACCTACTGTTTCCTGGGCTGGGTGTGGGAGACCGCCTTCGTCTCCCTGCGCACCCGGGCCTGGACCAACCGGGGGTTCCTCTTCGGCCCCTGGATCCCCATCTACGGCTTTGGCGCCATCCTCATCCTGTGGCTGACGCTGCCGGTGCGCGAGAGCATCCCCCTGGTCTACCTCCTGGGCATGCTGGGCGCCACGGCGCTGGAGTATGTCACCGGGGCGGCCATGGAAAGGCTTTTCCACGTCCGCTACTGGGACTACAGCAAGGCCCCCCTCAACCTCAACGGGCACATCTGCCTCTTCTGCTCCCTGGGCTGGGGGGCGTTCTCCGTGCTGCTGGTGGAGGTGCTCCACCCGCCGGTGGAGCGGCTGCTCCTGTCCCTGCCCGCCGCGGCGGCGGAGATCGTGAGCCCCCTGCTGCTGGCGGCCTTCTCCGTGGACGTGACCTGCTCCGTCCAGGAGGCCCTGCACCTCAAGGAGCTTCTGGGGCAGCTGGCGGAGAACAACGCCGCCATCGCCAAAATCCAGGCGCGGCTGGACGAGGCGTCGGAGGCCATCGGCAAAAACTCCGCCCAGCTGCGCAGGCGTCTCCAGTCCCTGGAGGAGCAGGTCCACGCCCGGCTCCAGGAGCCCCTGATCGGCAGTGAGGCCCGGTCCGCGGGGCGGAGGCGGCTGGAAGCCGCCGTGGAGGAGGCCAGGAGCCGGCGGCAGGCCCTGCTGCGCCAGCTGGAGGCGCGGGCGGACGCCTTGATGGAGAGCGGCCAGCGCTCCACCGCGTCGCTGCCCGACCTCCCCTCCCTGCGGGAAAAGCTGCGGCAGCTGGAGGCCTCCCTGGCCGGCCGGAGGAACCGGGAGTACCGCCGGGCGGCGGAGCTGCTGCGGCGCAACCCCTCCGCCGTCTCCTCCCGCTACCGCCGGGAGCTGGAGGCCCTGCGCCGCCTGGCGGAGCAGCGGAGAGAGGGGAAGAAGAACCCATAGGGACGCTTTGCCGCCGGGCGGTTATCCGCCCGGCGGCTTTTCGGCTTTCCTCCGGCTCTATTCCGCCTCCCCGGGGGCCCAGGCCCCGTCCGCCTCCGTGACGGGCCGCAGGACGCGGCAGGGGGCGCCCGCCGCCACCACGCCGGGCGGGATATCCCGGGTGACCACGCTGCCCGCGCCGATCACCGCCCCGTCGCCGATGGTCACCCCGGGGAGCACCGTGACGTTGGCGCCAAACCACACGTCGTTTCCCACGCGGATGGGCTCTGCGTACTCCAGGCCCTGCCCCCGGCGCCGGGCGTCCAGGGGATGGGCGGCGGTGGAAAAGCAGCAGTTTGGCCCCACAAAGACCCGGTGGCCGAAGGTCACAGGCGCCGGGTCCAGAATCACACAGTTGTGGTTGGCGTAAAACTGGTCGCCCACCGTGATGTGATAGCCGTAGTCGCACCAGAAGGGGGCCGTCACCACCGGGGCCCGCCCCGCCGCGCCGAGTATGCGGCGCAGCAGCGCCTCCTGCTCCGCCGCCGCGGCAAAGGGCAGCTGGTTGAAGGCCCAGCACAGCTCCTTGCAGCGCTGCCGCCGCTCCAGCAGCTCCGGGTCGGCGTCAGCCAGATACAGCAGCCCCCGCTCCATCTTTTCCCGCTCCGTCACAGCGCCTTCCTCCATTTCTTCGGAAGGTGCCGCAGCATCCCGTTGGCCGCCGCCCCCAGGCCGACGCCGATCACCGCCCCCGCCAGCACGTCGCTGGGGAAGTGGACCCCCAGGTACAGGCGGGACAGGCCGATCAGCACCGCCAGCAGCAAAAAGCACAGCCCCCACCGCCGGGGGAGGTTGGGGTACATGGCGCAGGCCGCGGCGAAGGAGGCCCCCGCGTGGCCCGAGGGGAAGGAGAAGTCGTGGGGGGCTTCGATCAAAATGGTCAGCCCGTCGATCAAGTCATAGGGCCGCGTTCGCGCCACCAGGTTTTTCAGCAGCAGGTTGTTTACCAGAAGGCTCAAAAGCAGGGCCAGCAGCGCCGCCACCCCCGCCCGCCGGGTCCTTTTCCAGAGGCACAGCGCCAGGGCCGCCGCGATCCAGAACCACCCGCCGTCCCCCAGAAACGTCACCGCCCGCACCAGCGGCGTCAGCCACTCGGCCCTAAGAAAGGCCTGAATCCACAGCAGGATCCCCCCCTCGATTTGCAGCAGCAGCTCCATCCATATCCTCCCTTTCCCGTATTTTGTTGGATTATAGCATATCCCGCCGGCCCTGGCAAGGAATCCCTCCGGCGGCGGGGGAGGCGCGGGGCGGAGAAAATCCACGCCCTGCGCTCGCCCGCCCTTGCGCCGGCGGGGAATGTCTGGTATCATGGGGAAAAACACACAAGGAGGCGCGCCATGAAAACGGTTCACGACTTTCCCCGGATCCCACTGGCTGTGGGGCCCACGCCGCTGCACAAGCTGGAAAACCTCAGCCGGAAATACGGGAAGAATCTCTACATCAAGCGGGACGACCTCATCGGCGTGGGCCTTGGGGGCAACAAGGTCCGCAAGCTGGAGTTCCTGCTGGCCGACGCCAGGGCCAGGGGGGCGGACGTGGTGTTCACCACCGGCGGCGCCCAGTCCAACCACGCCATGCTCACCGCCGCCTGCTGCGGCCGGCTGGGGATGGAGGCGGTGCTGGTGCTCAAGCGGCGGGGCGTCACCGGGGAGAAGGGCAACCTGCTCCTCAACCGCCTGCTGGGCGCCAAGGTCCGCTTTGTGGACACGGACCGGTACGGCGAGGTCTACCGGGAGATGCACCGCCTGGGGGAGGCGCTGGAGCGGCAGGGCCGCACCCCCTACTACATCCCCGTGGGGGGCTCCACGGCCCTGGGGGCCCTGGGCTACGTCGCCGGGATGGAGGAGGCCTACGGACAGGCGGTGGCCCTGGGCGTCCGCTTTGACCACGCCGTCTGCGTCTGCGGCAGCGGCGGCACCACCGCCGGCGTGGCCCTGGGGAGCCGGTATTTCTCCCCCGGCACCCGGGTGCTGGCCATCGCGGTGGACGACAGCCCCTTTGAGGAGATCGTCCCCCGGCTGATGGGGGAGACCCTGGCGCTGCTGGAGGACCCCGCCCTCGTCCGGGGGGAGGAGGTGGCGATCCAGTACCATATGGGGGCGGGCTACGGCGTGGCCGGGCCGGAGGACACCGCCGCCATCGAGGAGATGGCCCGGCTGGAGGGCATCTTCCTGGACCCGGTCTACACCGGCAAGGCCTTCGCCCGGTTCCTCTCGCTGCTGCGGGAGGGGTATTTCACCGGGGAGAACATCCTCTTCCTCCACAGCGGCGGGGCCGGCGGGCTCTTCGCCGTGGACCTGCCGGCGTAAGGGCGGGCGGAATTTTGTCAGATCCTGTCAGCCCCTCCAAAATGCGGAAGAAAAATCCGGCCAACTACACAAAGGGTCCGTGAATAGATTGTGAATTTTTCTGAATCTCCGTTTTGGTCGTTGAGTTTTTCCTCCCGTTATGGTATGCTGACGGTACCGAAGACACCCACATCGGAAAAGGAGTGATTGCATCATATGGTCAGATTGATTATGAGCGGGAAAGGTGAGGGCAAGACCAAGCAGCTCATCGAGCTGATGAACGCCGCCGCCGAGACGGAGACGGGCTGCATGGTGTGCATCGAGGCGTCCCGAAGCATCGCCTTCAGCCTCCGCAGCCAGGTCCGGATGATCGACGCGGGCGAATATCAGCTCAACAATTTTGACACCCTCCGCGGCTTTATCAGCGGGCTGTACGCCGGCAACTACGACATCACCAATATCTTTTTCGACAATCTCTCCCGGATCGTGAAAAACCCGGTGGTCACCGAGCTGGAGGCGTTTTTGCAGTGGCTGGACAGCTTTGGCGAGGCCAACCACATCAAGTTTGTCGCCACCCTCAGCGGTGATCCCGATACCGCCACCGACGTGATGAAACGCTATATGTAAAAATCCAGAAAAGCCAGCGGCCCGGACTTTTCGTCCGGGCCGCTGGTATTTCTCTTTCGGCTAGGCCAGAGGCTCCATGCAGTAGTGGGTCACGCCAAACAGGCGGCACAGCTCCAGCTTTTCCGCCACGTTCTCCTCGCTCTGGTACCAGACGGTGGTCTGGGTGTTGCCGCTGGTGTAGGTGAGGTAGTCGCAGGCGTACTGGCTGTGGGTGTAGGTCTCCACGCCGGAGCGGCGCAGGTACCCCTCCACCTCCGACTGGGAGATGGCCTCGCTGGAGAGGATGCTGCTGCCCCGGGTGGTGGTGGCCACGCCCCCCTCCTTCAGCACCACTACCACCTGGCCCAGGTCCGCCCCGCTGTCCCGGCAGCTTTTCAGCGCCGCGTACAGCTCCGGCAGGGGATCCAGCGGCGTGGCGGGGACGGCCGTCTCCGCCGAGGGCTCCGGCGTCTCCACCGAGAGGACCGTGTATCCCCCGGTGCTGGACAGGGAGATGCTCTCGCTCTGCAGGCGGGTGTACAGCCGCACCATCACCGCCGCCGCCTGCTCCCGGGTGGCCAGGCCCCGGGGGCGGAAGGTGCCGTCGTCATAGCCGCTGAAGATCCCCAGGTCGCTGGCGATGGCGATGTAGCCCCGGTTGGAGGTGACGTCGCCGTAGGGCAGCTCCTCCTCGCTCAGCTGGCCGGCCAGGGTGCTGTACCCCAGGGCCCGCACCAGCATGGAGGCCATCTCCTCCCGGGTGATGGCGTCATAGGGGCGGAAGGTGGTGGAGTAGGTGGGCAGGGCGCCGTTTTGGTAGGCGGTCTCCACCGCGGCGTAGTACCAGGCGTCGCTGGGGCAGTCGGTAAAGGTGTGGGCTTCGCCGCTCTCCATCTCCCAGCCGAACAGGCGGCACAGGGCGGTGACGAATTGGGCGCGGTTGATGGTCCGGCCCAGGCCGAAGGCGTCCTCCGACACCCCCTCAAACAGCCCCGCCGATGTGGCGGCGTCGATCTCCGCCGCCGCCCAGTGGTCGGCGGGCACGTCGGCATAGGCCGCGGCGGAAACGGCCGGCGAGAGGGTCAGCAGCAGCGCGGCGGCCAGAAGGCATGCCAAGACTCGTTGTTTCATGAAAGACTTCCGTCCTTTCCTTAGGTTCCGGTTCGCCGGGGCAGCGGGCGACCCGCCGTCTTTCCTGCATTATAGCACGGCGCTCCCCCTCCCGTCAAACCCCTGTCCGCCCCGAGGGGAGAAAAACGCGGCGCCCCGGAGGAAACCGTCCGGGGCGCCGCTGCCGCCAAAAGGGGATTTCCCTCCCTCGGCGGGCGCTGCCGCCGTTATCCGAAGAGGGAGAAGGCCACAAAGAGGGAGGACATGAGGGAGGACACCAGGGACACCACCGTGATCTGGGTGTTGATGGAGGGGCCCGCCGTGTCCTTGTAGGGGTCGCCCACCGTGTCGCCCACCACGGCGGCCTTGTGGGCCTCGCTGCCCTTGCCGCCCTCGTTGCCGGCCTCCACATACTTCTTGGAGTTGTCCCAGAGGCCGCCGGCGT
>CALWXD010000055.1 GCA_944385425.1 uncultured Oscillospiraceae bacterium | reverse complement strand
GCGGGCGTCAACTCGATTACCACCAGCTCCGGGGGATTGAAGATCCGGGGAATCCGGGTGGACTCCCTGGCAAGCCCCCGGCTTACCACAAGGGACGCGCTCTCAAAGGTGTACAGCCCCCCGGCGTAGGGGGGAAACCAGCCCTGGTTGGGGGCGTAAAGCCCGTTCACAAGGCCGGGGATACGCCACTGCCCGCCGTGGGCGTGGCCGGAGACGATCAGATCAAAGGGGTACTGGAGATAGTTTGCAATAGCCTCGGGCCGGTGGGCCAGGAGGATGGTGTAGTCCCCCTCCTCCACCGGGAGGGACGCCAGCTGTCCCTCCGCCCCGGCCTCCGGGTCGTCGATGCCGCAGAGGGTGATGGCCTGCCCGTTGACGGCCAGCTCCGCCGCCGTCCCCCGGAGCACCGTGACGCCCGGGTCCGCGATGCGCCGGCAGATGTCCTCCGCCTGGCCGGACCAGTACTCGTGGTTTCCGGTGACGTAGAAACAGGGGTAGGCCGCCGCCAGGGCCTCCAGGGCCGTGAAGGCGTTCTCCTGGGGGAGCACATCGTCCACAATGTCCCCCGCCAGCAGCACCGCGTCCGGCGCCGCGGCCGCCACCGCCGCCAGCAGCTCCTCCTGCCCCGGGCCGTAGCGGCAGCTGTGGAGGTCCGCCAGCACCGCCAGGGTCACCGGCGCGGAGAGGGGCGCCTCAACGCTGTAAAAGCGGGTGGCAAGGCGGCTGTCAAAGGCGGTGAGGGACAGGGCGGCCAGCGCTGCCGCCGCCGCGATCCCCGCCGCCAGGAGTTTTTTCTTTCTCACAGGCCGAAACGGCGCAGCGCAAACACCGCCGCCACCACTACAAGGCTTAGGAACAGCGCCGCATAGTCGATGCCCTGGTAGCGCAGCACATGGAGCTTGGTGCGGCCCTTGCCGCCGTGGTAGCAGCGGCACTCCATGGCCACCGCCAGCTCGTCCGCCCGGCGGAAGGCCGAGATGAACAGGGGCACCAGCAGCGGGATCATGGCCCTGGCCCGCTGGAGGACGCTGCCGCTTTCAAAGTCGGCGCCCCGGGCCTTCTGGGCGGACATGATCTTGTCCGTCTCCTCGATCAGCGTGGGGATAAAGCGCAGGGCGATGCTCATCATCATGCTCAGCTCGTGGATCGGCAGATGGAGCTTTTTCAGCGGCCCCAAAAGGGACTCCAGCCCGTCGGTGAGGCGGATGGGGCTTGTGGTATAGGTCATGAGGAAGGTCCCCATGATGAGCATGGTGATCCGCAGCACCATGAAGATGGCCCGCTGGATGCCCTCCCTGGTTAGGTTGAACACCCACCAGTGCCAGAGGCTCTCCCCCGGCGTCCAGAAGAGGTTGATGACGCCGGTGAAGACGAGGATGATGAGCACCGGCTTGAGCCCCCGCACCAGGGACTTCACCGGCACCCGGCTCACCGCGATGCACCCGGCCAGCACCAGGATCATCAGCCCGTAGCTCACCACCCAGACCGCGGAGAACAACGCCACGATATACGCCACCACCATCAAAAGCTTGGTGCGGGGGTCCAGGCGGTGGGCCACGGAGTTCCCGGGGAAATACTGGCCCAGGGTGATATCCTTCAGCAAGGCGCTCCCCCCTCTCTCAGGGCGTCCAGCGCCCGGCGGAGGTCCTCCACGGTGTAGATGGCGCTGTCAATGGCCACGCCCCGGCGGCGCAGCTCCATGGCAACCTTCGTCACCTGGGGCACCGTGAGGCCCACCGCCTCCAGCGTCTCCCCGTGGCTGAAGACCTCCCGGGGCGTGCCGCACAGCACCACCCCCGCATCCGCCAGGACGGCGATGCGGTCGGCGTTCTCCGCCACCTCGTCCATGCTGTGGCTCACCAGCACCACCGTGCTGCCGGTGGCCGCATGGTAGCTGCGGATGTTATTGAGGAGACTGTCCCGCCCCGCCGGGTCCAGCCCGGCGGAGGGCTCGTCCAGGATCAAAACCTCCGGCATCATGGCGATGACGCCGGCAATGGCCACCCGGCGTTTCTGTCCGCCGGAGAGCTCAAAGGGAGACTTGTCCAAAAGGTCCGGCGAGAGGCCCACAAACCCGGCGGCCTCCTCCACCCGCTCCCGGAGGGCGTCCCCCTCCAGCCCCATGTTTCTGGGGCCGAAGGCGATGTCCTTCCCAACGGTCTCCTCAAAGAGCTGGTACTCCGGGTACTGGAACACCAGGCCGACCTTAAAGCGGATGTCCCGGATCCTGCCGGGCTCGGCCCAGATGTCCCGGCCGTGGAAGAGGATCTTCCCGCCGGTGGGCTTCAAAAGACCGTTGAGATGCTGGATCAAGGTGGACTTGCCCGACCCGGTGTGGCCGATCATCCCCAGGAGCTCCCCGGGGTAGATGTCCAGGCACACGTCCTTCACCGCGCTGCGGCAGAAGGGCGTCCCCTGGCCGTAGGTGTGGGTCAGATGGTCCACGCGAATAATCGGTTCCAATGTTGTTTCCTCATTTTCCTAAGCTCAGGCGCCCAGCGCCCGGCAGATCTGGTCGGCGCAGTCCTCCACTGTCAAGGCGTCCAGGGAGACGTCCCACCCGTCCTTTTGCAGCGCGGAGAGCAGCAGCACCGTGGGCGGGGCGGTGAGCCCCAGCTGCCGCAGCCGGTCCACCTGGGTCAAAATCTCCGCCGGCGGGCCGTCCATGGCGACGCGGCCGCTGTCCATCACGATCACCCGGTGGGCGTAGGCCGCCTCGCTCATGTGGTGGGTGATGAGGATCACGGTGATCCCCTTCTCCCGGTTGAGGCGCTGCACCGTCTCCAGCACCTCCCGCCGGCCGGAGGGGTCCAGCATGGCGGTGGACTCGTCCAGCACGATGCACATGGGCTCCATGGCGATGACGCCGGCAATGGCCACCCGCTGTTTCTGCCCGCCGGAGAGGAGGTGGGGCGCGTGGAGGGCGAAGTCCTCCATCCCCACCGCCTGCAGCGACTGCCTCACCCGCCGGGCGATCTCCTCCGTGGGGACGCCCAGGTTCTCCGGGCCGAAGGCCACGTCCTCCTCCACCACGTTGGCCACGATCTGGTTGTCCGGGTTCTGGAACACCATGCCCACCCGGCGGCGGACCTCCAGGGTGTTCTCCTCCTCCGCCGTGTCATACCCGTCCACCAGCACCTGGCCGCCGGTGGGGACCAGGGCGGCGTTCATGTGCTTGGCCAGGGTGGATTTCCCCGAGCCGTTGTGGCCCAGGATCACCACAAAGCTCCCCTGCTCGATGGTGAGGTCCACCCCCCGGAGCACGTCCGGAGCGGGCTCCCCCTCCTCCACCGGGTAGTGGAAGGTGAGGCTTTTGGTTTGGATCATATCGTTCATAAAGAAACTTCCTCAACTGTTGATCTGCCGCGTCCGCCGCCCTACTCGCTCATCCAGCGGCCCGTGGCGCCGCAGGGCAGGGCAAGGCCCGTGGCCGTGACGGGAAGGCCGATCTCGTCCCACTGGCAGCGCCCGCCGTGTTTCCGCCCCACCAGGAGCTCCAGGAGATAGCCCAGCACCCCGGGGGCGAGGCCGGTGGTATAGGAGTTGATGATGACGAAGAGGGGCTTGTCCGAGAGGACGCGGCTGCACAGCTCCACAAAGGGGTACAAATTATCCTCCAGCTTCCACACCTCGCCGGTGGGGCCCCGGCCGTAGCTGGGCGGGTCCATGAGGATGGCGTCGTACCGCCGGCCCCGGCGGATCTCCCGCTCCACAAACTTGGCGCAGTCGTCCACGATCCAGCGGATGGGGGCCCCCTCCAGGCCGGAGGCCCTTGCGTTCTCCCTGGCCCAGGCCACCATGCCCTTGGCCGCGTCCACATGGCAGACGCTGGCCCCGGCGGCGGCGCAGGCCACCGTGGCCGCGCCGGTGTAGGCGAAGAGGTTCAGCACGCTGACGCTCCGTCCCGCCCTTTGGATCTTCTCCCGGGCAAAGTCCCAGTTCACCGCCTGCTCCGGGAAGAGGCCGGTGTGCTTGAAGTTCATGGGCTTGACCTGGAAGGTCAGGTCCCGGTAGCGGACCTGCCACTTCTCCGGCAGCTTTCCCTTCTCCCAGTGGCCGCCGCCGCTGCTGGAGCGGAAGTACCGCCCGTCGGGCCGCCGCCACTGGGGCAGCTGCCTGGGGGACTGCCAGATGGCCTGGGGGTCCGGCCGCACCAAACAGAGACCGCCCCACCGCTCCAGCTTTTCCCCGCCGCCGCAGTCCAGCAGCTCATAGTCTTCCCAATCCTTCGCAATCCACATGCCCGCTGTCTCCTCATAAAAATTCATATTATTATACTACGGGACTTCTCCCCCCGTCAACGCCGCGGCCAAAGTTTTACAGCGAATTTTTCAGAATTCACAAAATGTTCAACAAGCGCCGCCGCCGGCCTGCCCCTTGCCTTTTCTCCCCGTCCGGCGTATACTGAGATACAAATTCCGACGGGAGGTGACGGCGTGGTTCTGCGGCAAAAGGCGGAGGAGGACGGCGTAGCGCTGGGGGAATTCCTCCGGCGGCGGATGGGCCTCTCCTCCACCCTCATCAAGCAGCTCAAGCGCCGGCCGGGGGCGCTGCTGGTCAACGGGCAGGCCGCCTTCACCAGCGCCCTCCTGCGCCGGGGCGACGTGGTGGCGGCGGACCTCTCCGACCCGCCCAACCCCCGGCCCATCCCTCCCACCCCCATGGCCCTGGACATCGTCTACGAGGACCAGTGGCTGCTGGTGGTGAACAAGGCCGCGCCCCTGCCGGTGCACCACTCCTCCTTCGCCCCGGAGGAGGCCACCCTGGCAGGCGCTCTCGCGGCCTATCTGGGACCGGGCCTCACCTTCCACCCGGTGAACCGCCTGGACCGGGGCACCACGGGGCTCATGGTGGTGGCCAAGTGCAGCCATGTCCACCACCTTTTGACCGTCCAGCTCCACACCGGCCGGTTTTTCCGGGAGTACCGGGGCGTGGCCCTGGGGCGGGTGGATCCGCCGGCGGGGACCATCCGCCTCCCCATCGCCCGGGATCCCGCCTCCCCCATCAAGCGCCGCGTGGCGCCCGACGGGGCCCCCGCCGTGACGGACTACGAGACGCTGGCCTTCTCCGGCGGGTACACCCTTCTCCGCCTGCTGCCCCGGACGGGGCGGACCCACCAGCTGCGGCTGCACCTGGCGGCCATCGGGCACCCCCTGGCGGGGGACTGGCTCTACGGCACGGAGGACCCCGCGCTGATCCCCCGCCCTGCCCTCCACTCCGCCCGTCTCTCCCTGCGCCACCCCATCACCGGCGCGCTGCTGGAGCTGTCCGCGCCGCTGCCGGCGGACATGGCGCGCCTTGTGGGCGGGGCGCCCTCCCCCGCTCCCCCGTAAAAAGACGACAGGGCGGACGCGCCGACCGGCGCGTCCGCCCTTGCCCGCTCTCCGGCGGGATGGGAAATTCAGAAGTTGAACTGGGGGCAGTCCCGGTACGGCGGCGGCAGCGCCTCGTCGTACCCCACCCATCCCAGATTCTCCACCAGCGAGGAGGGCTGGTGGGGAAACACCCAGCGGTTGAGGTAGCGGATGAAGTCCGCCTCGTCATAGCGAAGGCCGCCGCCCACCCGGTATGGGGCCGCGTGGGGGCTTTCCCACAGCCACCGGGTGCAAAACCAGAGGCAGTAGTCCTCCAGATGGTCGGCCACCTGGTCCGGGACGGCGTAGACCTTCCTGTCCCCGTCGGCACTGAGCACAACCTGTTTCATCCGTCTCCCCTCCCCGTTTCCGGCGGCCCGCGCTTTTCTGCTCCCTATGATAGCCCCTCCTTGGCCCGTTTGCAAGCTTTTTTCGCGCTGCCGCCCACCCGGCGGACGGGCCCCTCCCCGCCCAGATATACCGGCTGGGCATTTATGGCGATGCAACATAGGTATTTTACATTTTCCTGTCCCCGTTTTACAATAGGGCCATCCTCTTATGGATGCCGGCCCGCCGGGCCGGGCAGAAAACAATGAGGAGCGTGACTGCTGATGAAACGATGGACCTCCCTTCTTCTCGCACTGCTGATGGCCCTTAGCCTCCCCGCCTGCGGCGGCCCTGCCGGGGAAAACGGGGCGGAGGACCCGCCCGTATCCGAAGGCGCGGCGGCCTCCGGGGAGGACGACGGGACCGGGGACCGGGAGGAGCCGGAGGAGCTCCCGCCGGAGCCGGAACCGGAAATCCCCTGGGAGTGGACCGCTGACGCGCCGGAAAACCAGGGCGTGGACCCCGGCATGCTGGACAATGTCCACGCCACCTTTGACACCTTCCCCCTTCTGGCCTCGGTCATCGTCCGGAACGGGAAGATCGTGGACGAGTACTACAAGGAGGGCTATGATGCGGACAGCGTCTTTGTCCTCCACTCCTCCTCCAAGAGCGTCACCAGCGCCCTCATCGGCATCGCCATTGACGAGGGGTACATCCGCAGCGTGGACGACCCCATCTCCGACTACCTGCCCCAGGTGCTGGAGCTGGGGGACGACGCCTGGGGGGGAGATCACGATATGGCACCTTTTGACCCACACCTCCGGCATCTACTCCACCGACAACGAGCTGTGGGAGGCGTGGCGCGGCGCGGAAAACTGGGTGGACTACATCCTGGACCTCCCCATCGTCTCCTCCCCCGGGGAGGTGTTCAGCTACTCCACCGGGAACACCCACCTGCTGTGCGCCATCCTCCAGGAGGCCACGGGGATGACGGTGTACGCGTACGGGAAACCCCGCCTCTTCGACCCGCTGGACATGGACAGCGTCCAGTGCAGCGCGGACCCCCAGGGCATCTCCGACGGCGGCAACGGCTTTGCCATGGACGTGTACGACATGGCCAAATTCGGCCAGCTCTACCTTAACGGCGGCGTCTGGGAGGGGGAGCAGATCGTGCCGGCGGACTGGGTGGCGGCCTCCACCTCCCTGCAGTTCAATCGCTCCAGCGGCAGCGCCGACTACGGCTACCAGTGGTGGGTGCGGACCTTCGGCCAGGAGCAGTACCCCGCCTATTTCGCCCAGGGCCACGGCGGGCAGTACATCTTCGTGGTGCCCCAGCTGGAGCTGGTGGCGGCCTTCACCAGCGACTACACCGGCAGGAGCAGCGTCTACTGGCAGCTGATGAACGACATCGTGGCCGGCTGTACCGTCTCCGGCTGAGGGATAAAATCCCTCTTTATTCTGACAAACCACGCCCCAGGGCCGGGAGACCGGCCCTGGGGCGTGGCTGTTTCGGCGGGCCCCGCCTTCCCTAGGGCATCTCCTTCCGCCGGGCCAGCTGGTTGGTGTCGATGGTGCTGCGGAAGACCACCAGCCGGTCGTAGAGATACTCCAGGATAAAGTTGGCGGCCATATTGAGGACGGTCACCAGGTACTCGTTCCAGCGGAGGGTGTCCGCCAGGAAGCTGCCCAGCAATGTGGAGAGGGGGGTAAAGGCGCAGTAGAAAAGGAGGACCAGCGCCATGGCCCTTGGCACGTTGCTGGCAGACTGGAAGGTATAGCGCCGGTTGAGGGTGAAGTTCCACAGCACCGACAGCGCCAGGGCGATGAGGTAGCAGGGCCAGTAGCTCCATACCGTCAGCTCGTTGAGGAGAGAAAAGGCCGCCAGCTCAATGGCCCCGGCGGAGATGGAAAACAGCAGAAATTTGAGGGAGCGGATCAGCTCTTTTTTCTTTTCCATAGCAAGTCCTCCTTAGGACCCCGATCCGGCGCCGCTGAGGGCCCGGAAGTTTTTCCGATTGGAGCGGTAGAGCCCCTTGAACACCTGGTAGTAGGGCGCGTAGAGGGCGGAGCGGGCAGGGTCCGGCCTGTAGCGGGCCGCCACGGGGAGGAAGCGCCCCACCGCGTCCAGGCTCTCGATCGCCCCAAGGCCCACCCCCACCACCGCCGCCGCGCCGACAGCCCCCACATTCTGCGGGTTTTCCACCACCTCCACCGTCCGGCCGGTGATGTCCGCCAGGCGCTGGCAGGTCACCGGCGAGAGCGCGCCGCCCCCCACAAAGCGGACCGGGTCGGAGGTCTTGACCTTCCGCTCCTGGCACTCCAGCATCCACCTAAGGTGGAAACAGACGCCCTCCAGCACGGCGCTGATCAGTTCCGTCTTCCCCGTCTCCAGGCGGATGTTGAAAAACATCCCCGCCGCCGCGGGATCCTCAAAGGGGCAGCGGTTGCCGTGGAGCCAGGGGGTGAAAATCACCCCGCCGGCGCCCGGCGGCACGTCCTTCACCGTCTCGGTCATATAGTCGTAGAGGCTGCGGTACACCGCCTCCTGGCTGTGGGCCACGTCCCGCTTCTCCAAATAGATGCCGATTTCGTCCAGGGCCAGGTGGTCCTTCACCCACTCCAGGCATTTGCCGGCGGTCTCCATCTCCGCGAAGTAGTGGTACCGCCCGCCCTGGGCCCCCACGATGGCGGCGATCATGGCGGAGGCGTCCACCCGCTGCCGGTCTGTCACCGTGGACACCCAGCCGGAGGTGCCGCAGTAGATGTGGGTGCTGCCAAGGGTGGTGGCGCCGGCCCCCACGCCGATGAGGGCCGCGTCCCCGCCGCCGCCGAACACCGGCGTCCCCGCGGCAAGGCCCAGCTCCGCCGCCGAGCGCTCCGTCAGCGCCCCTACCCGCTCCGCCGCCTCCGCCAGCCGGGGCAGGTGTTCCCGCTTCACGCCGAACATCCGGCAGAGCTTCTCGCTCCAGCACCGCCGCCCCCGCCGGGTGTCGTAGAGGAAGGTGGCATAGGCGCTGTCACGGGTCATCACCGCCTCCCCCGTGCACCGGAGGATCAGATACTCCTTCACGTCCAGCCACTTCCACACCTTGGCGAAATTTTCCGGCTCGTGGGCCTCCACCCACTTGTACTTCCACAGCGGGTCCTTCACGCTGCTGGACACCGCCCCGGTGAGGCGCAGGCTGGTGAGGAGCTTAAAAACATTGGCGCCGGCAATCCGCGGCCCGTAGGCGATGCCCCGGCGCAGCTCCTCCCCGGAGCGCTGGTCCATATAGCTCATGGGCCGGCGGACCGCCTTTCCCGCCCGGTCCACCAGCACCAGGCCCTGCATCTGGGAGCAGAAGGAGATCCCCGCCACCTGCTCCGGCTTTACCGCCCCGGCGGCGAAGAGCTCCCGGGTGGAGGCGCACATAGCCCCCCACCAATCCTCCGTATCCTGCTCCGCCCCGCCCCCCGGCAGGATGTAGAGCGGATAGCCCCGCTGGGCGCTGGAGACCAGGGAAATATCCCTGTCAATGGAGAAGAGGCAGGTTTTCACCCCGGTGGTCCCGATATCGTAAGCCAACACATACTTCATCACACATTCCCCCTCCCACCGGCTTTCGGCCGGTGGTCGATCTGGTTTCGCTCCAGGGTAAAGGCGGACTCCAGGAACTTCAAAAGCTCCTCCGCCACCTGCTCCTCCTCCGCCGCGCCGCCCCAGTACAGCGCCAGCCGGGACCGGTAGTAGCCGCAGGAACAGGAAAATTGCAGCATCATCAGCAGGTTGTCAAAAAAGAAGGCCAGGAGCCTGGGGTCCATGTCCCGCCGCACCTCTCCCGCCGCCTGGGCCTTAGCGATCACCTCCGTGTAGAGGCGGGCGGCGGCCCCCTCGACCTCCTCCGCCAGCCGCCGGGCCGCGGCGCCGCCGGCGTTGGTGATCTGGTGGTAGAGGCGGATGTGGCTGGGGTGCTCCCGGGAAAAGTCCCGCAGCTCCTTTAGGAGGCGGGCGGCATAGGTAAGGAGCTTCTCCTCCCGGGCCGTCACCTCCCCCAGCACCCGCTCCAGGGCGGCCAGGCTGTGCCTTAGGCAGGCGCGGAAGAAGTCCTCCTTATTGGCGTAGTACTTATAGAGCACCCCTACGCTGATCCCGGCGCGCCGGGCAATCTCCGCCATGCTGGCGGCGTGAAATCCCCCCTCGGCAAAGGCCGCGATCCCCGCCTCCAGGATCTCCAGCTGCTTCTCCTCCGTCAGCTTTTTCCGCACCGGCTACCCCTCCGTATCCTTCCGCTTGGCGTATGCGGTCACATAGATAAGGCGCTGGAGGCAGGCGTCCCCCCGGCCCAGGGGGCGGCAGCCCGGTACCTCCCGGGCAAACCGCAGGGCCAGGCACCCCTTCTTTAGTAGCTGGGCCACCGCCGCCGCCTCCGCCGCGTCGGCCCCAACACAGATGGCCCCGGCCCCCTGCAGCAGCACCGCCGCCCGGCCCCTAAGGCCCCGCGCCGCGTCCGCCGCCCTGTAGGAGGAGACGCATCGGACCGCCGACCCGGCGATCTGTGCCAGGTCATCCACCAGAGGGCGGAGCGTCCTGCCCTCCATGCTCACCGCCACCGTGTCAGGATCCCGCAGGTGGATAACGGCCCCGGCAGCGCCGCTGCGGTAGAGGGCGGCGTGGAGGGCCGCGGCGGGTTCCCTGCCGGGTGCGCTGAGGGAGCAGACATGCTCCGCCCCGCCCAGCTGCAGCACAAAGGCGTCCCCCTGCCGTCGGCTCTCTCCAAAGTCCGGGATATAAACCGGCAGCTCCGGCGGCGGCACCGCCCGGGCCACCCGCTCCCGGCACACCTCCTCCAGGGCCTCCGACACGGCGAAAGCCTTCTCCATATCCGTCCCCAGGCACAGCGCCCCGTGGTTCCGAAGGAGAAAGGCGCTGTTGCGGGGGTTGGCGGCCACCTGCTCCGCCACCGCCCGGCGGAGTTTCTGTGTGGAGGGCAGGCCGTAGGCCGCGCAGGGCACCCGGCCACCCAGCAGGGCGTGGCCTGTCACCAGATCCCGGCCGGCGACGCCGCAGATGGTGGCCATATCCTGATGGGTGTGGATCACAAAGTCCACCGACGGGCGCAGGCGGTAGGCGTCGGCGTGGATCCCCTTCTCGCTGGAGGGCTTTCTCGCCCCCTCCCAGGAGCCGTCCCGGCCGTCCACCACCACCAGCTGCTCCGGCGTCATGGTGTCGTAGCCCAGGCCGCTGGGGGTGATCACAAAGCGGGTATCGGAAATCCGGGCGCTGATGTTGCCCCAGGTCCGGGCCACAAGGCCCCGCTCCAGAAGCCGCCGTCCGGCCTCCACCACCAGCCTCCTGGCCTCCTGTTCTGAATAGGCCATGGCTCAGTCCCCTGTGGGGCCGCAGCCGGAGAGCACCCGGTCAAACCGGGAGAGCACATCGTCGATCATCTCCTCGGTGTAGGCGGCGCTGGTGTACAGCCGGGACCCGGCCAGGGTGACGATGCCCTCGGCCATGTAGGCGGCCCCCATGTGCTCCATCTCCTTTTGCCGGATGCCGGTCTGCTTGAGGATCTGGGGGATGGTCCAGGGTTTTTTCCAGTCGATGGCAAAATGCATGGTACCCACGCTGTCCAGATGGCAGATGGACCCCTGGTTGAAGGCCACAAAGGGCAGGTCATACTTGGCGATAAGGCCCTGCAGTCCCTTTGTCAGCCGGTCGCCCATGCGCCCGGCGGTCTCGCAGGCGTTGGTCCGCTCGATCTCACACAGGGCGAAGTACCCCGCGGCGCAGGAGAGGGGCGTGGCCGCCATGGTGCCGCCGCACATGGCCTTGGAGACCTTTTTCCCGGAGCTGTCCAGCCCGGCCCCCAGGTGGGCCATGCAGTCGGCGTGGCCGCCCACGCCGCCGGCGCCGGGATAGCCGCCGGCGATGATCTTTCCAAACACGGTGAGGTCCGGGTCCACGCCGAAGTAGCCCTGGGCGCCGCTGAGGCCGATCCGAAAGCCGGTGACCACCTCGTCAAACACCAGCAGCGCGCCATAGTCCCGGGCCAGCTTGGCGGCCCCCCGGACAAACTCCTTGGAGAGGGGGCGGGTGCCGCTCTCGGGGCCCACAGGCTCCAGGAACACCGCCGCCGTACCGCCGGTGAGGCGGTTGGCCTTCAGCTTGCGCTCCAGATCCTCCAGGTCGTTGGGGAAAAATTCGTCGGTGTGCTTGAAGACAGAGCCGGGCACCGCTTTGGAGAGGAGGCCCTTTGTGCCGGGGATGCGGATGCCGTAGGCCAGCTGGTCGGACCAGCCGTGGTAGGCGCCGCCCATCTTCAAGATATTCTTCTTCCCCGTCTTCAGCCGGGCGATGCGGACGGCCACCATGTCCGCCTCCGTGCCGGAGCCCAGCATCCGGAACATCTCCACCGAGGGCACCAGGTCCGAGATCTTCTTGGCCAGCTTGTACTCAAATTCGTGGAACAGCCCCGTGGAGGGCCCGCAGGTCTTCAAAAGCTCGATGACCTGGTCCCGCACCGCCGGCGGGTTGCTACCGAGGATGGTGGGCCCGCCGGCCTGGAGCAGGTCGTAGTACCAGTTGCCGTCAAGATCGTAGAGCTTGGCCCCCTCTGCCCTGGTGATGACAATGGGAAAGGGGTAGTTGAAGGCCAGGTTGTGCTGCACCCCGCCGGGGATCACCTTTTTGGCCCTCCCAATCATCTCCTTGGACTTCGGGCACTTCTCCTCAAAGTAGTGCTGGACATAGTCCGCCAGCCGTTCCTTCCGGATGGAATACACCGGCTTTTGGATCAGCTCGTCCAACTGCCGCGTTACCGCCGCCGCGTCCAGATACTCGTCGATTGCAAACCCGTTGTAAGCCATAGAAAAACCTCCTGTCGCCGCGCGCATCAGCTGCCGAGATATTCATGAACGTATATTCACGTCTTTAGAAAAGCGTACCATACTCCCCCGCCCCTGTCAAGCGCCGCCGGGAGCGGGCCGCGAAAAAACGCCGGCACCCGATGGGTGCCGGCGTCTCTGCCGCCCGCGGCAGTGGCTGCCCAGCTGTTCCAGCGCCGGGGCGGCCCTAAAATTTCAGCCGGAAGGCCACGTCTCCCGCCGCGATCTCATCCCCGCTGCGCAGGAGGGTAGGCATGGAGATGGGCGCGCCGTTGAGGAAGGTGCCGTTCTGGGACTGGAGGTCCTCCAGGTACACCGCGCCGCCGGCCAGGAAGACCCGGGCGTGGCGGCGGGAGAGGGCGCCGCTGCGGAAGGCGATGCCGCAGTCCTTGTCCCGGCCCACCACCAGCTCGCCGCAGAGGGTCCGCTCCATGCTCTTGCCCAGGAGCGTCCCCTTGAGCACCTCGATGCGGAGATAGACGCCGGGGGCGGAGGGCTCCTGGTGAGAGGCGGCGCGCCGCCGTCTCCCCCGCCGGGCCAGCAGGACAGCTGCCAGTACCAGCACCAGCACCGCCGCCACCCCTGCGCCCACCAGCAGCAGGATATCCGCCGCCGGGGCGGCCTCCGCCGGCTGGCCGGGGGCGGCAGGAGGATCCGGCTCCCCGGAGGGCGCCGGCGAGACCGGTGCCTCCCCCTCCTCCGCCGGCGCCTCCTCCCCGCCGGGAGACTCCCCCGCCGGGGCCGCCGGGAAGGACACCTCTGCCTCCGCCCGGCACACCAGGGCGCCGTTGGAGGCAAAGGTCACCGACACCGGCACCCGCTCCTCCTCCGGCGCAAATCCTGTCAAGTGGAAAGACGTTACATACAGTCCGCCCACCTCCTCCGCCAGGGCGCTGCCCGCGGCCGCGGCATCCGCCCCGTCGCCGGCCACCCAGTGGCGGCCGCCGGAGGCCTCCGTCAGAGCGGCGAGGCTCTCCAGCGCGGCGGAGTCGCTCCCAAAGCCCAGGGAGTGGAGGATCACATCGGAGCTGTTGATCCGCGCCAGCAGCTCTTCATAGGACACCGCGCCGTCGCTGTCATATTCCACCGCGTCGCTGAGGATCACCATGCTCCGCAGCTCACTGTCGGAGCGGGGCAGGCCTTCAAAGTAGTCCAGGGCACCCTGGATCCCGCTGAGAAGGCGGGAGCTGGTCTCTGTAAAGGATATTGTATTTACGGTATCCGGCACCTCCTCCGCCGTCACCGCCTCCTCCGCCGCCGCGAAGGAGCGGCCGAAGGTGGCCAGGAGGAAACGGGTGTCCGCCCCGCTGCCGGCGGCCAGGGCCCCGGCGAAGGCGGCGATCTCCTCCTGGTAGGAGACCATGGAGGTGGAGGCGTCCAGCAGCAGCAGGTAGGTGACGGGGCTGCCCGCCTGCCGCACCGTCTCCAGCGGGGCGGAGGCGGGGAAGGTGCGGCTGCCGATCCCCGCGTCGGCCTTGGTGATGGGCTGGTCGTTCCCCTCCAGGTCCACATAGGTGAAGAGGGCGTCGCCGTACACAAAGGCGCGCACCAGCGTGGCCGTGGGGCCGGCCGCCCGGGCCGGCAGGCACAGCAGCAGCGCAAGGGCTGCCGCGATCCATAGGCGTCTCATTCCTCTCCCTCCACAAGCACCGCGATCAGTGAAAAGTTGTCGTTGCCCGGCGGGGTGCGCCGGATGTGGCGCAGCAGCATCAGCTGCGCCCAGTGCTCCGGGCTCTCCGCCTTGCACAGGTCCGCCTGGATCTCCTCGTTGTACACATACTCCCAGAACCCGTCGGAGCAGAGGAGGAACGCGTCCCCCGGCGCGATGGCGGCCCGGCCCGTCTCCGGGCGGCAGTCCTCCCGGCCCAGCACCCGCAGCAGGCGGGAGCGGTCGTCGTCGTGGTAGATGTCCATGTAGGAGATCTCTCCCCCCAGGAACTTCCGGTAGGTGACGGAGTGGTCCTTTGTCACCTCCCTGAGCTCCCCGCCGCGGAACCGGTAGAGGCGGGAGTCGCCGATGTAGGCCCAGGCCGCCTCCTCCCCCGCAAGGCGGAGGGCCACCGCCGTGGTCCGCATCTCCTCCTGGCCGGGGACGGCCTGGGCCTGGAGGATCTGGGCGTTGGCGGACTGGAACAGGGCCCGCAGCCCCGCCTCGTCCGCCGCCTCCCCGTCCACAAGGCCGGCCAGGATGGCATCCGCCGCCGTCTGGGAGGCCACCTCCCCGCTCTCATGCCCGCCCAGGCCGTCGGCCAGGACAAAGCTGCCCCGGTCCCCGGCCCACTGCAGGCGGATGCTGTCCTCGTTGTTCTCCCGGCCGCCCCGGTTGGTATACCCATAGGCTGCAATCTTCATGGCTTACTCCAGGTCCACATAGACCGTGTTGTCCACCTCGCCCAGGTAGAAGGAGCTCTTGGGCGGGACCTTCACCGGCGTATTGGGCTGGAGGCGCTGGCCGCCGGCCAGGAAGGTGCCGTAGGTGGAGTTGAGGTCCGTCACAACAAACATGCCGTCCCGCTCGTCAAAGTACACCTGGCAGTGGCGGGAGCTGACGCCGGGGGTGCCGTCCTGGTAGACCACCCGGCACACGGCGCTGTCCCGTCCCAGCTGCACCGGCTGGTGGTGGAGCTGCACCCCCATGCCGCCGTGCTGTGGCGCCATGGAGCGGACCACCGGGGACCGCCCCGGCTCCTGGGCGGGCTGCTGGGCCGCGGGCTGGGCTGCCGCCGCGGCCCGGGCCGCCTTTTTCTTCTTCCCCCGCCGGGCCAAAAGGATGATCACCAGCAAGAGCACCACAGCCGCCGCGCCGATGCCGATATAGAGCGCCAGATCCTCCGGCAGCCCGGCGGCGCCGCCGGCCATGGCATAGGGGATGTTGTTCCGGTCCAGCATGGGGAGGATCTCCTCAATGCTGACAGCGTAGAACAGGTTCTGGTCCAGGTTGGAGGCCGCGGTGTTAATCCCCAGCACCGCCCCGTTTTCATCCACCAGGGGGCCGCCGGAGTTGCCGCCGCTCATGGCCGTATCCGTCTGGAGCAGGCGCCGGCCGGTGCCGCTCTCGGTGAGGAAACGGCTGATGCTGCCGGTGGTGACGGTGGCGTCCTCCGGGCGGAAGGAGTTCACCGCCTGCACCGTCAGATCCGCCGCCAGGGGGTAGCCCACGGCGTAGACCTCGCTGCCCAGCATGCCGTCCTCCGGCTGGCGCAGGGGCAGGGCGCTGCGTTTGTCCGTTGGCTCCTCCAGGCGCAAAACCGCGACGTCCTTCTCATAGTCGTAGTCCACCAGGTAGGCCTCCGCCTCGTCGTCCTGGTCGAAGAGGACGTGGAGGGTGCCGCCGCCCAGGGCCTTGCCGGCCAGGATAAACTCCTCCACCACATGGCTGTTGGTGACGATATACTCCGGCTGGCTGCCCGCCTCGCCGATGAAAAAGCCGGTGCCCCGCCAGTAGTTCATGGTGCCGTCCGCATCCGGCGCGCCGGTGCGGATCATCACGATCCCGTCCAGGGTGTCCTGGTCAAAGGCCCCCAGGCAGGGCAGCGCCATCGCCGCCGCCAGCAGAAACGCCAGCAGCAGCCCCGCCAGCTTACGCGTGTTTCTCATGTTGTTGGTCCCTCCTGTCCGATGATTGGTAGGCGATCAAAACGCCCGTGTAGTTGTCCTGGGCCGGGATCCCCTTCTCCAGCACCAGCGTCTCTAAAAGCCGCGCCCCCTCGTCCGGGGGCAGGGACATGGCCTCCTTCAGCTCCGCCGGGCCCAGCACACCGCTGATGCCGTCGGAGCACAGCAGCACCGTGTCCCCGTCCCTTAGGCGCCAGGGGCGGAGGCTCTGGTCCACCTGGGTCAGACGGTCGATGCCCAGGAAGGCCGTCAGCCGCCGGGCGTCCTCGTCCTCCTCCGCCCGGGCCCTTTGGATGGGCTCCCGTCCCAGCTCCGCCAGGTACAGGTCGTTGAGGCAGGTGTGCTCCCGGTTGAGCTGGAAGACGCACTCCCCCCGCCTTAGGAAGATGGCGCTGTCCCCCACGCTGAGCCAGTGGAGGCAGCCGTCCCGGATCCGGACGGCCACCACGGTGGTGCCGCTCTGGCCGTGAAAGCGCTGGAAGATCCCGTCGCTGACCGCCGCGGCCCCCTCCCGCAGCTGCCGGGGGATGTCCCCCTCCTCCAGCAGGGCCTGGAACAGCTGGGTAAAGGCGGCCACCGCCGTCTCGCTGGCCCCCTTCCCCTCCTCCATGCCGCCCATGCCGTCGGCCACCACGGCGAAGAGGCCCTGGCGCTCCATCTCCTGGGGGTTGGCGGCGTTGAGGATGGCAAAGGAGTCCTCCTGCCGCTCCCGGCCGCCGATGCCCTGGACGTTGCCCAGGCGTAGGGCGGGCCGCCGCGCCGTCTCCAGGGACAGGGTGGTCTGGCTGTCCGTCACCGCCCGGCCGCGGCGGAAGAGCCGGTCAAGCATTCCCATGGCTGTCCTTCTCCTCCCACGCCTTCCAGTTGAACCTCTCCCCGCACAGGGGGATAAACAGCAGCTTTGTCTCCCCAAAGTCGATCAGATCGTAGGGGGCCAGGGGCATGGGGCCGAAGACCTCCTCCCCGTTTAAGTAGACGATGTTCCGCCCGTCCCCGGGCAGCAGGTTAAAGCGGTTGTTGCGGTCGCTGTAGCTGATTTTGGCGTGGTTTTCCATGGAGATGGTCCGGTCGCCGGTGATGGTGATGTCCATCCGGTCCCCCCGGCCGATGGCGTTGATGCCGCCCCGGACGGTGTAGCTCTTGCCCCGGCTGGGGCCCGCCACGCAGGCCAGCCACCCCACCACCGGGTCAAAGCCCATCGTCTCCTGCATCATGCCCACGGTCTTTCCCGCGTCCAGCACGCTGGGGCCGTGGGGCCGGGGCGGCGCGGTGGGCTCCGGCGCCGGGGCCGGGGCAGGCGCCTGGGGCATGTACCCCCGGGGCGGCATGGTCTTCTGGGGGGCCGTCACCGGCACGGCGCCCTGGGGGGCGTAGCCCCGTGGGGGCATGGTCTTGTTGTCCGCCGTCACCGGCATCCGCTGGAGGGGAGCGGTGGGCTGGGGCGCGGTGACAGAGACCGGCGCCGTCCGGCCCGGATCCACCGCCCGCAGGGGCGCGGTGCGCCCGGCGGCGGCCACGGTGATCTGCTGGTTGGTGTTGCAGTAGGGGCAGGTGGGGTACTTCTCCGGGTCGTAGAGATGGCCCCGCCCGCATTCGATCTGTGCCATGAAAAAACCTCCTACTCAATAGATGTCAAGGCTGGGGACATGGGCCACCGGGGAGGTGTCGATCCCGTCGGCGGTGTTGCTGACGGTGAGCTCCGTCAGATTGGTCAGATTCCGCAGGGGCTCCAGGCTCTGGACGGGGTTGCGGTAGTTGCCCAGGTACAGCCGCAGGGAGCGCAGCTGGGTCAAGCCGGAGAGGGGGGTGAGGTCGTTGCCCGGTACGTTGCAGCTGAGGTAGAGCTCCGTCAAGGAGGTGAGGGAGCTGAGAGGCGCCAGGGAGACGCCCGCCTCCTCATAGCTGTAGCTGCCGCTGTAGTCCAGGGCCTTGAGGCTCGTCAGTCCGCTGAGGGGGGCGAGGCTCTCCACCTTGCCGTAGATGTCCAGGTCCTGGAGGCTGGTGAGCCCGGCAAGGCCGCTGATGTCCACGACGACGTTCTGGTTATAGTCCGTGTTGGGCAGGCGCAGGATCTGGAGGCTGGTGAGGTTTGCCAGGGGGTCCACATCGGTGTAGGTGGCGCCGCTGCCGCTGATGGAGAGCTCCCGCAGCTGCGTCAGATTCTCCACCCCCTTTAGGCTGGCAAGGCCATCGGTGGAAACGGAGAGGGTCTGCAGGCCGGTCAAGCTTTCCAGCCCCTCCAGGCTGTTGACATCCACGCTGACGCTTAGGCTGCGCAGATTGGTGAGGCCGGACAGCGGGGAGAGATCCGTAGTCCGCGCGTCGCTGCCGCTGCCGCTGATGGAGAGCTCCTGCAGCTTTGTCAGCCCCCGCAGGGGTTCCAGGGATATGGTGCCGTCAGCGCCGGAGATATAGCAGGTGGTGAGGCTGGTAAGGCCCTCCATGCCCGTTAGGCTGCCGATCCCGTCAAGGTTCAGATTCAGCTCCTTCAGCTCCGACATGCCCCTGAGGCCGCCCAAATCCTCCACATAGGTGCCGGAGGTATTGCCGTAGCTCTGGAGTCGCAGGGTCTGGAGCTTGGTCAGCGGCCCCAGGGGGGAGAGGTCGGTAAAGGCGTAGTTCTCGCCGTTGATCTCCAGGCTGGTAAGGCCCGTGGCCCCCTGGATGCCGTCCAGGCTCTCCAGCCCGTCCACATAGAGCCGCAGCTCCCTCAGGCCGGTGAGCCCCTCCAGGCCCTCCAGGGTCTTCAGCTCCCCTGTGCCGCTACCGCTGATCTGGAGGTTCTGGAGCTTTGTCAAGCTGCCCAGGGCGCTGATGTCTTTTAGGTTGTGCTCGCCGTAGATCTGCAGCGTGGTGAGGTTCGCCATGCCCTCCAGGCCCTTTAGGCTCTCCAGGCCGTTGACGTCGATGTTCAGCTCCTGGAGGTTGGTAAGGCCGCTGAGGGCGGTGAGGTCCTTGGCGGAAAAGCCGGTGGTGCCGTCCAGGGAGGACAGGTACAGCCGCGTCAAGTGGGTCATGCCGCTGAGGTCGCCGGCGTCCAGGCTGGTGAGGTCCCCGTACAGGTTCATCTCCTGGATGCTGGTGAGCTTACTTAGGGCGCTGTAATCCACCCCGCTGCCCACCTTGATCCCCAGATTTGTCAGCTTGGTAAGGCCGCTGAGGGGCGAGAGGTCGGTGATGAGGCCCGGCGTGTTCCAGTTGCCGTTGAACCACAGGCTCTCCAGGTCGGAAAGGCCCGCCAGGGGGCTGATGTCGCTGATGCTCCCCTCCGCCGGCAGCTGCAGGGAGCGGAGGCTGGTCACATCCGCCAGGGGGCTCAGATCCGTCAGATTGTTGTTCCCCCCGTCGAGACGGAGGTTCCGCAGCAGCGTCAAGTCCGAGAGGAAGGAGAGGTCCGTGATGTCGTTGCCGCTGAGGTCCAGGTAATCCAGGTTTACCATATATTGGATATCCTGCACGTCCGCGTCCGTCAAGCCCATGCCGCCCAGCTCCAGCTCGCGCTCCGTGGTGGAGTAGGTCTGGCCGGCGATGGTGATGGAATCCACCGGCGAGGGCAGCAGAGGCCGGTTGTCCCCTCCCCCGCCGATCCCGCCGCCTCCGCCGCCGGTGAGGAAGAGGCTCAGCGCCAGCACCAGCACCACCACGATCCCCGCGGCCGCGCCGCCGTAGAGCAGGGGCCTTTTCTTGAAACCCTCCGCCAGCCGCTCCACGCCGGTGGGGGGCGGGGGCGGCGCCGCGCCGGGTACCTCCACCACCTGCCGGCTCTCGATGGCGTCCAGAAACTCCTGGGCGTTTTGGAACCGGTCCTCCGGCTGGACGGCAAGGCCCTTCAAAATGGCCTTGTCCAGGTACTCCGGGATCTCGATGCCGCACTGGGAGATGGGCACCAGCTCGTCGTGGTCCAGCCGCTCCAGGCTCTCCGGCGGGAGAAAGCCGGTGATGGCGGCGTAAAAGCAGGCGGCGCAGGAGTACACGTCGGTGTAGGGGCCCTGGCGGCTTCTCCGGATGTACTGCTCCTTGGGGGCGTAGCCCACCTTCAAAATCACGTCCAGGCTCTTGGACTTGTCGCCGATGGAGTACCGGGCGGAGCCGAAGTCCAGGAGCTTGACCTGGCCGTCCTTGGTGATATAGATGTTGTCCGGGGTCACGTCCCGGTGGATGAACCCCTCCTGGTGCACCGCCGTCAGCGCCCGCAGCACCGGGATCATCACGTTGAGGGCGTCCTCCACGCTGACCTTGCCGCCGTGGTTGGCGATGTAGGTCTTGAAGGAGATGCCCTCGATGTAGTCCATGACGAAGTAGGACGTGTCGTTCTGGTCGAAATAGCTGGTGACGGCGGCGATGTTGGGGTTGCCGATGAACTTGGCCAGGGTGTGGGCCTCCTCCTGGAACCGCTCGGCGCCGTAGGCGAAGTTCTCGCTCTTCTCCTCCGCCACCACGGACACGGTGGTGCCCAGGCGGGTGGCGATCTCGCTGGGCATGAACTCCTTGATGGCCACCTTGGCCCCCAGCTGGGTGTCATAGGCCAGGTAGGTGATGCCGAAACCGCCCTGGCCCAGCACCCGCCCGATGATATACCGCCCGTCCAGCACGGTGCCGGCGGGCAGGGCAATGGGGTACTTCCGCTGGTTCTCCTGGAGGTCAAAGCCGCAGTAGGGGCAGGGCCCCTCCCCGCTCTCCAGCTCCCGGAAACAGTTATAGCAGAGGTGCTTGGTATCAATGGTTGGCATAGCGCGTCTCTCCTGTCTCAGAAATGCGGCGGCAGGGCGGGATCCCTCCCGCCCCCCGCCGGCCGGGCCGGGCGCAGCGCCGCTACAGGCCCAGCAGCTGTCTCTTCTTGATGTCGTACTCCTCCTGGGTGATGGCCCCCATGTCCAAAAGCTCCTTATACTTCTTCAGCTCCGCCGTGGGGTCCGCGGCCTGGCCGCCGTTCTGGGGACGGGGCGGCTGGTAGGAGGCGGGCATGTAGGGGTAGGGCGGCGGTGCGGGCCGAGGCGCGGCGGCGCCCGGTCCCCCCGCGGGGGGCGGCGGATAGGCCCCGTTCCCCGCCGGCACGCGGCCCACCGGCCTCCCGTTGGGATAGACGCACCACACCGCCGTCCCAGACAGGGCCGCGGCCAGCACAAGGTACACCAGGAACACCACCACCAGCAGCAGCGACAGGGCATTCACATAGTAATAACCCAGAAACCTCTCATTAAAGCTGGGCCGCAGGACGCTGAAGGCCATGAAGACAAAGCTGACCGCGATCAAGATTAGGGGGACCATCCGCAGCTTTTGGGCCTTCTCCTTCCGCAAAGCAACGATTCCCGCAAAGAGGTAGGCCGCCGCGTACAGCACCCCCTGGTACCAGGGGTAGAGAAACCAGTAAAAGATGTTGCCGTTATACTGCCCGACGATCATGACAGGGAACATCTTGTTGAGGATGTTAACCCCCGGCAGGGCCCGGGCGAAGTAGATCCGGAACCAGGGGTCCGGCACAGCGGCTCCCAGTGCCATCACCGCGAGAGCCAGGAACCCCGCAAACAGCCAGACGCCCCGCCGCCTCGCCAGCAGCACGATACCCAGGTAGATATAGACTGCCATCGGCAGCAGCTTGATAAAGATATTTTCCGCCTCCGCCAAGTCGTCGGGAAGGGCATACGCCTCCGAACCCAGCAGCACCGGCAGGCAGCTGACGGCCAGCAGCAGGAAACAGATCCCCGCCAGGAGATTGCCCTTCGGCTTTTGTGTTGTCATCTCTTCTCCTCCTTGTCCGGTCAGATGCCCAAAAGTTGCTTTTTCTTGGCGTCAAACTCCTCCTGGGTGATCACGCCGCTGTCCAGCAGCTGCTTGTACTTCTGCAGCTCCTCCGCCGCGTCCACCTGCTGAGGGGCAACCCCCTGTTGGGGGGCATTCCCCTGCAGGGACATGTAGGTTCCCTGGGGCTGCTGGGGATAGGGCGGGGTGCGGCCCGCCCGGGGCGGCTGGCTGGAGGCGGGGGCGTAGGGCGGCGGCGTGGGCCGGCCGCCGGCGTTCACCGGCCCTCCCGCCGGGGGCGGGGCGTAGGGCCCCTGCTGGGGGACAGTCCCCTGCTGGGGCGGGTAGTTCCGCTGGGCGTTCTTGTCCGGCAGCACCAGGGCGTGGATTAGGGCGATGATAAACAGCAGCCACCCGTATAGCCACCACAGCCCAAAGCTGTACCCCTTGTTCTTGGCGATGGTGGCGGGGATGAACCCCAGCCCCGCCGAAACGGCCAGGACAACGATGCAGTAGATCAGGACTCCGATGCCAAACGCGTCATAGCTTGAATACATATTTCTTCCTCCCTTTTATTTTATAATACCACTTTACCATTTCCCGCCGCGGCGCGCAAGCAAAAGCGGGCCGCCGCCGGGAAAAAAGGCGTCCGCCGCCGGGGCGCCTTACAGCCCCAAAAGCTGCTTTTTCTTCTCGTCGTACTCCTCCTGGGTGATGGCGCCCATGTCCAAAAGCTCCTTGAACTTCTTCAGCTCCTCCGCCGCGTCGGGCCGTCCCCCCTGCTGGGGCACGTTGCCCTGCTGAGGCGCGGCGCCCTGCCAGGTCTGCTGATAGGGCGGCGTGTGGACGGGCTGCTGATAGTTGGGCTGCTGATAATTTTGCTGGGGGACGGTGCCCTGCTGGGCAGGCCCCTGCGGATAGCCCTGGGGCTGGCCGCCCCGCTGGACCTCCGCGATCCTGTTGATCTTGTCCTGCATGATGATGGGGGCCACGACGCCCAGGACGATGGCCAGGATCAGACAGAGCATGGCGCTGTCGCCGGGCAGGCCGTTGGCCGCGAACAGCTTGTCGATGCGCTGGGCGCTCTGATAGACCCAGTAGATGGAGTAGAAGGGGATGAACATGCACAACAGCAGCTTGGTCGCCGGGTTTCGGACCGCCTCGCCGGGGACGCAGTTGAGCGCCTCCGTGGTGCGGTAGATCCAGATAAGGTACCAGATGCCGCAGGTGACGAACAGCAGCACCACATGCATAGCCATGCCGATGAAGGCGCTCTCCGGCAGGACGCCGGCGCCGCCGGCATAGGCGCTCTGGTAGGGCTGGGGCGCGGGGGCCGCCGGGCCGCCCTGGGTGTAGCCGGGGACGGGGCCGGCGTAGTTATAGCCCGCGCCAGCGTAGCCGCTGGGGGCCTGGGCCGGGACCTTCCGGGGATGGCCGTTGGGGAAGACGCACCAGTCGGCGGCGAAGTACAGAGCGCCGGCCAGGATCACATGGACCGCAAAGACCAGCAGCAGCCGGAAAATGACGCCAAAGAAGGAGATATCAAAGGCGTAGGAAAAAAGTCCGTTGAACCACAGGATCAAAATGTGGAAAAACAAGATCACAAAGCTGGCCAGGATGCAGGCCGGGGGCACAAAGCGGAGCTTCTGCCCCTTCTCCCCCCGGAGGGCCGCCACCGCCGCGCAGGCGTAGGCCGCGATGTACAGCAGAACATGGAACCAGTTGAAAAAGCTCACGTACCAGGCGTTGATGTACAGGAGACTCGTGGCCATGGGGCCGGTCATGACCCGTTTGAATCCGAGGAACCCGCGCACCAGATCACTGGACAGGGATTGGATAAGCTCCAGCGACAGGAAATTGGGCAGCGTGAGGACGGCCAGGGCAAGGAAACCGACAGCCGGGAGGACGCCCCGTTTCCCCAGGAAGAGCACCGCCGCCAAGTAGATGAACGCCGCCAGGCACAGAAGGCCCGGTATGGTGGTATGGTGAATAGGCTAAAACGCGGCTTGAAGAGCGTGATGAGAGCGATGAGGGCAAAGGCTGCGCCGGCGATCTGATGACCGGACAGGGATTTGGACGTTTGATTCATGTTCTTTTCTCCTTTCTGCCCCTCCGGGGGCGCGCTGTGGGGAGGGGCCCTTAGGACAGGGTCTTCTCATTTTCCACAAAGAGCGTGTCGTTGATTTTGTCCAGGCCCGTGTGGTGGACGATGCCGTGGAGAATGATGGCGTCCCGCCGGATCTTGGGATAGAGCCGGGCGTAGGCCGCCTGCTGCAGCAGGCGCTGGGTCTCCTCCAGGGTGGCCTCCATGCCGATGCACAGGCACAAAAGCCGGTCCCGGGAGGGGTTGCGCCGGCCGGAGAACACCTGGTGGAGGTACACCTCGCTCATCCCCGCCTGCCGGGCCAGGGCTGCCTTGGAGATGTCCCGCCGGGCGTACATGGCCTGGAGCAGGGCGGCGATGTCCCGGTCGCAGAAGAGCTGGCCGTTCTCCTTGAGGTAGGCGTCGATATCCGGCGCGCGCATCAATTCCTCCCGCAGATCGCCGGTGGATTTCTCCTTCAATTTTTACTCCCCCCTTTACGAAAAAAACGAAATCGTTTATAATCAATTTACAACACTTTGCCGCGGAAAACAATATGCTCGCTGCATAGTATTTCCGCCATGGGGAGGATCGCCGTGTACACCTGGTTTGCCGATGCGCTGGAGCGGGAATTTGCGGACATGCGCCTGCTGAAGGAGAGCCCCCGGGGCAGCGTGCGCCTCATCCGCCACCGCGCCACCGGGCAGCGGTTCATCCTGCGGCGTTTCACCGGCAGCGCGGAGGTCTATCAAAAGCTGCTGTCCATCTCCTGCCCCAACCTGCCCCGGACCCTGGAGGTCGCTGTCAAGGGCCGGGAGAACCTGGTGCTGGAGGAGTATATTCAGGGGGACACCCTGGGATTTCTCCTGCAGGGGGCCCTGTTCTCCCCGGGGGAGACCCGGCAGATCGTCACCCAGCTGTGCCGGGCGCTGTGGGTTCTCCACTCCATGGCCGCCGTCCACCGGGACATCAAGCCGGAAAATGTGATCCTCCGGGGCGGCGACGCCATCCTCATCGACTTTGACGCCGCCCGGCTCTACAAGGAGGAGCGCGAAAGCGACACTCAGATCCTGGGCACCACCGGCTTTGCCGCCCCGGAGCAGTACGGCCTGTCCCAGTCCGACACCCGGACGGACATCTACTCTCTCGGCATCCTCATCAACGTGATGCTCACCGGGGAGCACCCCTCCAAACGGCTGGCGGAGGGAAAGCTGGGCCGGGTGGTGGAGCGGTGCACCCGGGTCACCCCGAGGAAACGGTATAAGAACGTGCTGCGGCTGATGGAGGCGCTCTGATGGCAATGGAGCAAGACAACAAGCAAATCTGTCCCTTCTGCGGGGCGGCCCTGCCGGGGGAGGCGTCCTTCTGCCCCCGCTGCGCCAGGAGCGTCAACCGCCGCCGGGAGGTTTCCCCGCCGTCGGTGCGGTGGCGGAAAAACCTGCGCAGGGTCTTGATGACCGCCGTCTTCCTCCTGCTGGCCGGGGGGATGGCGGCCGGGTACTTCCTAACCCGTCCCCATACCTACGAGGGGGTGGGCGAGGTGTACTACAGCGATTTGAGCGGCACATACCGCCTGTTTCTGAGCGAAACCGCCAGTCCCCAGGAACCATCCCGGGAAATGCACCGAACTGCCGCGATTGGGGAGGCCTACCGCGGCCCGATCCTCCTGCGCGTCCATGACGCGGATACAGGCGCCGATGTGGGGGAGGCGTTTCTGGAAAAAATCGACCGGGTCACCGCCGAATTTCCCACCATAGAAGGGGGCGGCGGGAACTTTTCCTGCACCGCCCCCGCTCCCCACAGCGCCTTTCCGGATGTGCCGCTGGTCAGTCTGGTGGACTATACCCTCGACGCCGATGCCGGAGCGGCGGCGGAGATGGTGTGGACCATTGACATGAAGAACGGGGACACCATCCGCCTGGGGCTGGATTATATTCTCTCCCCTCTCCTTACGGAAAACTATTACCCCGAGGATGGCCCCATGGGCACCACAGAGGAACTCCAGGCCTTCATTGACGAGATCGCCGCAGCGGAGGACCGGTCGTCGATTATAAATATCTACCTGCCGGCAGTGACCTACGACGGGACGCTGGTGCTCCACGGCAGGGCCATCAACCTCTACGGCAGCACCGGCGGGGAGCAGCGCACCGTGTTTACCGGCTCCATACAAGTGGAGGCCAGGGAGGACGGCAGGATCTCCTATTTCCAGGACATCGACTTTCGCGGGAACGGCGGGGTGGCCCTCTCCGCCGCGGCCAACACCCGGGCGACAGACTGCCTGTTCACCGGATGGGATACGGCCCTTTACGGCTGCGGCACCGCATGGATCAACAGTATCGGCTGCACCTTTACGGACAACGGCGTCGGGCTCCACTTCAACAGCACGGAGGGCAGTGCCAACCACTCCCTGTACAACGGCAATGTATTCCACAACAACGCCACCGCCGTCCTGCTGGAAAACGTCCCCACAGATCTGCCCCTGGATTTCCAGGGCAGCACCTTTTCCGGCAACGGCACCGACATCGACAACCGCTGCGGGCAGCCCCTGGACCTCTCCGGGGCCGCCTTCCAGTAGGGGCGGCGGGGAAGGACAAGGAGGGCACTTATGCAGACAGGGGAACACTATGACGCCGACGTGCTGTTTTTCTTTGACGGGAGGCCCCTGGAGCTGGGGCTGTACAGGACCTTCTTTGACGAGCTGTGCCGCCGCTTTCCCGATGCGTCGGTAAAGGTGCAAAAAAGCCAGATCAGCTTTTCTAACCGCCACCTCTTTGCCGCCGCCTCCCTCCCCGTCCGCAGGAAGAAGGGCTGGCCGGAGCACTGCATCCTCGTCACCTTCGGTCTCTCCCACCAACTGCTCTCCCCCCGCATCGCCGTGGCGGTGGAGCCCTACCCGAACCGCTGGACCCACCATGTGGTGGTCTCTGACCCGGCGGAGATCGACGGGGAGCTGATGGGCTGGGTGGAGGAGGCCCATGCCTTCTCCGAAACCAAGGGCCCCAGGCGCCGGCGCGCCCCGGGCACTTGATGGGCCGCGGCGGGCCGCCGTCCTTGGGGGCGGCGGCCTCTTTCTAGGGTTTTTTTCGAAAAAGCCCCCTGTTTTTGGACAGATCGGGAAGGATGACCATGGCAGGGCAGGCGTGTCCCCTATTATAATAGGGGCGGAAACGGATTTTCGACTGGGGAGGTGTCATGCCCAATGGATGGGGATTTCTTCAAGCGCGCGATGATGGAGGCGCTGATCGACCGGGCCCTGGGCGCTTTTCAGCAGGACCCCCGGCGCAGCGTCCGAAACCTGGTGGACCTGGGGAAGGAGGCGTCCACCGGCCGCTTTCAGGCCGGCTTTCTGACCATGGCCCAGCGGATGCTGGAGCGGGAGGACAGCCCCTACTATGATATGGCGCAAAACGCCGTGGACCATATCTCCCGCCGGCGGCTGAAGACCTTCGGCGTGAACTTCGGCTGGAACTGCCTCACCGCGGGGGCCCACCGCATCCGCGCCCTGGAGCAGGAGCGGCGCCACAACATCCCCTGGTCCTTGACGCTCCATCTGGGAACCGGGGAGGGGGGCCTGCCCGCCGCGCTGTGGGCGGAGCTGGTCCGCCAGGGGATGGACCTTGGCATCTACGCCTACTTCCTCTTCCCCGCCGCTCCCCCTGCGGTGGAGACCGCCATGGCCCTGGCCCGCGGCGCGGGGGAGGCAGTATTCTTCCTCTTCCTGCCGGCGGGGTGGGACGCGGCGGACTTCTCCCCGCCGGACAACGTCATGGCCGGGGTATGCTGGGACGGCGGGGACTGGGCCGCCACAGCCGCCCGCCTGCGGCAGCGGCAGTGCCTCTACGGCATCTACCGCACCTACGCCGGCCAGGCGGAGGCGGAGGAGATCGTCTCCGGCCGGTGGGTGGAGGAGATCCTCCCCTACGCCGGCGTGGGGACGGCCCTCCTCGCCGCTCCGGGCTGTCCGGCGGCGGTGCAGGACCGGGTCTACCGCTATGTGCTGGACGCCCGCCTGGGGCAGCGCTACCCCACGCTGCTGGCGGATTACTACCAGGACAACCTCTTCGCCGACCGGTGCATCTCCGACGGGCCCTGCTTTGTGGGCGTCCGCCCCGACGGGAGCCTCACCGCCTTTTCCCAGGGGCAGGAGGAGCCGGTGGGCGGCTCGGTGCGGGAGGCGCCGCTGGACTCCCTGCTCACCAGGTTCCCCAAATAGAAAGCGGCGGCAGTACCAAAGATGGTACTGCCGCCGTCTGGCGTTTTTTATCCGCTACTCCTCTCTCCCCTGCCCGCCGCTTAGGCGCAGATAGGCCGCCGCCCTTCGCAGCAGCGCCACAAAGCGGTCCGGCGGCAGGTCCTCCTCTGTCAGCCAGCGGAAGAGGGAGAGCAGCAGCGCGTCTGTCAGAAAGGAGACGGAAAAATCCGCCACCTCCCCCGCCGTGAATCCGCCGTCCGCCGCCCCGGCGGTCTCCGGCAGCAGGAGGGGCTCCAGCGCCGTGCGGATAAACTCCCGGAAGTACATGCGGAAGGAATTCTGCCCGCTGAAGGCCCATACCTTTTTATAAAAGGAGCGCTCCTCATAGAGGTAGGCGCACAGGGCGCCCAGGAAGGCCCAGTGGTCCGGAAGGGGGGTGTGCTTGACCAGGTCGATGAACTCCGTGTTGAAGATCCACTCCACCAGGTCGTACTTGTCCTTAAAGTGGTAGTAGAAACTCTTGCGGTTCATCTCGCAGGCCTCGCAGATCTCCCCCACGCTGATCTTCTCAAAGGGCTGCCTGCGCATTAGGTCCTTCAGCGCCCTGGCCAGCGCCCGCTTGGTAATATTGGAGTCGGCCAAGCAGCATCCCTCCCTCTCCCGGCCTGTCAGTCCAGTATAGCAAAAATTTTCCAGCGTGGCAAGCCGGTGGGGCGGAAAATCCAGGCGCCCCGCCGGCTTTTGGACAAAAACGCGAAGGTGTCCAAAAAAGTCATACTTTTGCAAATCTGGGGAAAAATGGGACAGTACAAAATTCTGTCCCGTGACAGGAAATGGGTTTCCCTCTATAATGGGCACATAGGGGCGGAAGGCCCCATTTTGATCGAAAGAACAGGAGGAATTCCACTATGACACCCCACAGCACCCCTTTCGAGGAGCTGCTCCAGACGCTTTCCACCGACCCCGCCGCCGGCCTTACGCCGGAGCAGGCGGAAAAGGCCCTGGCCCGGTACGGGGAGAACAAGCTCAAGGAGGGGAAAAAGAAGACCAACCTCCAGCGGTTTTTGGAGCAGTTTAAGGACGCGATGATCCTCATCCTGCTGGCGGCGGCGGCCGTCTCCTTCGGCATCGCCTGCTCCAGCGGCGAGCCCTCGGAGTTTTTTGAGCCGCTGCTCATCCTGCTGATCGTGGTGCTCAACGCGGTGATGGGCGTGCTGCAGGAGAGCAAGGCGGAGAAGGCCCTGGAGGCGCTGAAGAACCTCTCCGCCCCCCACGCCCGGGTGATCCGGGGCGGGCGGGAGCAGGTGGTGGACGCCGCCCGGCTGGTCCCGGGGGACCTCATCCTGCTGGAGGCCGGCGACTTCGTCCCCGCCGACGCCCGCCTTGTCCGCGCCGCGGCGCTGAAGGCGGAGGAGTCCTCCCTCACCGGCGAGTCGGTGCCGGTGGAGAAGGACGCCGGCGCCGAGGTGGCGGCGGACGCCCCCCTGGGCGACCGGGTGAATATGGTCTACACCGGCTGCTCCATCACCTACGGCTCCGGCGCGGCCATCGTCACCGCCACCGGCATGCAGACGGAGATGGGCCGGATCGCCGGGCTCCTCAACAGCGAGGACGGGGAGCAGACCCCCTTGCAGAAAAAGCTGGCGGACCTGGGCAAAAAGCTGGGGTTCCTGGCCCTGGCGGCCTGCGCGGTGATCTTCGTGGTGGGCCTGTGGGACGGGATGGACCCGATGGAGATCTTCATGACCTCCGTGTCCCTGGCGGTGTCCGCCATCCCCGAGGGGCTGCCCGCCATCGTCACCATCGTCCTCTCCATCGGGGTGCAGCGCATGGTGAAACGAAACGCCATCATCCGCCGCCTGCCGGCGGTGGAGACCCTGGGCAGCGCCTCCGTGGTGTGCTCGGATAAGACCGGCACCTTGACCCAGAACCGCATGACCCTGGTGAAGGCCTATGTGGACGGCCAGGAGGACCTGGAGGAAATCAGCAGTGAAAACTCCCCCCAGGTACGCCGCCTTCTGCTGCTGGGCGCCCTGTGCTGCGACGGGTCGGTGGTCTATGAGGACGGGAAGGAGAAACACCTGGGCGACCCCACGGAGACCTCCATCGTCCTGGCCGCCCGCCAAAACGGCATGGAGAAGGACGCCGTCAACCAGTCCTATCCCCGGGTGGCGGCCCTGCCCTTTGACTCCGACCGGAAACGGATGACCACCGTCAACGAGATGGACGGCAGGTATGTCGTGATCGTCAAGGGCGCCTTCGACAGCGTGGCCCCCTGCTGCGTCGCCGGCGACCTGGAGGCCGCCTCCCGGCGGAACGACCAGATGAGCGGAAACGCCCTGCGGGTGCTGGCGGTGGCCTATAAGGAGCTGGCGGAAAAGCCCGCCGCCGTCACGGTGGAGGCCCTGGAGAGCGGCCTCACCTTCCTGGGGCTGGTGGGCATGATCGACCCGCCCCGGCCGGAGGCGCGGGACGCCGTGGCCGTCTGCCGCCGGGCCGGCATCAAGCCGGTGATGATCACCGGCGACCATGTGATCACCGCCTCCGCCATCGCCAGGGATCTGGGCATCCTCCAGGAGGGCGACCGGGCCGTCACCGGCCGGGAGCTGGACGCCATGGACGACGCGGAGCTGGACGGGGCGGTGGAGCACATCTCCGTCTACGCCCGGGTGTCCCCGGAGAATAAGATCCGCATCGTCAAGGCCTGGCAGCGCAAGGGCCAGGTGGTGGCCATGACCGGCGACGGCGTCAACGACGCCCCCGCCCTGAAGGCCGCCGACATCGGCTGCGCCATGGGCATCACCGGCACGGACGTTGCCAAGGGGGCCGCCGACATGACCCTCACCGACGACAACTTCGCCACCATTGTGGACGCCGTGCGGGAGGGGCGCGGCATCTACGACAACATCCGCAAGGTGGTGGGCTACCTGCTGGGCACCAACATCGGCGAGGTGCTCACCGTGTTCTTCGCCATGATCCTCTGGCGCAAGACCCCCCTCGTCTCCATGCAGCTTTTGTGGATCAACCTGGTCACAGACTCCCTGCCCGCCATCGCCCTGGGTATGGAGGCGGTGGAGGACGGCGTCATGGACCGCCGCCCCAAGCCCAAGAACGAGGGGATTTTCGCCCACGGCCTGGGCCTTCGCGTGGTGCTCCAGGGCTGCATGTTCGCCGCCCTCACCCTCATCGCCTTCCACATCGGCCAGAGCGGCGGGGAGGCCGCCGGCCAGACCATGGCCTTCTTCGTCCTGGCCCTCACCCAGATCTTCCAGAGCTTCAACATGCGCTCCACCCGCTCGCTGTTCAAGACCGGCGTCTTTACCAACCGGAACCTAAACAAGGCGGCGCTGGTGTCCACCCTTCTGATGCTGCTGGTACTCTTCACCCCGGTCCGCCTCGCCTTCGGCCTGGTGCTGCTGCCCGCCTGGCAGTATGCCGCCGCCCTGGGGCTGGCCGCGGTCCCCATCCTGGTGATGGAGTGCTCCAAGGCCTTCGGCCTCATCAAGCACTAGGGCTGACCCCCTCCCCGTCCCCGCCGGGCCTCCCTCCGGCGGGGACGGGCTTTCTCCTTCCGCCGCCTCTCCCTCCTCCACCAAAACCGCCCCGCCCTCCCCCCTCTTTTTGTGCAAGATTTTCGGGGGAACGCCCTTGACTTCCGCTTGATTTATGGTATGATTGCGGCGGAACCAAACAAAAAATCTGTGAATCTGAAATTTTTTATGAGGGTGCGACGATATGAAAGAACCGATCAAATGGGTAGATAACCACATGCCGGCCAGCGACGACCACAACCTGCCGCTGATGGCCCTGGCGGAGGTGGCCAAGGCCCGCTTTTTCCACAGCAGCTTTCCCCAGTATTCCGTCACCCCCCTGGCCCAGCTCAACGGCATGGCCAGCTACCTGGGGCTGGGCGGCCTCTTTGTGAAGGACGAGTCCTTCCGTTTCGGCCTCAACGCCTTCAAGGTCCTGGGCGGCTCCTTCGCCATGGCCCGGTACATCGCCCACCAGATGGGCCGTCACGTCTCGGAGATGACCTACGACTACCTCACCAGCGAGCAGTGCGAGAAGGAGTTTGGCCACGCCACCTTCTTCACCGCCACCGACGGCAACCACGGCCGCGGCATCGCCTGGGCCGCCCATAAGCTGGGGCAGAAGGCGGTGGTCCACATGCCCAAGGGCTCCAGCCAGGCCCGCTATGAGAACATCAAGAAGGAGGGCGCCCAGGTCACCATCGAGGACGTGAACTACGACGACTGCGTCCGCATGGCCGCCGCCGAGGCCGCCAAGACCCGCCACGGCGTCATCGTGCAGGACACCGCCTGGGAGGGGTATACGGAGATCCCCACCTGGATCATGCAGGGCTACGGCACCATGGCAAACGAGGCCGCCGACCAGCTGCGGCAGGTGGGCGTCAACCGCCCCAGCCACGTCTTTGTCCAGGCCGGGGTAGGGAGCCTGGCCGGCGCGGTGATCGGCTACTTCGCAAACCTCTTCCCCAATGACCCGCCCAAATTCATCGTGGTGGAGGCCCGGGCGGCTGACTGCCTCTACCGCGGCGCCCTGGCCGGCGACGGGGAGCCCCGCATCGTCACCGGGGATCTGCAGACCATTATGGCGGGCCTCGCCTGCGGCGAGCCCAACATCATCTCCTGGGACATTCTCCGCAACCACGTCAACGCCTTCGTCTCCTGCCCCGACTGGGTCAGCGCCCGGGGCATGCGGATGCTGGGCGTGCCGGTGAAGGGGGACCCCACGGTGATCTCCGGCGAGTCCGGCGCGGTGACCATGGGGCTCATCGCCGCGCTGATGGAGACCGACGAGTACAAGGCCCTCCGGGATTACCTGGGGCGTGACCGGTTCAGCCAGGTGCTGCTGTTCTCCACCGAGGGCAACACCGACCCCCTAAAATTTCGCAAGGTGCTGTGGGACGGGGAGTATCCCACGGTGTAAGCCGCCCTTCCCCGCTAAACACCCCGGCAGCGCGCTGCCGGGGTGTTTTTTCCGGCCCCTGGCGCCAACTCCCTCTTACATTTTTCAAAAAAATGTGGTAAACTGGGGCGAATCCACAAAAAGGAATGGAGCGGACGTATGGATCTGACGACTTTGAAGGCGCGGCTGGACGCCGCCCGCTATATCTGTGACGACCAGGTGGCCACCACGCTGCTGGTGGCCCTTCAGCTGGGCCGTCCCCTTTTGATCGAGGGGGCCGCCGGCGTGGGGAAGACGGAGATCGCCAAGGTGATGGCCCAGGCCCTGGACCGGGAGCTGGTGCGGCTGCAGTGCTACGAGGGGCTGGACGAGAGCAAGGCCCTCTACGAGTGGAACTACCAGAAGCAGCTGCTCAGCATTCAGGTGGACCGGGACCGGGTGGACAGCGGCACCTTGACCCGTTCCCTCTTCAGCGACGAGTACCTCCTGGAGCGGCCGCTTTTGAAGTCCATCCGCTCCAGGGAGCCGGTGGTGCTGCTGATCGACGAGATCGACAAGGCCGACGAGGAGTTTGAGGCCTTTTTGCTGGAGCTGCTGTCCGAGATGCAGGTCACCATCCCCGAGGTGGGGACCATCCGCGCCAGCTCCATCCCCTTTGTGGTGCTGACCTCCAACCGCACCCGCCCCCTCAGCGAGGCCCTGCGCCGCCGCTGCGCCTACCTCTATATCCAGTACCCGGACATCGACAAGGAGGTGGCCATCATCCGCGCCAAGCTCCCCAACGCCAACGAGCGCCTGGCTGTCCAGGTGGCCCAGGCCATCCACAATCTCCGGGAGAACACCGCCATTTTGAAAAAGCCCTCCATCGCCGAGACCCTGGACTGGGTGGCGGCGCTGGAGGCCCTGGGGATCAGCGACCTCACCGACGAGGCCATCCGGCAGACCAGCGGCTTTGTGCTGAAAAACAGCGAGGACCAGCAGGCGGCCTTTGCCGCCGGGGAGGAGGCGGCGTGCGCCTGCGGCCACGAGGGCTGCGGCCACCGCCACCCCCATACCGGCGAGGCGGACGACACGGCAAAGATCCAGCGCGCCCAGCAGGCAGCCGACAGGGAGCCGGACGGGCGGACGCTGAAGGTGCCGAGGGCGCTGTGATGGGCGAGAGCGTGTACCTGGAGAAGCTGACGGAGTTCTCCTTCCTTCTCCGCCAGGCGGGGCTCACGGTGGGCCTGCAGGAGACGGCGGACGCCTGCGCCATTCTGGAGGCGCTGGGGATGGAGGACCGGTCCGTGGTGCGGACGGCCCTCTGCGCCGTGTACGCCAAGTCCCAGCCGGAGCAGGCCGCCTTCTGCCAGACCTTTGACGAGTTTTTCATCAGCCTGGACCGGCGCAGCGCCGTGCTGGCCCGGAAACGGGCGGAGGCGGAGGAGCTGGACCGCCGCCGGGCCCAGGCGGAGGAGGAGCTGCAGGTCCGGGGACGGCCCATGGACCTGCGGGAGGACCTAAAGGACGTGTACCTCAGCATGCCGGAGGAGAAACGGCAGGAGCTGCGGCGGATTTTGGAGAAGTCCCAGGAGAACCTGGATCGCAGCCCCGACCTCTACGCCAACTTCATCCGCTCGGTGTTCACGCGCTTTCTCCTGGAGCAGCAGATGCTGCTGGAGGACGCGGAGGTGGGCTGCGAGGAGGCCATGGACCCGGATATGGGCCTCCTCTACCGGGACATCTCCCGTTTCCAGGAGTCGGATATCCCCCGGGCCACGGCCCTCATCGCCAAGATCGCCCAGCAGCTCAACGCAGAGCTGTCCGCCCGGAAATTCCACGCCGGCCGCCGGGGCGCCCTGGACTTCAAGCGCACCATCCGCCGGGCCCTGGAGACCGGGGGCAGCCTCTACCGCCTGTCCTTCCGGCAGAAGCGGCGGAAACGCCGCCGGCTGGTGCTGCTGTGCGACGTGTCCGGCTCCATGCTCCAGTTCTCCGAGTTCGCCCTGCGGTTCATCAAGTCCCTGTCCGACATCTCCGAGTCCTCCCGGACCTTCCTCTTCTCCGAGCGGGTGCGGGAGGTGGACGCCTTCGCCCTGCAGAATATGGACGCCTTCCGGGACGAGGTGAAGGCCTCCGGCCTCTTCGGCAAGGGGACGGACCTGGGCACCGCCCTGGAGATCCTCTCGGCCATGCGGCCGGCGGTGTTCTCCCCCGCCACCACCCTCATCATCCTCTCCGACACCAAGACCATCGACCTGCCCCGGGCGGGCCGGGCCCTGGGGGAGGCGCGGCGGCAGGCGGGGCGGGTGCTGCTGCTCAACCCCATCCCCCAGCAGAAGTGGGAATACATCCGCAGCGTCATGACCCTGTCCGCTTCCTGCCAGATGCTCCCCTGCAGCACCCTCAGCGAGCTGGCCTACGCCTGCCGGAAGCTGATGCAGGGATAACACGGCCTCCTTTTGAAAGAAAAAGCGCCTGTTTACCGGGGTTTTCCCAGTAAACAGGCGCTTTTTTGCTTTTCTGGAAGGATGCCGCCGCTACACCAGCAGGCTGTGGCCCAGGAAACGCCGGGCGGCCTCCACATCCCCCCGGTCCAGCAGGGAGCGGATGTAGGTAGAGCTGACGGTGACGCCGTCCAGCGCCACCGGCGGCATGATGTCGCAGCCCAGGCCGCGGGCCTGGCAGTAGCGCTGGAGCAGCTGGGGGGTCCCCCGGTTCTTGTGGCCAAAGCGGTGGTCATAGCCCGCCACCAGCCAGCCGGCGCGGAACCGCTCCACCAGCAGGTCCAGGTAAGCGTCCCACTCCATGGCCATCATCTCCCGGTCAAAGGGGGCCACGATCACCGTGTCGATGGGGAACAGCCGGTGGATGATGGCGCAGCGCTGCTCCGGCGTGGTGAGAAGGGGCACCGGCTGGCCGGTGACCACCTCCCGGGGCGGCCGGTCGAAGGTGAACACCGCCGGGCGCATGCCCCGCTCCTCCGCCCGCTCCACCGTCCGCCGCAGCAGGGACTGGTGCCCCAGGTGGATCCCGTCGAAAAAGCCCAGGGCAATGGCATACTGCCCGCTTGTCTCCATGCCGCTCCCCCCTATCCGCCAAAGAAGTTCTTGACGGACACCAGCTGCCCGTCCCGGTAGTCGCTGAGGCACAAAAACGCGCCGTCCCGGCCATATACCCGGTACAGCCCCGGCGACAGGCCCTCCGTCTGGATGGGGTTGCCGTTGCGGCAGCGCTTCTCCTGCCCCGCCGTCAAGAGGGTGAAGGCGGGATACTGGGCAAAGAAATGGTCCGTGGGCAGCAGCAGCTCCGCCCCCCTCTCCTCCACCTCCTCCAGCGTCACCGCCTGGTGGATGGTAAAGCCGGCGGCCATGGTCCGCCTAAGGCTGCTCATCACGCCGCCGCAGCCCAGGGCCTGGCCGATGTCGTGGCACAGCGTCCGGATGTACGTCCCCTTGGAGCAGAGGACCCGCAGCACATAGCTGGCCTCGTCCAGCCGCTCCAAAAGCTCCAGGGCGTAGATGGTCACCGGCCGCGGCTGCCGCTCCACCTCCACGCCCCTCCGGGCCAGCTCGTAGAGCTTGACGCCCTGGCGCTTGATGGCGGAGTACATGGGGGGCACCTGCTGGATCTCCCCGGTAAACCGGGGCAGTACCGCCTCCACCATCCCCTCCGTAGCCGTCACCGGGCAGCGCCGCAGCACCTGGCCGGTGCTGTCCTGGGTGTTGGTGGTGACCCCAAGGGTCAAGGTGGCCAGGTACTCCTTGTCCCCGCCCTCGGCAAACTCCACCGCCCGGGTAGCGCTGCCCACAAACACCGGCAGCACGCCGGTGGCCATGGGGTCCAGGGTGCCGCCGTGGCCCACCCGTTTCTGGTGCAGGATCCCCCGGACCTTGGCGCAGACGTCCATGCTGGTCCAGCCGGAGGGCTTGTCAATCACAAAAATCCCGTCGTTCATCCGCATCCCCGGCTCAGCCCCCGTCTGCGGCGGAGGGCTTGCCGCCCGCCGCCAGGGCCGCGTCCATCACCGCCCGCTTGACCTCCTCCAGGCTGCCCTGGAGGGTGGCCCCGGCGGCCATGGCGTGGCCGCCGCCGCCAAACCGGCGGCAAACCTGGCTGGCGTTCACCCGGCCGTTGGCCCCGGTGCGCAGGGAGAGCTTCCACTCCCCGGGCCGCAGCTCCCGCAGCAGCGCGCCGCAGTCCACTCCCTCCGCCACGGTAAGCAAGGAGGAGAGGTCCTCCGCGTCCTCCTCCGTGGCCCCCAGGCGCTCCATAAGGGACAGGGGGATGGACATAACGGCTCCCCGCCCCTGGTCAAAATACTCCATGTGGGAGATGAGCTCCGCCTCCAGCGCCAGCCGCCGGGGGCTCTTGGTGCGGAAGTGGCGCTTGTTGACGGAGAAGTAGTCGATCCCCGTCTCCAGCAGCGCCGCCGCCACGGCGTGGGTGTTGGCGGTGGTGTTGGCGTAGACAAAGCAGCCCGTATCCGTGGCGATGGCCGCGTAGAGGGGCAGGGCGATCTCCTGGGTGATCTCCCCCAGCTCCCGGCAGATGGCGTAGACAATCTCCCCGCAGGCGGCCCTGTCCGCCTCCAGGCAGGTCTCTTTGGCAAAAAACTCCTGGGAGGGGTGGTGGTCGACGGCCAGGTCCACCCCCCGCTGGAGATAGGTCTCCGCCGCCGGGTAGAACAGCTGCCTTGCCGCGATGTCCACCGACACCACAAAGTCCGGCGCGAACCCCTCCGGCGCCCAGTAGGGCTGGGCGTAGACGGCGTTGATCCTGGTGACGTCCGGGTTGGGGTGGATATAGGCGGTCTTCCCCAGCTGCCGCAGGGCGGCGCACAGCGCCGCGGCGCAGCCCACCGTGTCCCCGTCGGGGCGGCGGTGGGTCAAAATCAAAATCCGGTCCTGCCCCTTCAAAAGGGCGGCGGCCTGCTGTACCGTCATGGCTTACTCCTCCTCATCCTCCAGAACAATCCCCTCGTTGGCGGGGTTGGGCGGCTTGACCACCGCGGGGTCCCGCAGCATCTCCAGGATGTGGGCCCCTTTCTGGATGGAGTCGTCGGCGATAAACTGCAGCTGGGGGGTGTACCGCAGCTGCAGCGCCATCCCCAGCTCCCGCCGGAGATACCCGGCGGCGGACTTCAGCCCCTTCAGCATGTCCTTCTCCTGGGCCTTGTCCAGGGCGGACACATAGACCTTGGCGTACCTTAGGTCGCTGGTGGTGTCCACATGGGTGACGGTCAGAAGGCCGCTCTGGAGACGGGGGTCCTTCAGCGTCCGCAGAAGGGCGCTGAGCTCCCGCTGGATCTCCTCGTTGATGCGGCCGATACGGTTGCTTGCCATAGTCTCTCCTTTCCCCTCAGAGCTCGTCCTTCAAGCCCAGGAGGTAGTCCGTGGATACGTTGAAAAATTGGGCCAAAAGAATCAGTTTCTCAATGGATGTTGAAGAAAGCCCGCTTTCAATGGTACTGATGGATTTATGGGTCAGCCCCACCACCTCCCCCAGCTCCTTTTGGCTTAATCCCCTGCTCTTCCTCAATTGGTGTACTCTCTCCGAAAAAAACTGTTTGTATTCCATACGAACTCCCTAACATGTACTTTTAATTGGAATATGCTTACATTAAAAGTACATTTTGAATCTTTAGGAGGTAGCTTATGAAGGCTGTCTTTGAGCTGTTGTTCAATGCCTGGTGCGCCCCCTACCGCCCGGACCTGGTGCCGGAGTACCTGCGCGGCGACCCGGTGAGGGCCTACGGCCAGTACGCCTTTGAGCAGGGGTTCAAGCTGGGGATGGAGCTGGCCGTGGCCTCCCTGGACGCGGAGCTCCTAACAAGGCTGGAGTAAGAAAAGGGGACGGGCGTGTCCGCCCGCCCCCGCATGGGCTAACCGAGCCGAGGCCCCCTCCTCCCTGCCGGGGGACGGCATTCCGCCTTCCCCTCCATCCCAGGTGAGGTTTCGCCTTCGGGCGCAGGGCACCCCCCCTTATGGGTGGGAAACGGTTCCCACCCCCCTTTTCTTTTCGCCTTGCCGAAAAGAAAAGCGCCGTGGTCGGTGGAAAAGAAAAGGGCGCCCTTCCGAACGAACAGGGAAAGTCCTGCCCGCTTGCCCCCCTTTTTGCCGCTTTCGCTGCTGGACGTGTCCCCCTGCTCCTCTTTCCGCGCTTCCCGCTCCGCTGCGCGCTGCCCTGGTGAGGCAGAGATGATGAGGCGGGTCTACCGCCTGCCGCCGCAGCAGCGCTGAGCATCAGCGGGGAGCGCGGTGATAGACGCAGGCAGACACGAGTCGCAGCGAAAGGAGGTCAGCTTAGCGGAGTAAAGGACAAGCTATCCCTGTCTGCCAAAAAGTTTTTCTCTTGGACCGGCCGCGGCCCGTTCTCTTTTTTCAAAAAGAGAATGGGGGGCGGAATCTCATGACCAATGAGGGGGAACAAATCACACCTCGATCTGCTCCATCACAAAGCACTCAATGATGTCGCCCTTCCCACAAAATCTCCGATTTTGCGGGAGCCCGCTCCATTTCACTTGCGCGGCGGAAATAAATTCCGCCTTGCGCCAAGGTTTTGCCTTCGGCAAAACCCTTGTACGGCGCTGCCGCGCCGGGCAAAGAGGGCGACACCCCGGGGCTCTGCCCGAATCAAGCGGCTATCACACCTCGATCTGCTCCATCACAAAGCACTCGATGATGTCGCCCTCTTTGATGTCGTTGAACTTCTCGATGGACATGCCGCACTCGTAGCCGGAGGCGACCTCCTTCACCGCGTCCTTGAACCGCTGGAGGGAGCTGAGGTCGCCCTCGTGGATCACCACGCCGTCCCGGACGATGCGGACCTGGCAGCCCCGCTGGATCTTGCCGTCCTGGACATAGCAGCCGGCCACCGTGCCCACGCCGGAGACCTTGTAGGTCTGGCGCACCTCCGCGTGGCCGATGAGGGCCTCCCGGAACTTGGGGGCCAGCATGCCCTTCATGGCGGCCTCCACCTCGTTGATAGCGTCGTAGATCACCCGGTACATCCGCATATCCACATGGTTCCGGGCGGCGCTGTCCCGGGCCGCGGCGTCGGGCCGGACGTTAAAGCCCACGATGATGGCCTTGGAGGTGGCGGCCAGCATCACGTCGCTCTCGTTGATGGCGCCCACGCCGGAGTGGATCACCCGGACCCGGACCTCTTCGTTGGAGAGCTTTTCCAGGCTGCTCTTCACCGCCTCGGCGCTGCCCTGGACGTCGGCCTTGACGATGATGTTCAAATCCTTCACCTCGCCGGCCTGGATCTGGCTGAACAGATCCTCCAGGCTGACCTTCTGGATGGGCTGGTTCTGCTTGGCCTTCTCCTCGGCCTTGCGCTGCTCCACCAGCTCCCGGGCCAGGCGCTCGTCGGCCACGGCGTTGAAGGTGTTGCCCGCGCCGGGCACCTCCCCAAGGCCGGTGATCTCCACCGGGACGGAGGGGCCCGCGTCGGTGAGGCGGCGGCCCTTGTCGTCCATCATGGCCCGGACGCGGCCCACGCTGGTGCCGGCGATGATGATGTCGCCCTGGTGCAGCGTGCCGTTCTGGATCAGCAGCGTGGCCACAGGGCCGCGGCCCTTGTCCAGCCGCGCCTCGATCACCGTGCCGGAGGCGGCGCGGTTGGGGTTGGCCTTCAGCTCACCCATCTCAGCGGTCAGCAGCACCATATCCAGGAGGTTATCAATCCCGAGGCCGGTCTTGGCGGAGATGGGGCAGATGATGGTGTCGCCGCCCCAGTCCTCGGCCACCAGGCCGTACTCCGTAAGCTGCTGCTTGATCCGCTCGGGGTTGGCGTCGGGCTTATCCATCTTGTTGATGGCCACGATGATGGGGATCTCGGCGGCCTTGGCGTGGTTGATGGACTCCACGGTCTGGGGCATGATGCCGTCCTCAGCGGCCACCACCAGGATGGCGATGTCCGTCACCATGGCGCCCCGGGCCCGCATGGAGGTGAAGGCCTCGTGGCCGGGGGTGTCCAGGAAGGTGATGGCCTTGCCCTTCACCTCCACCTGGTAGGCGCCGATGTGCTGGGTGATGCCGCCGGCCTCGCCGGAGGCCACATGGGTGTTGCGGATATAGTCCAGGAGGGAGGTCTTGCCGTGGTCCACATGGCCCATGACCACCACCACCGGGGCACGGGGCACCAGGTCCTCCGCCTTGTCCTCGGCGGTGTCGATGAGCTTCTCCTCGATGGTCACCACCACCTCCTTCTCCACCTTGCAGCCCATCTCCTCGGCGATGATGGCGGCGGTGTCGAAGTCGATGATCTGGCTGACGGAGGCCATGACCCCGTTTTTCATGAGACACTTGACCACCTCGGCGGCGGTCTTCTTCATGCGGCTGGCCAGCTCCCCCACCGAGATCTCGTCGGGGATCATGACCTTCACCGGGGCCTTCTTGGCGATCTCCAGCTGGAGCCGGCGCATCTTCTCCTGCTCCTCCTGGCGGCGCTTGTTGGAGAAGGTCATCTGGTTCTTCTTCTTGCCGCCGGCGTTGCGGAACTTCTCCTTGCCCTGCTGCAGGTTGTGGGCGCCGCGGGTGCGGCTGTCGGCGATGTCCTCCAGCCGCTCGTCATACTTCTCCAGGTTGACATTGGCGGCCTTGCGGGTATCCACAACCTTCTTGGCCGGCACCCGGCTGGCGGGCTGGGCCCCGGCGCCGGGGGCGGCTGCCTGTGGGGCAGGGGCCGGGCCCTGCTGGCTTTTGGGCCGGCTCTCCCCCTTGGCGGGGGCGGCGGAGGGCTGGGCCGCGGCGGCTTTGGCCGGCTGCTCCGGCTGGGGGGCCGGCTTCTCCTCCTGGTAAACCTCGGAGAAAATCACCTCGATCCCCGACACCTGGTTGTGCTGGGTCAGATAATCGAAAATGATCGACAGCTCCTCGTCGCTCAGAACCTGCATGTGGTTCTTCGGCGCAGAGGCGTACTTGGTGAGGATCTCCGTGATCGTCTTGGTCGGCAGGCCGAAATCCTTCGCCACCTCGTGCACTCTGTATTTGTTCATCATGTTGCCCAATCGAGCCACCTCCGTATGAAAGGTTATGGAACCGGCGGTTCCGAATTTGATATCCTGTTTGGCCGTGGCAAGCCACAGCGGGCGCGCCCCTACGTCTTGCCGTCTCCGCCCTTCTCCGGGCGCCGGCGGTTCCCGGCGCGCTTGATCCGGGTGGGGATATAGGGTCTCACCGTCCGGCCCTGGCCCCGGAGCTTTTTCTCGTGGGCGCGCTGCTCCCGGCGGCGGCGCTCCGCCTTCTCGGCCTTGGACGCCAGCTGCTGGGCCGCCGGGCCGTACTGCCCCGGGTCCCCCCGGGCCAGGGCGGCGGCCAGGGCGGCGGCAAAGCCGATATCCGTGACGGCCAGGATGGCGCAGACGCCCCGCCCCACCGCCTGGCCGACAGCCTCCTTGGCATAGGGCAGGGAAAGGCACAGGCACTGGCCCTGGTCGGCAAAGTGGCGGGCCCGGCGGCGGGTGTTCTCCGCCGCGTCCCCGGCCAGGAGGAGCAGACGGCACCTGTGGGCACGGCAGGCGGCGCCTGCCGGCTCCTCCCCCACCTCCAGCCGTCCCGCCCGCTTGGCAAGGCCCAGAAGGTGCAGGCTACTGTCCATGCTCCCCCTCCATCTGCCGCGCCAGCGCGGCGTAGACCTCGTCGGGGATCTCCGTCTGGAACGCCCGCTCCAAAGCGCGGCTCTTCCGGGCCTTGGCAAGGCAGGCGGCGCTGTGGCACACATAGGCGCCCCGCCCCGGCTTTTTGCCCACAAAATCCAGGGAGATCTCCCCCTCCGGGGAGCGGACCACGCGGATCAAGGACTTCTTGTCCCTCATCTCCCGGCAGCCAAGGCACTGGCGCTGGGGAATCTTTCTCACTTTCACTGGTGGCTCTCTCCTCTCCGAAACACTGCCTGGGCTTTCCCGCAAAGGGGACGGGCCAGCCGCCCCTACTCCTCGTCCCTGTAGGACGCGGGCTTGATGTCGATCTTATATCCGGTCAATCTGGCCGCCAGACGGGCGTTCTGCCCGGTCCCACGGCGCCGCAGGCGCCGCGGGAACCCTTGCCATAGAACATCCTCGGGCGGAATCAATGGCCCAGGCCACCCTCTCTTGCCGCTTTGCGGCAATTCACCTTGTCCGCCCTGCGGCAAAGGCCCGGCTGCGCCGGACCGCTTGGACGCGCCTGGGGCGCGCTGAGGGCCAGCCGCCCCTACTCCTCGTCCCTGTAGGACGCGGGCTTGATGTCGATCTTATATCCAGTCAATCTGGCCGCCAGGCGGGCGTTCTGGCCCTCCTTGCCGATGGCCAGGGACAGCTGGTCGTCGGGAACGATCACCCGGCAGCCCTTCCCCTCGTCGGCCAGCCACACGTCCTGCACGTCGGCGGGGGCCAGGGCGGCGGCAATAAACTCGGCGGGGTTCTCGCTGTACTTGACAATGTCGATCTTCTCGCCCCGCAGCTCCTCCACAATGTTGCCCACCCGCTGGCCCTTGGGGCCCACGCAGGCGCCGATGGGGTCCACCGCCTCGTCGTTGGACCAGACGGCCATCTTCGTGCGGCTGCCGGCCTCCCGGGCGATGGACTTCACCTCCACCGTGCCGTCGAAGATCTCCGGCACCTCCAGCTCAAACAGCCGCTTGACAAGGCCGGGATGGGTCCGGGAGATGAGGATCTGGGGCCCCTTGGTGGCCCGACGGACCTCTACCACATAGACCTTCACCTTCTGCCCCTCCACCAGCGTCTCGCCGGGGACCTGCTCGCCGGTGAGGAGGACGGCCTCCGTGGCCTCCATGCCGCTGCCGATCCGAAGGGACACGTTGCCGTTGCGGGGGTCGATCCGGGTGACGGTGCCGGTGAGCAGCTCATGCTGCTTGGAGTTGTACTCGTCGTACACCATGCCCCGCTCCGCCTCCCTAAGGCCCTGGATGATCACCTGCTTGCCGTTGCCGGCGGCGATGCGGCCAAACTCGATGTTGTCCACCGGGATATTCACCGTCTCGCCGACGGCGGCAGTGGGACGGACGGCCCGGGCCTCCTCCAGGGACATCTGGGTCCCCGGGAAGTCCACCTCCTCCACCACCTCCTTCTGGACATACATCTTCAAGTCCTTCCTGGCCTCGTCCACATGGACGATCACGTTCTCCACGCCCTCGTGGTCCCGCTTATAGGCGGTGGTGAGGGCCTGGACGATCTTTTCCATCATAAAGTCCTGGGGGATGCCCCGCTCCTTCTCCAGCAGATCCAGAGCAACAAAAATTTCATCACACTTCATGTCACTGTCTCTCCTATATCTGATCCATTCCTTGTAGTCCGTCCAAAGCCCCGCCGGATGTCCCCTCCGGCGAAAGAAAACGAAAACGCAGTCCCAAGCCGCAAGAAGAGCCTAAAACTCGATCCTAAGCCGGCACAGGGCGACCTCGCTTTTGGGGAAGGCCAGCTCCGCCTTCCCCACGGCGAGGCGGATCGTGCCGTCGGCGTCGTACCCGGCCAGGGTGCCGGCAAACTCCTTGCGGCCGTCCCTGGCCTTGTAGAGCTTTACCAGCACGGGGCTGCCCAGGAACCGCGCAAAGTCCGAGGGCCGTTTCAGCGCCCGCTCCGCCCCGGCGGAGGAGACCTCAAAGGTATAGCTGCCCTCGATGGGGTCCGCCTCGTCCAGAAGGTCGCTGACCGCCCGGCTCACCGCCTCGCAGTCCATGATATCCACGCCGCCCTCCTTATCCAGGTACAGCCGCAGGAACCACTCGCCCCCCTCCCGGACATACTCCACGTCCCAGAGCGTACAGCCCGCCGCCGCAACGGCCGGGGCCGCCAATTCCGCCACCAGCTCCGTGATTTTCGCCATAGCCCGCCTCCATTCCGCCGGGGGCCCGCCGCCGGTGAGGGACCCCGTCAAGTCAAGAAAAAGAGCGGACCGTAGGTCCACTCTCATAACAATCGCATCTTACAGTAGTTACTATACCATATCAAAAAGGAAAATGCAAGCATTTCTTTCCAGCTTGTTGGGATAGGCCGTTTCTTCCCCCGGGACCGGTTTTCCGAAGGGGCACATTTCCCATAAAGAAACCGTAAAAAATCTGCCATTGGCTTTTTCATTTTTTTATGGTATATTGGAGATACATGCGGCCCAGGCAAGCTGGGCGCGGTTCCGACAGGAAAGGAGTGCATTCCATGTCCAAGCGCGCTTTTGACCGGCAGGTCCTCTTCCAGCCGACGGGGATCCCGCCCCTCGGCGCCTCCGTATCCCTCGCCCTGCAGCATCTGGTGGCCATGATCGTCGGCTGCGTCACGCCGGCCATCATCGTGGCCAACACCATCGGCATGCCCCAGGAGCAGCGGGTGCTGCTGATCCAGTCCTCCCTGGTGCTCTCTGCCGTCTCCACCCTGTTCCAGCTCTTCCCCATCGGCCGCGGCAGCAGGTGGCTGCGGTTCGGCTCGGGGCTGCCGGTGATCCTGGGCGTCAGCTTCGCCTACGTCCCCAGCATGCAGGCCATCGCCGAGGAGAGCGGCAGCGTGGCCACCATCGCCGGCGCCATGGTAGTGGGCGGCGCGGTGGCGCTGGTGGTGGGGCTGGCGGTGGACAAGATCCGGGTCCTCTTCCCCCCGGTCATCACCGGCACCGTGGTTTTCACCATCGGCCTCTCCCTCTACCCCACCGCCATCAACTACATGGCCGGCGGCACCAGCTACACCGCGGACTACATCGCCCAGCACGGCCTGAACCCGGCGCTGACCTACGGCTCCTGGCAGAACTGGGCCCTGGCCGCCGTGACGCTGGCGGCGGTGATGATCCTCAACAACAAGGGCCGCGGCATCTGCAAGCTGGCCTCCATCCTGATCGGCATGGTCTTCGGCTACATTGTCGCGGCCATCTTCGGCATGGTGTCCTTTGCCGACGTGGGGGAGGCCGCCTGGTTCTCCCTGCCGGAGTTCATGCCCTTTGGCATGGAGTTTGACCCCGCCGCCTGCATCGCCATCGGCATCCTCTTCGCCATCAACTCCATCCAGGCCATCGGCGACTTCACCGCCACCACCATCGGCGGCATGAACCGGGATCCCTCCAACCAGGAGCTGAAGGGCGGCATTGTGGCCTACGGCGTGACCAACGCGCTGATCGCCCTCTTCGGCGGCCTGCCCACCGCCACCTACTCCCAGAACGTGGGCATCGTCACCACCAACAAGGTCATCAACCGCACCGTCTTCACCCTGGCCTCCCTGTTCCTGCTGCTGGCCGGCGTGTCGCCCAAGTTTGCCGCCATCCTCACCACCATCCCCCAGTGCGTCCTGGGCGGCGCCACCATCACCGTCTTCTCCACCATCGCCATGACCGGCATGAAGCTCATCGCCTCCCAGAAGCTGGACGCCCGGAACACCACCATCGTGGGCCTCTCGGCGGCCCTGGGCGTGGGGATCTCCCAGGCCTCCGCGGCCCTCAGCCAGTTCCCGACGGAGTTCACCATCATCTTCGGCAAGTCCCCGGTGGTGATCGCCACGATCATGGCGATTCTTCTCAATCTGATCCTCCCCAGGGAGGACGCCTCCTCCAGCGGAAAGGATTGACAAACAACAGATCTGCGGTACAATGGTACAGGCGCAGGGGCCTTCCCGCGCCTGTACCTTTTGTTTTCCGCCGGCTCCCGCCGGGGGCCGGGCGGAGGCCATTTTCCGCCGGCAGCTGCCGGCGGGCTTTTAGGAGGAGATCCCCATGTCCGATTCCACCTTCGCGGGAAAGCTTGGCGCCTTCCTGCGCCGGAAAAACATCGTCATTTCCGCCAAGCGCTACGGCATCGACGCCCTGGGGGCCATGGCCCAGGGGCTGTTCTGCTCCCTGCTCATCGGCACCATCATCGACACGGTGGGCACCCAGTTCCACATCGACTTCCTCACCCAGGTGGTGGCCACCCTGGGCAGCGGGGAGCACGCCGTCTCCTACACCGTGGGGGGCCTTGCCAAGGCCATGAGCGGGCCGGCCATGGCGGTGGCCATCGGCTACGCCCTCCAGGCCCCGCCCCTGGTGCTCTTCTCCCTGGCCACGGTGGGCTTTGCCTCCAACACCCTGGGCGGGGCGGGCGGGCCCCTGGCGGTGCTGTTCATCGCCATCCTGGCCGCCGAGCTGGGCAAGGCGGTATCCAAGGAGACCAAGGTGGACATCCTGGTGACCCCCCTGGTCACCATCTTTGTGGGGGTGGCCCTCTCCGCCTGGTGGGCCCCGGCCATCGGGGCGGCGGCGGACCAGGTGGGCACCCTCATCAAGTGGGCCACCGAACTGCAGCCCTTCTGGATGGGGATGGTGGTCTCGGTGGTCATCGGCATCGCCCTCACCCTGCCCATCTCCTCGGCGGCCATCTGCGCCGCCCTCACCCTCACGGGCCTGGCCGGCGGCGCCGCCGTGGCGGGCTGCTGCGCCAACATGGTGGGCTTTGCGGTGCTGTCCTTCCGGGAGAACCGGTGGGGCGGCCTGGTGAGCCAGGGGCTGGGCACCTCCATGCTCCAGATGCCCAACATCGTCCGCAACCCCCGGATCTGGCTGCCCGCCATCCTCACCTCCGCCGTCACCGGCCCCGTCGCCACCTGCCTGTTCCGCCTGGAGATGAACGACCCCTCCGGCGGCCTGGCCGCAGGCATGGGCACCTGCGGCCTTGTGGGGCAGATCGGGGTCTACGCCGGCTGGGTTAACGACGTGGCCCTGGGGGTGAAGGAGACCGTCACCGCCTTCGACTGGGCGGGGCTGCTCCTCATCTCCTTCGTCCTCCCCGCCGTCCTCACCTGGGCCTTCGGCCTGTTCTTCCGCCGGATCGGCTGGATCAAGGAGGGGGACCTCAAGCTGCCGGAGTGAGGGCGCCCCGCCGGTTTCCCCGGGGGAACCTTGACTTCCCCCGGGGAAACTGGTAGAATGCTGTCGGTATATCCCGCCTGTGTGTTGGGAGGCAGCGCGGCGCCGCGCTGCCGGGAAATCGGCGCGCCGTTCGCCGGCTCAAAACGGCAAGCCCGCCGGAAACCGCCCCCACGGGGGCTTTTTCCTTCTGTGCGCGGCAAGATCGAGGGAGGTTTTTATGAAAAAGGGCAATCCTATCGCGCTGCTGCCCATCGGCGTGTTCCTGGTGCTGTACCTGGGGCTGGGCATCGCCCTGGGCTTTTCCGGCGTGCCCATCACCATCGTCTTTCTGGCGGCGATCCTGGTGGCGTGCCTGCAGAACCGCGCCCTGTCCTTTGACGACAAGCTGGAGGTCATGGCCAAGGGGGTGGGGGACAAGAATATCCTCACCATGCTGCTGATCTTCCTGGCCGCTGGGGCCTTTGTGGGCGTGGCGGGCCGCAGCAGCGCAGAGAGCGTGGCCTATTTCATGCTGTCCGTGATCCCGGCCCGGTTCGCCGTGGCGGTGCTGTTTGTGGTGGCCTGCTTTGTCTCCACCGCCATGGGCACCAGCGTGGGCACCATCACACTCCTCACCCCCATCGCCGTGGCGGCGGCGGAGGCGTCGGGGTTCGGCGTCCCCATGTGCGTGGGCTCCATCGTGGGCGGGGCCATGTTCGGCGACAACCTGTCCTTCATCTCCGACACCACCATCGCCGCCTGCAACGGCCAGGGCGTCCCCATGAAGGACAAGTTCAAGGAAAACTTCGCCATCGCCCTGCCCGCGGCGCTGGTGTCCCTGGGGCTGATTTTGCTGCTCAGCTTCCGGGTAGAGCTCAGCGGCGCCATCACCGAGCCCTACCACCTGGTGCAGATCATCCCCTACCTGCTGGTGCTCATCGGCGGCATCGCGGGCATCAATGTGTTTGTGGTGCTGCTGGTGGGGATCGTCTCCGGCGCGGTCATCATGCTGGCCACAGGCGGCATCGCCCCGGAGAACCTTTTAAGCAGCATGGGCAGCGGCGCGGCCGGGATGTTCGAGACCAGCATGGTGGCCGTCCTGGTCTCCGCCATGTGCGCCCTCATCCGGGTCTACGGTGGGTTTGAGGCGCTGCTGGCCTTCATCCGCCGGATCTTCAAGGGGCAGAAGGGGGGCCAGCTGGGCATGGGCCTTTTGGTGGGGACCATGGACATCGCCACCGCCAACAATACGGTGGCCATCGTCATGGCAAACCCCATCGCCAAGGAGATGAGCCGGGAGTACGGCGTCTCCCCCAGCAAGACCGCCTCCATCCTGGACACCTTCTCCTGCATCTTCCAGGGCGTGATCCCCTACGGCGCCCAGATGCTGGTGGCGGTCTCCACGGCTGTGGAGCTGGGGCACGCGGTGTCCACCTTTGACGTGATGCCCTACCTCATCTACCCCTACCTGCTGCTGGTCAGCTCCCTGGTGTTCATCTTCCTGGTGCCCAGCCGGAAAGGGCGGGCGCGGTAGCCCCGCCGCCAGGGACGGAAGGGAGAGCTGCGCGATGGAAGAGGGAAGGATTGTCCTTATCACCGGCGCGCCCGGGACCGGGAAGACCACCGTCTCCGCCCAGGTGGCGGCGGGGAGCGCGTTTGCAAAATCCGTCCATCTCCACACAGACGACTTCTACCACTGCCTCGCAAAGGGCGCCATCCCGCCCCACCTGCCCCAGTCCCACGGGCAGAACCTGGTGGTGATCGAGGCCTTCCTGGCCGCGGCCAGGCGCTTTGCCCAGGGGGGCTACGACGTGGTGGTGGACGGCATCGTCGGCCCCTGGTTCCTGGGGCCGTGGCTGCGGCTGGCGGGGGACGGCTTTGCGGTACACTACATCGTCCTGCAGGCCAGCCGCAGGGAGACCCTGCGCCGTGCCCTGGGCCGCGCCAAGCTGGGCGCCGCAGCCAACCGGGAGCTGGTGGATGCCATGTGGGAGCCGTTCCAGCACCTGGGGCCCTACTGCGGCCACGGGCTGGAGACGACGGACCTCTCCGCGGAGGAGACCGTCTCCCGCGTCCGGCAGGGTCTCGCGGAAGGGGCCTTCCTCCTGCGGCCATAGCTGGGCCGCGGCCAGGCCCTCCATCCCCCGCCCCCGCGGCGCTTTCAATCGCAGATGAGACAAAGGATGCCCCCGGCACACCGATGTGTGCCGGGGGCATCCCCTTTTATTTCCCGCCTTCAGCCGCGGCGTTCCAGCGCCTTCACCGCCTGCACCACCCGGGAGGTCCCCAGGCGGCTGGCCCCCAGGGCCAGGAGCGCCTCCGCGTCGGCGAGGCTGCGGATGCCGCCGGCGGCCTTGATCTTCAAGTGGGGCGCCACATGGGCGGCAAAGAGGGCCACGTCCTCCGGTGTGGCCCCGCCGCCGGCAAAGCCGGTGGAGGTCTTGATGAAGTCTGCCCCGGAGTCGGACACGACGCCGCACAGGCGGACCTTCTCCTCCTCCGTGAGAAGGCAGGTCTCCACGATCACCTTCAAAACCCGCCTGCCGCAGGCGGCCTTCACCTGCCGGATCTCCTCCAGCAGGCAGTCCCACCGCCGGTCCTTCACCAAGCCCAGGTGGATGACCATGTCCAGCTCATCGGCCCCGTTTTTCACCGCGTCCTCCGCCTCAAAGCATTTGGCCGCCGTGGTGGCGTAGCCGTTGGGGAAACCGATCACGGTGCAGATGGGGAGGCGGCCCGCCGCGTACGCCGCCGCCTCCGGCACATAGGACGGCGGGATGCAGGCGCTGGCGCAGCCGTAGGCCATGGCGTCGTCCAAAACCTGCCGGATCTCCCCCCATCCCGCGTCCTGCCGCAGCAGGGTGTGGTCCACCCTGGATAAAATCTCCCTTGTCTCCATCCCTCTCTCCTTCCCGCACTCAGCCCCACAGGGCGGAGAGCATGGGGACCACCTGCTTCTTCCGGCTCATGACCCTGGGCAGGAAAATCTGGTTGTCCTTGATCTTCACATGGAAGGCCTGCTCCGCCAGCTCCTCGTCCCCCAGGTAGAGGAGCATGGACCCCTCTTTGAGCACATCGGTGAGCATGAGGATCATGAGGCAGTAGTGGTGCTCCTCCATGGTCTTGCGCATGAGGTCCAGGAACTCCTCCTTGCGCTGGAGGTGGCGGTCGGAGTCGATGCAGGTGATCTGGCTGATGCCAAAGTCGTGCCCCGCGATGTGGAACTCCTTGAAATCCGTAAACAGCAGCTTTTCCACCGGCTGGTCCTCCGGGGCGGAGGCCTCGAAGATCTCCCGCCCCAGCTGGTCCAGGGAGAGGTCGGCGAGGCTGGCAAGGCGCTGGGCCATGTTCCGGTCCCTCGGCGTGCAGGTGGGGGATTTGAACATCACCGTGTCCGAGACGATGGCCGCCGCCATGAGCCCCGCCAGCTTCTTGGAGGGCATCATGCCCCGCTCCTGGAACATGCCGGCCACGATGGTGGTGGTGCTGCCCACCGGCTCGTTGCGGAAGTAGATGGGGTTTGACGTCTGGATGTCCGCCAGGCGATGGTGGTCGATGATGGCCACAATGTCCGTCTGCTCCAGGCCAGGCACCGACTGGGCCGCCTCGTTGTGGTCCACCAGCACCACCCGTTTCCGCTTGGGCCGGATGAGGTGGAACCGGGACAGGGTCCCCACCACCTTGCTGGTCTCCCGGTCCAGGATGGGGTAGCTGCGGTAGCGGCTCTGGAGGACCACCTCCCGCACGTCGTCAATATAGTCGTCCAGGTAGAAATACTCCAGGTTTTCCCGGCGGCAGACGCAGCCGGCGGGGATGGACTGGAACAGCAGACGGACGGCCCGGTAGGTGTCAAAGGGGGTGGAGATGATGCAGGTGCTGCTGTCCATGCGGCGGATCTCCTCGGGAAGCTCCGCCTGGCAGAGGATGACGCACCGCACCCCCGCCTCCACCGCCGCCCGCAGCACCTCCGGCTGGCGGCCGCAGATGAGGACGGTCTCCTTACTTTTGAAGGGCAGCTCGTCCAGGCCGCAGGGCAGGGCGATCACCACCCGCCCGGAGATGGTGTTGACCACCTCCTTGGTCTCGTTGAGGAGCTCCCCCTCCAGGACGCTGATGATATTGAAGATGGGCACGTCCTGCAGCATGGGGTCGGAGATGGTCCGCATGTCGTACTCCGCCACGTCCCCCGACGTCAGCATGCCCACCAGATGCCCGTCGTCGTCGGCGATGGGCACGGCGGCGATGTGTTTCTCCTCATCCATGGCCGACCAGGCCCGGTTCACCGTGACGGCCTGGTTCAAAATGGGGGGCACGTCAAACTCCAGGTCCTGGACCTGGGTGCGCATGTTGGTGATATAGACCGGCGGCTCAAAGCCAAAGCGCTTGAGGATGGCCCGGGTCTCGTCGCTGAGGTGGCCCAGCCGGGCGGCCACATACTCCCGGTCCCCCACGGCGTTGCGCAGGGCGGCGTAGGCCATGGCGGAGACGATGGAATCCGTGTCCGGGTTGCGGTGTCCTGTCACATAGATCTTGTCCAAGGGGTGTCCTCCTTTGTTTCTATGGTGCTATGGTGCTGCGGCGTCCCCCGCCGCAGGGCGGGGACGCCGGTCCTCCCGCGATCCGCGCCGGCGCTACAGCGCAAAGGCCCGGCAGATCAGCTCCACGCAGGCCTCTACCCCCAGCGCGCCGCTGTCCAGCGCCAGATGGTAGTTTTTCATATCGCCCCAGCTCTGGGCAGTGTAAAACCGGTAGTGCTGCGCCCTGGCCTTGTCCCGCTTGGCGAGGATGGCGGCGGCGTCCTTCTCCTCCAGGCCGTGCTCCCGGACGGAGCGCTCCACCTTGTAGGGCATATCCGAGTGGATGAACACGTTGAGCACGTCCCCCCGCTCCCGCAGGATATAGTCGGCGCACCGGCCCACAATGACGCAGGGCTCCTTCTCCGCGATCTCCCGGATCAGCTCGGACTGGACAAACTGCATCTGGTCCTGCAGGGCGCTCTGGGTGTGCATGGTGGCGGAAAACCGGCCGCCATAGCCGAAAATATGCCCCAGGGACCCGTTTTGGAAATATTCCCCATTGGCGGCAATAAAGTCCGGGGAAAGCTTGGTCTTTGCCGCGACCATCTCCACAATCTCCTTATCATAAAAGGAGACGCCCAGTTTTTCCGCCGTCAGCTTGGCGATGGTATGCCCGCCGCTGCCGCACTCCCGGCCCACTGTGATGATCCTCCGCTGCATGGAGATCCCTCCTTCCGAAAATGGTTGGTTTTAGTATACCACAAGGCCGCGCCGGGGTAAAGCGGGGAACGCGCCGGGGCGCCCCAAAATTTTTTGAGAAAATCAAAAATTCCTCTTGACAAACCGGAAAAAATTTGTATAATAATGACTGTTCGCTATGTGTACAGCGGGTTTGTGTAAAGGTAGCACAGCGGACTCTGACTCCGTATGTGAGGGTTCGAATCCTTCACCCGCTGCCATTTCTGGAAGGGAAGAGTCCAGGGATTCTTCCCTTCCAGAATCCCTTTTATCTGCGCGAGTGGTGGAATTGGCAGACTCGCTAGATTCAGGTTCTAGTGTCCAATACGGACGTGCGGGTTCAAGTCCCGCCTCGCGCACCAAGCCGCTGCGGACGGTATATCGTTCGCAGCGGCTTTTTTTCTGAAAACGCACCGCCCCTCCCTTCTGCCGCGGCGCCCCCCGCGGGCCGGGCCCGCCGCGCCGGGCTTTGGTTTTGCCGGCTGGCTCTGCCCGGGCCTAAAGAATAGGCAACTGTTTGCGCAGTTGCCTTTTGTTTTGGCCTTCGCGCCCCGCCTGGCGGGGGCGGGGGCTTTCCCCGCCGGAAAGGAAGGCCGCCTCCGGGCGGCCCCGCCCTCTCCCATCCCTTTTTATTAAGTAGGAGCCTCTCTATGTGTGAACAATCCAATCCCAGCGCCGTCCGCTACGCCAACCGCTACCTCTACCTGGCGCTGACCATCGGCGAGCGGATGCTCTGCTCCGGCGCGGAGGTCAGCCGGGTGGAGGACAGCATCCGCCGCATCTGCAAGTCCTACGGCGCGGTGCAGGTGGACGTCTTTACCATCACCTCCTCCATCGTGGTCACCATCTACGGCCAGGGTTTTGGCACCGTGACCCAGACAAGGCGGATCTCTACCCTGGAAAACGACCTGGACCGGCTGGAGCAGCTCAACAGCCTCTCCCGCCGGATCGTGGCGGAGCACCTGCCCCTCACCCAGGTCCAGGCCGAGCTGGACGGCATCGCCGCCGGCCCCCGGTACACCTTTTTCCAGCAGGTGATGATCTACGCTTTGATCTCCGCCTCCTTCGCCCTCTTCTTCGGCGGCAGCGGCTGGGACGCCCTGGCCTCCGCCTGCATCGGCGCGGCGCTGCGCTTTGTGGACGCCGCCGTGCGGTGGATGGACCTCAACAGCATCCTCAGCGCCCTGGTCTGCGCCGGCGTGGGCGGCCTTCTGGCCTATGTGTCCGTCCGCCTCGGCTTTGGAGACTCCGTTGACATGATCAGCATCGGCAACGTCATGCTGCTGATCCCCGGCATCAAGCTGACCAACTCCCTGCGGGACCTCTTTAACGGCGACACCATCTCCGGCCTCCTGCGGTTCCTGGAGGCGCTTTTGGTGGCTGTGATCATCGCGTTCGGCTTTGTCATCGCCGGACAGATTGGAGGCTGAGATGGAATACGCGATCCAACTGGTTACCGCCTTCACCGGCTCGGTGGGGTTCAGCCTGCTGTTCAACGTCCGCCGGGGCAAGCTGCTGCTGGCGGGGCTGGGGGGCGTGCTGGCCTGGGGGGTCTACCTCCTGTCCGGCCTGTGGCTGGAGTGGGATGTGCCCCGGTTTTTCCTGGCCTCCCTGGTGCTCACCCTCTACGCCGAGATCATGGCCCGTCTGCGGAAAACCCCGGCCACGGTGTTCCTGGTCTCCGCCTCCATCCCCCTCATCCCCGGCGGCTCGCTGTACACCACCATGCGCTACGCCGTGGAGAGCCGCTGGGCGGAGTTCAGCGCCCAGGGGACGGACACGCTGCTGCTGGCGGCGGCCATCGCCGGGGGCATGATGTGCATGATGGCCATTCTCCACGCCGTCTACAAGATCCTTGTGGCGACAGAGCATATCATCCGGGAGTAGCGCCGGGGCCCAACGCCCCTCTGCGCCCCATCCGCCACAGTAGCCGGCCTCCATTTTTACCTGTTCTGCGCGCAGTCCCCTTCTGCGCATCTGGATTTCCCCTCGGCGGCCGCAAAAGGCACACCGAACGGCGTTTCGGAGCGCAGCCGCCCGCAGAGCGGCACGCAGCGCGGAGACGGGACTGCTTTGCCGGCCTCGAGCGTTGAAATGCCGAAGGGTGGCTCCGGAACCAAAAACAAAAGGACATCCGTAAGGATGTCCTTTTGTTTTGGTACGCCCGACACGATTCGAACGTGCGACCTACAGAGTCGGAGTCTGTCACTCTATCCAACTGAGCTACGGGCGCATGGAAACGGCAAGAGTTAGTATAGCGCATCTTCCTCCATTTGTAAAGGAAAATTTTTGACTTAAGGCAAAATTTTTGTCTTAGGTCCGCCGCTATAAAAAATTGTTTGTTCATCACAAAAAAAGATTGTTAAAAAAATTGACAACTCCCTCCGTTTCGTGTATGATATTTGCTATCATATTCTTGCCGTGCCGCGCCAGCGGCGTCTCCCCCGCCTCCGCCGGCGGGACGCGCCGTCCGCCGCCCTTTCCCGGGGCGGGGCGCGGGGCCGGGAGACGGCGGCAGATAGGAGGAACCCATGAAAAAGCAACATGTTTCCGAGGCGGTCATCCGCCGCCTCCCCCGGTACTACCGGTACCTGGGCGACCTGCAGGCCAAGGGGATCGTCCGCATCTCCTCCAACTCCCTGGGCAGCCGCATGGGCATCACCGCCTCCCAGATCCGCCAGGACCTCAGCTGCTTCGGCGAGTTCGGCCAGCAGGGGTACGGCTACAACGTCAAGGAGCTGCAGACGGAGATCGGCCATATCCTGGGCATTGAGAACCGGCACAGCATCATTGTTGTGGGGGTGGGCAACCTGGGCCACGCCCTCATGCAGAATTTCCATTTCGCGGAGATCGGCTTTTCCCTGGACGCCGCCTTTGACGTCTCCCCCAGCCTGGTGGGCACCACAGTCAACGGCGTCCTGGTACGGGACATGGAGGAGCTGGACGCCTACTGCCGCGACCACCTGCCGGACGTGGCGGTTTTGACCGTCCCCCAGTCCGCCGCCCAGCCCATCACCAACCGGCTGGTGGCCCTGGGGGTCCGGGGGTTCTGGAACTTTACCAACAAAGAAATCAGCAGCGACAGCGCGGACATCCAGGTGGAGAGCGTCCACTTTGCCGACAGCCTCCTAACGCTGAGCTATCGCATCAGCAAGCGGTGAGGTGAGCGGTATGAAGAGACGAACGGCAGCCCTCATCCTGGCGCTGGCCCTCTGCCTGGGGGCGGCCGCCCTGGCCGCGGACGGGGAGGTCCTGGTCTCCCTCTCCCACCTAAAGGGCGCCTTTACCAGCGGCTTTCTGGAGACGCTGCAGGGCAGCGGCGACAGCCTCTACCAGGAGGCGGAGCGCCAGGCGGAGGCCCTCGCCGGCCAGCCGGACGGGCAGTCCGCCGTCCGGCTGACGGAGCTGTCCCTCAAGGAGCGGGACTGCCTAACGGCCCTCTCCGGGGCGGTGGTCCTGCCCCTGGCCGGCTCGCTGCGGGTATCCTTCTCTTCCGGCGCCGTGGTGGACGCCACCGAGGGGCGGGAGCTCTCCTCCGGCGCCCTCCTCTCCCCCAACCACCGCTACCTGGTGGCGGAGGACACCTCCGCCGCCTTCACCGTGGTCTCCCAGGTGGCGGTGTTCCAGTACGAGGGGATCGGCACGGTGACAGAGTCGGCGGAGACCGTGGACTATGTGGCCATGGCCGACGCGCTGAAGGCCCTGCGCCTGTTCCAGGGCAGCGACACCGGCTACGGGAAGGGCTACAACCTGGACCGCTACCCCACCCGGCTGCAGGCCCTGGTGATGTTCCTTAGGGTGCTGGGGGAGGAGGAGGCCGCCCTGGCCTACACCGGCAGCCACCCCTTTGTAGACGTGCCCTGGGGGGACAGCTATGTGGCCTACGCCTATGACAAGGGGTACACCAACGGCACCGGTCCCGACACCTTCGGCAGCGACAGCCCGGTGAGCGCCGCGTCCTATGTGGAGTTCCTCCTGCGCGCCCTGGGCTACAGCGCCGCCGGGGTGGACGACTGGCGCACCGCCCTCTCCCGGGCCGAGGGCCGCGGCCTCATCACCGGCGGGGAGCGGCAGGCCCTGGAGGACGGGGAATTTTACCGGGCCCAGGTGGTCTACCTCTCCTACCGCGCCCTGGACGCCGTGGTCAGCGGCACGGGGGAGCAGCTCTCCGGCCGCCTCATCCGCCAGGGCCTCTTTACCGAAGAACAGCTGCGCTCCGCCCGCGCCGGGGTCTCCCCGGTCCGCCTGGGCTGAGGGGCACACTTCCCGCCGCCGCGCATACTATGGAACTGAGACCGAGATTTCGGGCACTCAACGCTTAGGAGGTTTCGTGTATGTGCAATAGCAACGGTTTCTTTGGCGGCGGCAACTGCTGCTGGATCATCATCCTGATCCTAATCCTGTGCTGCTGCTGCGGCGGGAACGGCAGCAGCTGCGGCTGTGGCTGCGGCAACGGCTGCGGCGGCTCCCTGGGCGGCGGCAGCTGCTGCTGAGCCCCGGCAGCCACCTAACATAGGGGATACAAGCCCGGGAAACGCGCGCCGCGGCCGATGGCCGCGGCCGCCCGCCGGGCAGGGAGGGCGGCCCATGCCAAAAGGCATGGGCCGCTTTTTCCCATCCGACGCCGGCGGACAACCCCGAAACGTGTGGACTTTTCAGCAGCTGTGTGCTATACTGATCCCAATTTCCGCCGGGCCGCCGCCCGGCGCGTTGGGGAGGAATGCCGATGGAAAAGAACATTGCCTACTGCGGCCTGGACTGCGGCAGCTGCGACGCCTATCTGGCGACCGTCCGGAATGACCAGGCCCTGCGGGAAAAGACAGCCCGGCTGTGGGCCGCCCTCAATCAAGCCCCCATCCTGCCCGAGCACATCAACTGCCTCGGGTGCCGCATGGACGGGGTGAAAACGGTGTTCTGTGACAGCCTCTGCGCCATCCGGCGCTGCGCGCTGGAAAAGGGCGTGGCCACCTGCGGCAGCTGCCCGGACCTGGACGGCTGCCGGACCGTGGGCGCCCTCCACTTGAACAGCCCCGAAGCCCGAAAGAACCTTATGGGATAGCCTGTCCCGTCCCCGCGTTTTGCCTCTCGGGGCGGCGGCACAGCCGCGCAATCCCGTCCCCCGGCGAAACCTTCCTGTGCCGCGGGTCCGCCTGCAGCGCAGCGCGCCCCAGACGCCCGCTCCCCTATATGCCCGGCGGCTGCTTCCCCCAGGAAGGCAGCCGCTTTTTCCCGCCCCTCCCGGATTGCCTCTTGACAAGCTCCCTTCGGTAGTCTACTATATATTTGGAAGTTCAAAAGAAAAAACACAAGATATAGTGGGAGGAGCGCAAACATGTCCAGGCACATTGAAAAGCTGAAAAAACGGGACGGCCGGCTGGTGGACTTTGACGCGGAGAAGATCGCCGTCGCCATCAACAAGGCCTTTGCCGCCACCTACAAGCCCGACCACATGGACGTGGCCCGCGCCCTGGCCGCCGAGGTGGTGGCGGCGCTGGAGGTGGAGGGGCTGGAGGTCCCGGATGTGGAGCATGTGCAGGACATGGTGGAGCGGGTGCTGATGGACAGCGGCTATGTCCAGACCGCCAAGGCCTACATCCTCTACCGCAACGAGCGCAGCCGGGCCCGGGAGATGAACACCCGGCTGATGAAGATCTACGAGGACATCACCTTCACCGACGCCATCGACAGCGACGTCAAGCGGGAGAACGCCAACGTCAACGCCGACACCGCCATGGGCGCCATGCTGAAGTACGGCAGCGAGGGGGCCAAGCAGTTTTACCAGATGTTCCTGCTCAAGCCCGAGCACGCCAAGGCCCACCGGGAGGGGGACATCCACATCCACGACCTGGACTTCTACGCCCTCACCACCACCTGCTGCCAGATCGACATCAAAAAGCTCTTTGCCGGCGGCTTTTCCACCGGCCACGGCTGCCTTCGGGAGCCCAACGACATCGCCTCCTACTCGGCCCTGGCCTGCATCGCCATCCAGTCCAACCAGAACGACCAGCACGGCGGCCAGTCCATTGTCAACTTTGACTACGGCATGGCCGACGGGGTGCGCAAGACCTTCGGGCGCTACTACACCCGCAACCTGGCCAAGTGCCTCGTGCTGTGCAGGGGCGTGGAGGACCCGGAGGAGGCGCTGAAGGACCTGCGCCGGTCCATCCGGGAAGAAACCGGGCTGGAGCCCCGGCTGGAGCGCTACGAGGAATACCTCCAGGCGGAGCTGCCCCGCCTTGCCGAGCGGTACGGCGGCGAGGAGGAGCTGGCCAGGTGCCAGCGGCAGGCCGTCCGCTTTGCCGAGAAGGAGACCGACCGGGCCACCTACCAGGCCATGGAGGCCTTTATCCACAATCTGAACACCATGCACTCCCGCTGCGGCGCCCAGACCCCCTTCTCCTCCATCAACTACGGAATGGACACCTCCCCCGAGGGGCGGATGGTGATGCGCAACATCCTCCTGGCCACCGAGGCGGGCCTGGGCCACGGGGAGACCCCCATCTTCCCCATCCAGATCTTCCGGGTGAAGGAGGGCGTCAACTACAACAAGGGGGACCCCAACTACGACCTCTTCCGCCTGGCCTGCCGTTGCAGCGCCAAGCGGCTGTTCCCCAACTTCGCCTTTCTCGACGCGCCCTTCAACCTCCAGTACTACGACCCCGGCCGCCCGGAGACGGAGATCGCCTACATGGGCTGCCGCACCCGGGTCATCAGCAATGTCTACGACCCCAGCCGCCAGCAGTGCAACGGCCGGGGCAACCTAAGCTTTACCTCCATCAACCTGCCCCGCCTGGCCATCAAGGCCAAGGGGGACATCGACCTGTTTTTTGACGAGCTGGACGACAAGATGGACCTGTGCATCGACCAGCTGATGGACCGCTTTGAGATCCAGTGCCGGAAAAAGGTCCACAACTTCCCCTTCCTCATGGGCCAGGGGGTTTGGCTGGACAGCGAAAAGCTGGGCTGGAACGACGAGGTGCGGGAGGTGCTCAAGCACGGCACGCTGTCCGTGGGATTCATCGGCCTTGCTGAGACCCTGGTGGCCCTCACCGGGGAGCACCACGGCCAGAGCGAGCGCAGCCAGCGGCTGGGCCTGGAGATCATCGCCCGGATGCGGGCGAGGATGGACGAGGAGTGCCAGAAGACTGGGCTGAACTTCTCCCTCCTGGCCACCCCGGCGGAGGGGCTCAGCGGCCGCTTTGTGGCCATCGACCGGAAACGGTTCGGCCAGATCCCCGGCGTCACGGACCGGGAGTTTTACACCAACAGTTTCCATATCCCCGTCTACTTCCCCATCTCCGCCTTCGACAAGATCAAGAAGGAGGCGCCCTACCACGCCCTCACCAACGCCGGCCACATCAGCTATGTGGAGATGGACGGAGACCCGCTGAAGAACCTGGACGCCTTTGAGAAGGTGGTGCGGTGCATGAAGGAGGCCGGCGTGGGCTACGGCAGCGTCAACCATCCGGTGGACCGGGACCCGGTCTGCGGCTACACCGGCATCATCGACGACGTGTGCCCCGGCTGCGGCCGGAGGGAGGACGACGGGGGCCGGCCCTTTGAGCGGATCCGCCGGATCACCGGCTACCTGGTGGGCACCATGGACCGCTGGAACGACGCCAAGACCGCGGAGGAGGCCGCCCGGGTGAAACACGGCATCTGAGGAGACATCCAGACTCCCCATGCCCAGCCCTGTCTGGTACCGCTGGAAAGATTTAGGAGGGATCACCTATGCGGATCTACGGTTTGGTGCAGGACTCCATTGTGGACGGCCCGGGCCTTCGCTTTGTCTGCTTTGTCCAGGGCTGCCCCCACCGGTGCCCCGGCTGCCACAACCCGGATTCCCACGACAGCGGCGGCGGGCGGGAGATGGCTGTGGAGGAGGTCATTGGCGCCATGCGCTCCAACCCCCTCACCGACGGGCTGACCCTCTCCGGCGGGGAGCCCATGGAGCAGGCGGAGGACTGCCTCCGTCTGGCCCAGGCGGCTCACGGCGCCGGCCTCAACGTCTGGTGCTACACCGGGTACCAGTATGAGCTCCTCCGGGACAGGGGAACCGCGGCCCAAAGGGCGCTGCTCGCCCAGCTGGACGTACTGGTGGACGGTCCCTTCCTCCTGGCGCAGCGGTCCCTGTCCCTGCCCTGGCGGGGCAGCCGCAACCAGCGCCTCATCGACGTGCCCGCCTCCCTGGCCGCCGGGGCTGTGGTCCCCTGGGGGGAGGATGGCTCAATCCAATCGGCAGAAATTCTCCTGCATGAGAATGCATGTAAAGGCAAAATCATTTATCGATAAGGAGGCGCCGGACGGAGCATTCCGTCCGGCGCCTCCCTTCGCCGTCCCCTACAAAACAACCGGCACCGGCCGGTGGATGGCCAGGGTGTCCGGCGTCACCAGGCAGTCGTAGGCGTAGACCGCCACGCCGCTGGAGGCAGCCTCCCGCAGGGCCTGGCCGAAGGCGGGGTGGGTGGCGTCGTTGGGGCAGAAACGGGTGACGCCCCGCATCTGGATCACAAAGAACACCGCCGCGCCGTACCCCTCCGCCGCGGCCCGCTGCAGCTCCCGCAGGTGCTTGACCCCCCGCTCCGTGGGCGCGTCGGGAAAGCGGGCCTCTCCCCCCTCCTCCAGCGTCACGCCCTTGACCTCCACGAAGGTGGTCCCCCCGTCTGTCTCCAGCCGGAAGTCAAACCGGGAGCCGCCGAAGGTGCTCTCCGGCCGGATGGCCCGGAGGCCCGGCAAAAAATTCCCCGCCGCGGCCCACTCCCGGAACACCTGGTTGGGGGCCTGGGCGTCCATGTTGATGAGCCGCTCCCCCTTCTGCACCGCCACCAGGTCGTACCGGGTCTTCCGGGCTGGGTTGTCCGACCGCTCCAGATAGACCAGGGCCCCGGGCACCAGCAGCTCCCGGCAGCGGCCGGTGTTTTTCACATGGCAGACCTCCTCCCGCCCCGCCAGCGCCACATGGGCGATAAACCGGTTGGGCCGGCTGAGGAACCGCCCCTCCTCCATGTGCTGATACCGCATCGGGCCATCCCCTCCTCCGCATCCGCGTTTCCCCCAGCATACCACCCCGCCGGCGGGCAGGCAAGAAAAACGTGAAGGAAATAACAAAAATCAGCAATTGCTATTGCACTCTTTTTCCATCTCTGCTATAATCGGCTTATCTATGCGGCAGTTGTCATTTCATGGATTTCAGCTGCCAAACCGCGGCTTTTCCCGGGAAAACCACTGGGGGAAAGGGCGGAAACTGTGAAGGAGGAGACCTCAATGTCCAACTGGTTCGTCGTGTTGATGGGCGTCGGCACTGTGTTTGTCGGCCTGGTCTGCATCATCGTCCTCAGCTATGCGATGAGCGCCGTCTGCCGCCTCGGCAGAAGGGCCCCCGCCGCAGCGGGAGGGAATGACGCGGCGCCTGCGCCCATAGAGACGATTCCCAACCGCCAGGCCATGATCGCCGCCGTATCCGCCGCCATCGCGGAGGATCTGGGCACCGATCCCGCCGGCATCCGCATCTTATCCGTGAAGAAACTTTAAGTGAGGAGAGAAAAAAGATGAAAAAGTACAAGGTGAACGTGAACGGCTCTGTCTACGAGATCACGCTGGAGGTGCTGGACGGCGCCCCCGCCGCCGCGGCTGCCCCCGCTGCGCCTGCCGCCGCTCCGGCTGCTCCGGCCGCTGCGCCCGCTCCTGCTGCTCCGGCCGCCGCTCCCGCCGGCGGCGAGAAGATCACCTCCCCCATGCCCGGCACCATTTTGTCCGTCAACGTGCAGAATGGCTCCGCCGTGAAGAAGGGCGACGTGCTGATGATCCTGGAGGCCATGAAAATGGAGAACGAGATCATGTGCCCCTGCGACGGCACCGTCCTCTCCGTCAACACCTCCAAGGGGTCTGCTGTTGAGTCCGGTACTCTGCTGTGCGTCATCGGTTAACCCGGTGTACGGAGGAGGGTCACTATGGAAGCAATTTTGAATTTTATTGAGGACACCGGTTTTTATATGATCGGTGCCAACGGGGACTGGAAGTCCATCGTGATGATCCTGGTCTCCTTTGTGCTGATGTACCTGGCCATTGTCAAGAAGTTTGAGCCGCTGCTGCTGCTGCCCATCTCCTTTGGCATGCTGGCCACCAACCTGCCCGGCGCGGAGATGTACCACGAGATCCTCTTCGCCGGCGGACATATCAACTGGGAGCTCTTCGGCGGCCAGCCCATGACCTCCCAGCTCCTCTCCGAGCTCAGCGCGGCGGGCGTGTCCGAGGCGATTTTGAGCGCCTACCCGGTGGGGACCTCCATCACGGTGGGGCTGATCGACGTGCTGTACCTGGGCGTCAAACTGGGGGTCTACCCCTGCCTCATCTTCATGGGCGTGGGGTCCATGACCGACTTCGGCCCCCTGATCGCCAACCCCAAGAGCCTGCTTTTGGGCGCGGCGGCGCAGCTGGGCATCTTCATCACCTTCGTGGGCTGCCGTCTCATGGGCTTTACCGCCCAGGAGGCCTCCTCCGTTGGCATCATCGGCGGCGCCGACGGCCCCACCGCCATCTTCGTCACCACCCGTCTGGCCCCGGAGCTGCTGGGCCCCATCGCCGTGGCGGCCTACTCCTACATGGCCCTGGTGCCGGTGATCCAGCCGCCAATCATGCGCCTGCTCACCACCAAGGCGGAGCGGGAGATCGTGATGAAGCCCCTGCGCGAGGTCTCCAAGCGGGAGAAGATCGTCTTCCCCATTGTCGTCACCGTGTTTGTGGCCCTGCTGGTGCCCTCCGCCGCGCCGCTGATCGCCTGCCTGATGCTGGGCAACCTCTTCAAGGAGAGCGGCGTTGTGGAGCGTCTGACCAAGACCGCCGGCAACGAGCTGATGAACATCGTCACCATCTTCCTGGGTCTCAGCGTGGGCGCCACCGCCACCGCCACCACCTTCCTTGCCAAGCAGACGCTGCAGATCCTCTGCATGGGCGTGGTGGCCTTCGGCTTTGGCACCGCCGGCGGCGTGCTCCTGGGCAAGATCATGAACCTGTTCCTCAAGGAGAACATCAACCCCCTCATCGGCTCCGCCGGCGTGTCCGCGGTGCCCATGGCGGCCCGTGTCTCCCAGGTGGAGGGGCAGAAGGCCAACCCC
>CALWXD010000054.1 GCA_944385425.1 uncultured Oscillospiraceae bacterium | reverse complement strand
AACTTCTGCACCCGGTTGGCGATGTCGATGGTGCCGGACAGTTTCTTCTTGATGTTGAGCCGGGCCTTCTCCGCCTGCTCCCGGGAGCGCTTGTTGAGGAGCACCTGGTCGCCGATTTTCGCCGCGTCCGCCGGGTTCTCGATGAAGTAGATGTTCAGCCGCTCCCGGAGAAACTCGGCCATAGCGTCCTGGACAAACTTGTTGGTGATGGCCTTTTTGGTCTGGTTCTCATAACTGGTCTGGGTGGAGAAGTTGCTGCTCACCAGCACCAGGCAGTCCTCCACGTCGGCCCAGGTGATTTTGCTCTCGTTTTTCTGGTACTTGTTCTGCTGCTTGAGATAACTGTCGATGGCGGAGACAAAGGCGGACTTGGTGGCCTTCTCGGGGCTGCCGCCGTGTTCCAGCCAACTGGAGTTGTGGTAGTGCTCGATGACCGCCACCTTGTTGGAGAAGCAGCAGGCCACGGAGAGTTTTACCCGGTAGTCCTCCTTGTCCGCGCGGTCCCGGCCCCGGCGCTCGGCCTCCCAGTACACGGGGGCGGTGAGGCAGTCCTCCCCGGCCAGTTCCGCCACATAGTCCTGGATGCCGTTTTCATAGAGGAACTCCGTGGTTTCAAACTTCCCGGGGGCTGTCTCGTTGCGAAAGCGGAAGGTGATGCCGGCGTTGACCACCGCCTGGCGCTTCATCACATCGGTATAGTAGTCGGCGGGGATGTCGATGTCCGTGAACACGTCCAAATCCGGGAGCCAGCGGGTCCGGGTGCCGGTGCGCTTTTTGGACAGGGGGGCCTTCTGCAGTTCCTCCCCCTTTTTGCCCACCACCTCGCCCTTGCGGAAGTGGAGTTCATACTCGTACCCGTCCCGCCAGACGGTGACATCCATGTAGGCCGAGGCGTACTGGGTGGCGCAGGCGCCCAGGCCGTTGAGCCCCAGGGAGAACTCGTAGTTCGCCCCCTGGTTGTTGCCGTACTTGCCCCCGGCGTAGAGTTCGCAGTACACCAGTTCCCAGTTGAACCGCTGTTCCTTCTCGTTCCAGTCCACCGGGCAGCCCCGGCCCTGGTCCTCCACCTCCACGCTGTGGTCCAGGTAGCGGGTGACGGTGATGCTCTTCCCGTACCCCTCCCGGGCCTCGTCGATGGAGTTGGACAAAATCTCGAATACGGCGTGCTCGCAGCCGTCCAGGCCGTCGCTGCCGAAGATGACCCCCGGGCGCTTGCGGACCCGGTCGGCCCCCTTCAGGGCGGAGATGGAGTCGTTGCCGTAGTTTTTCCTGGTTGCCATAGAAACCTCCTGGTGGGATGACGCAATTATTTATAGTTTAGCAAATCCTGGCCAAAATGGCAACCCCCCGGGCCCTCCGGCGGCCCGCCTGGCGGGACTCTGGGCGGCTAAGACAAGAGAGCGGCGGCCTCTCCCGCTGTCCATGGCGCGGCAGGGCTTCCCCTCAGGGCAGTACGATCCGGAAATCCCCCCGGGCCGCCGCCTGCTCCCGCCGCACCTTCTCCGCCCCGTTGGCCTCCCAGAGGTCGGTGATGATGGTGTTGGACAGGAGGAACCCCTTGGGGGTCAGGGCCCAGCCCTCCGCCGTCCGCCGGGCGCAGCCCAGGGCCTCATACTTCTGGAAGGTCTTGTCCAGGGGGGCGAACCGCTGGCGGTAGGTGTGCTCAAACACATACTGGGAGATGCCCTCCACCGTGCGCAGGGAGAGCATGATATACTCCGTGTCCCGCTCCCGCGCCGGCAGCGTCTCCGACTCGCTGACGCGGAGGGTGCCGTGCTCCACGCCCTCCACATAGGCCCCCAGGTCCCGGGCATAGGCGTAGCGCACCTCCCCGAAGTCCGAGTGGGCGCCGGGGCCGAAGCCGGCGTACTCCTCCATGCGCCAGTACTTCCGGTTGTGCCGGGACTGGCGGCCCGGGCGGGCGAAGTTGGAAATCTCATACTTTTCGTACCCGGCCGCCGCCAGCCGGTCCACCATCCAGAGGTACATGTCCGCCTGCTGGTCGTCGTCGGGGAGGTCCGCGCTGTCCCTGCGCGCCCAGAGGGGGGTGCCCTCCTCTACCTTCAGCCCGTAGCAGCTGAGATGCTCCGGCTCCATGGCCAGGGTCCGCTCCACCGTGTCCTGCCAGCACTCCATGGTCTGGCCGGGCAGGCCGTAGATCAGGTCCAGGGACAGATTTTTGAACCCGGCCCGCCGGGCCGCCGCCGCGGCGCTCTCCACCTGGTCCCAGGTGTGGACGCGGCCGATGGCACGGAGGATGGCATCGTCGGCACACTGGGCCCCCAGGGACAGCCGGTTGAAGCCCCCGCGGCGCAGTTTCCGCAGTTCCCGCCAGTCCTGGGCGCTCTCGGGGTTGGCCTCCAGGGTGACCTCCGCGTCCTTTGCCGCGTCGTACTTGTGCAGGACGGTATCCAGGACGTCCAGCAGCAGCCGGCGGCCCAGGAGGGTGGGGGTGCCGCCGCCGAAGTAGACCGTGTCCACCTGGTGGCGGGCGGCGGAGGGGGCGGTCTCCGCCAGGTGGCGGCGCACCGCGGCGGCGTAGCGCTTGAACATGGCCTCCCCGTTCGGCAGGGAGTAGAAGTCGCAGTAGGCGCACTTGCTGCGGCAGAAGGGGATGTGGATATAGAGGCCCAGGGGGCGCTTTTT
>CALWXD010000053.1 GCA_944385425.1 uncultured Oscillospiraceae bacterium | reverse complement strand
GGCGTTGTTGTTTTTCAGCTGGCTTAGGGCGGCGAAGAGCTTTTTGCTGTCAAAGACGTAGACCCCCACGTTCAGCTCCCGGATGGCCTTCTGCTCGGGGGTGCAGTCCCGGTCCTCCACCACGCCCAGGAAGGCGCCGTCGGGCCCCCGCAGGATGCGGCCGTAAGGCAGATCCCATTGGCAGGTGCCGGTGAGCAGGGTGCAGGCGTTGCCCTCCCGCTGGTGGGTCTCCAGCAGGCTCTCGTAGGTGCTCTGCTTGAGCAGGGGCATGTCGCCGTAGCAGATGAGGACGGGGCCGTCGTAGTCGCCCACCGCCTCCCGGGCCACCGCCACGGCGTGTCCGGTGCCCAGCTGGGGCTCCTGGACGGCGTGGGGGTAGTCGCCGAAGGCGGCCAGCACATCCTCCCGCCGGTAGCCCACCACCAGCACCACGTCCTTCTTCTCCAGGAACGACAGGTTTTGCAGCACATAGTAGAGCAGGGGGTGGCCGTTGGCCTCCCGCATGACCTTGGGCAGGGTGATCCCCTCCGTCTGCAGGCGGGTCCCCTTGCCGGCGGCCAGAACAATCGCTTTTTGCATGGCATGTCTCCCTTTCATTTGGTAAGGACAGTATACCATATCCCCCGGGAAACGCAACGGGGGATTTCCCCCGTGGCTACTCCGTATAGCCGTACAGTCCCCGGACGGACACCTCCCCGGAGCGGATGGTCTCCGTGGAGCCGTCGCCGTAGCGGACCGTGAGGCCGAACTGCTCGTCCACATCCAAGGCCACAGCCTCCCGGCTGCCCCCCTCCCGCCACAGCAGGCGCACCGGCCGGCCCAGGGTGAGGCAGTCCCGGCGGTAGCGCGCCACCCAGGCCGCAGCATCGCCGCCCAGGGCGTCTCCCAGCCCGTCCAGGGCCCCCAGCAGCGCCGCCGCCAGCCGGGGACGGGACACGGTCCGGCCCAGGACCTGGGAGAGGGAGGCGGCCATGCCCGCCACCTCCGGGGAGAAGTCGGCGGCGGACTGGTGGACGTTGACGCCGATGCCCACCACCAGCGCCTCCACCCGCCCCGCCGCCAGCACCGCCTCCGTCAGGATGCCGGCGATTTTTTTGCCGCCCAGCAGCAGGTCGTTGGTCCACTTGATCCGGGGGCGGACGCCGCAGCAGCGCTCCACCGCGTCGCAGGCCGCCACGGCGGCTATACCCGTGGCCGGCAGCAGGGCCTGGGGCGGCAGGTCCGGCCGCAGGAGGAGGGAGAGGTAGACCCCCTTCCCCCGGGGGGACTGGAACTGCCGGCCGGAGCGGCCCCGCCCGGCGCTCTGGCCGTCGGCCACCACCGCAAAGCGGTCCGGAAGGCCGGGGGTGCGTTTTAGGTAGTCGTTGGTGGAGTCCACCGTTTCAAGGCACAGCGGCGGCGCCCGGTGAAGGCCCAGGGCCCTAAGCTGCGCCCCCACGGCCTCCGCCGTCAGCGCGTCCGGCCCCGCCGCGGAATCCCTTGTCATGTCCATCCCTCCCGGCCTAATGTTTTCCCTATTGTACCACACCGGGGCGGGGGTGTAAAGCGCCGGGGCTACCGGGACGTCCCGCCGGCCTGGGCGCTGATGGCCTGGCCCACCAGGTCCACCACCTCCTGGTGGGTCTCGTCGAAGAGGTGCATATAGATCTGGCTGGTGATGGCGGTGCTGCTGTGGCCCAGGGCCTTGCAGATGCTGAACATGGGGACGTGCTGGCTGTTGGCGATGGAGGCAAAGCTGTGGCGCAGGCCGTGGAGGGTGCAGGCCGGCAGGCCGTTTGCCTTGATCAGCCGGCTGAAGGCCCCAGAGAGGTAGTCCGGGGAGTAGGGCCGCCCCTTGGTGTTGGTCACCACAAAGCCCTGGGGGTTGTACGCCTGGCCCCAGCGCCGCCGGTTCTCCTGGTCGTTTCGGTACAGCCGCTCCAGCAGCTCCCTTAGGTCCTCGTTGCCCCCGAAGGACAGCCGCCGCATGGAGGACGCGCTCTTGGGCCCCTTGTCCACCGCCACGCCGTTGGCGGCGGTGCGGGCCTCGCAGATATAGAGCACCCCGTTCTCCAGGTCCACATTCTCCCACTTCAGCCCGCAGATCTCGCTGCGCCGCATGCCCAGGTACCCCGCCAGCTTGACCACCGGCTCCAGGTGCTTCCCGGCGGTGAGGGCGAACAGCCGCTGGATCTGGTCCGGGGAGTAAAAGCAGTGGTGGGGCGAGAGCTTGGGGGGCGGCTCCACCGCCTGGACCACGTTCTTCGCCAGCATGTCCTGCCGCACCGCCAGGCCCACCGCCGTGTTCAGCAGCACATGGTGCTTGCGGATGGTGTTGGCGCTGAGCCCCTCCTGGAGCTTGCGGGACATGTACTGCTGGACCTGCATGGCCGTGAGGCTCTGGAGCATGATGTGGCCCAGCAGGGGCTTTAGGTGGTTGTCGATGATCTTCTGGTAGCCGTAGGTGGTGGTGACGGCCCGGTGGGGGCGGATCACGTTGTCCAGCCAGTAGTCCAGCCACCGCCCCACCGTCACCCCGGTGGGCATGATGTTCTCCCGGATGGACCGGGCCCGGACAAATTTGTCCCGCACCAGCCGGGCCTGCTCCAGGGTGGGAAAGCACCGAGTGCGTTTCATCCGGTTGCCCACGGCGTCGGTGCCGTAGTGGAGCGTCACATAGTAGCGCTGTTTCTGGTCGTCGTAAGCGATGTTTGCCTCTACTGTTTTTCTTGCCATTTCTCTGTCTCCCTTTCGTTTTTTTGCCTTGGGGGCGAAAACAGCCTAACAGAAGAGAACAGATTCTGGCAATTTCATAATCTTTTCGATGACTTTCCGGCTGTTTCCCCCCGGCCGCAGGATTTCCAGTTCCTTCCATGGGACTTTTAGTCTAAACGGCGGGGGCGGTTTTTATACAGCCCGGCTCAGAAAAGGTCGCACCGCTCCGTACAACCAAAAGCCGGTACACGTTCTACTGTGTACCGGCTTTTTTTCGCTGAAAAGCATTTTTGCTTTTCAGCGAGCCTGCGCCCCTCTGCATGCATGGCCCTGCGGGCCACACACTGGAGGGGCGAGAGGTGTTTTTGCCCACGCCGCAGCGTGAAGAAAATGTGCCGGCGGCACATTTTTAGCGTAGGCTCCGGCTGCTATGCTGCCGGAGGGGCACTTTGGCAGGGAAGGCTGGCGCCAAATTTCGACAACAGAAAGGAATTTTCAGCATGGATCATACGACCAACTATCAGCTCCCCCAGTGGGTGAAGTCCGACAGGATTATGATGGACGACTTCAACGACGCCAACAGCAAAATCGACGCCGCCCTCACCCTCAAGTGCGAGGCGGTGGCGGGGACGTACATCGGCGACGGCGCGTCAACCGGGCAGACCATCTCCCTGGGGTTCACCCCCGCGGCGGTGCTGTCCCACAACATCAGCGGCGGGAACATCGCCCTGGCCCTGCCGGGTTACCCCGCCGGGTCGGAGGAGAGCCCCACCCTGGCCGTGGTGGAGGGCGGTTTCCAGGCCAGCGGGATCATGAACTACGGCACCGGCATCGTCCACGGCCCCTACCGCTACATCGCCTTCCGAAAGCTGGGATAGGCAAAAGAACGCCCCGCGGGAAATCCCGCGGGGCGATTCTTATGCGTTGGGTTGGGGCTTTGCTGGGCTTGTCGGATTAGACACCCTTCTTCACCCAGCCGGTGACCTGGACGGCGCTGTCGCCGCTGCCCACAGTGAAGGTGCTGTAGACATAGGTCGTGTTGTTAGCCACTGCGTTGCCAGTCGCATCCGCCTTGTCATCATAGAAGTTCTGGACAGCGCTGCTGACAGTGCTGGTGCCGGTGGTCAGCTCGGTGCCGATGGCGGCGACCAGAGTGGCGGAACCAGTCAAGGTCAGACTGTCGTTGTCGTCGATGGTCATGTTACGATTCAGCGTGATCGTGCCGGAGGAGGCAGACACCTGGATACCGTTGCTCGCAGTAGCAATCGTGACATCGTCGGTGCTGGAGAACACGCCGTTGCTGCCCATCAAGGTGCCGTTGGGGGCAGTCACAGTAGCGCCGGGAGCGGCGGTGACTGTGAGGGTGCCGCTCTGGGCGGTGGTGACGTTCAGCGTGGCGCCGTCAGCCAGGTTGATAGTCTGATTGTTGGTCTGATTCGCGGTAATGTTCACGGTCTGGCCATCACCGACGCTGATCGTGCCGGAGGCAAGCGCGCTGTCGATCTCAACAACACCCCAGCCGGCGTCCAGAGCGTCCTGAACATCGCTGGTGTCGCTGATGGTACCCTGGAAGGTCGCCGGGTTCAGCGCCATGTCGCGGTTCACGTCAACCAGCAGGAAGGCGACGGTGTTGCCGCTGAGGATGTAGCGGACGTTGGGAGTGTAGCCCACGCCGTCGGCATTCGGGTCATCCGCGATGGAGATGCCGGCCACGCCCTCGCCGTCAGCGGCTTCCTTATCGGCGGAATCCACATAGATGATGACGGTATCCTGGGTGATCTCGCGGCGGGTGCTGCCGTCGTTCTCGAAGGCGATGTAGCGGTCGTTGTCCCAAGCGGTGACAGCGTCGGTGGTCACGTTGGCGATGTTGACGTTCTTCACCTCGGTGTCGCTCACCACGTCGTAGGTGATGACGATGCCGGCCTTAATGGGATCGCCGTTCTCCTGCTTGACGGTGATGACGTTCTCACCGTTGAAGATGCTGTAGTTCTCATAGCCCTTGCCGCTCTCACTGTCGTAGGAGTAGTAGGAGTCGGCCACCAGGTAGCCGTAGTTGGAGCCCTTGGTGATGGAGGGGCTGCTGGAAGTGTTGTTGGTGGTAACAGCGGCGGCCTTGGCCATCTGGAACCCGTTCTCCGTCACATACAGGGAGGCGGCGTTGTCAACGGGGGTGCCGTAGGTGTAAGTGGTGTACTCGTTCTTGAACTCCTTGCCGGTGTAGACCTTGCCGTCGTTTGCGCCGTTGGCGGTGTCCTTCACGCCGATCAAGACGAACACCACGGCGTCGTCGGCCAGCTCCTTGCCGCCGATGGTCTCGTTGTTGTAAGCGGCATTCGTACCGGCGCCGTCAAAGCCGCGCAGGGGCAGGTCAGCGGCGAGGTCGTTCTGGTCAATGGTGCTCAGCTCGTACTCGCCGTCAGCGTTGATGTTGAAGGCAACCAGCTCGCCGATCTGAGGCGCTACCAGGCTGGTCAACTGACTAGCGGCGTTGGTGATAGGGGTGTCGTTCAGCTCAGCCAGGGTGACGATCTTCTTGGAGCCGTCGGCGAACAGCAGCTTAACCTTCAGAACCTGGCCGTCAAGGTTACCAGTGCTGGTGTCGCCGCTCTTCACGGTATCGGCGGTGATGATCATGGCCAGGCTGTTCACGCCGGTGGCACCGGAGGTGATCTTGGCGGCGTAGATGAGGCCAGCGTCGGCCACATAGTCGATGGTGTCGCCGGCCTCAAGGGTCACATTCACGCCGGCGGCGGCCTTGTACCAGGTGCCGTCAATGAGGTACTGGTTCACGTTGTCCACGGTCTTGGTGCCACTGATGGTACCGGTGGCCACAGAGGCCTCGGTGTAGGTCAGCTTGCCGGTATACAGATCCGTGTAAATGGCCACATAGTCGTCCTTGGCGATGCCGTCGTAGACAACCACGTCCTCAAGATCCTGGGAGCTGGAGATGGAGGCGTCACGAACCTCGCCCAGCTTGCTCACGGTGAGGGACTCGCGGCCCACATAAGTGACCTTCGCCATCTGGATCTCGGTCACAAAGGCGATGTCGTACTTGCCGTTGCCGTCGATGTCCACCAGCTTGACAACGTCGTTGTAGCTGGCGGCGTCAAAGTAGCTGGCGTCCTCGACGCTGCGGGTGCCGTCCCGGTAGACGATCATCTCGTCCGGCTCGGCGTCGTCGTCAGACTGGGGCCGCTCAATATCATAGGAGCTGCCGCCGAAGGTGATCTTCTCGGTCTTGCTGCTGTTCTGGTCAACAGCGTTCCAGGTGGTGTAAACCACATCGCTGTTGCCGGTGGGGAACACGCCCAGGACAGCGTCCTTGGAGGCCTGGCGGCGGACGATCACGCGGACCTCCTCGCCCAGGAGATCGGAGAGATCCTCGGCGTAGTCGGTGTTGGTGACCCGGGTGTGATAGGAGACAGGCGTGTTGTTGCCCACCTGGGTGGTGGCGCCGTTGTCCAGATCGCTGACGGTAAAGCCCTTGCTGTTGCCAGTGAGGCTGGTCAGCACGCCGATGCGGATGTCAGCGTTGAACTTGTCGGCCAGCAGGGTGGGCCCCTCCAGCACATAGGACTGGGTGACCTCGCCGGTCTCGATGTTGTGGTTGTACTGCAGCTTCATGGTCAGCTGGGTGATGCCGTTGTACAGCATCTGGGCGGTGGCGTCACGGTCCAGCCCGTCGGAGGGGTTGGTGCCCAGCAGCTCGTCGTACAGGCCGGCCTTGTTGGCCTCAACCGCCACGTTCACGGCCCAGCCGGCGCCGGTGAAACCGAACACCTTGGAGTCGTAGTTCATGGCGACCAGGATCATCTTGGCGGCCTCAGAGGCGGTAACGGTGCGCTCGGGGTAGAAGTTGCCGTCCTCATAGCCGTTCAGGATGCCCTGGGCGGCGCAGTACTCGATGTACCCGGCAGCCCAGTGGCCCTTGGTGTCGCCGAAGGAGACGTTGCTGGAATCCAGCACAGGCTCCTTGCCGCCGGTCAGGATGAGGGTGATCATTTTTGCCATCTCGGAGCGTTTCACGACGCGGTCGGGATAGTAGTTCCCGTCCTCATAACCCTGGATGACGCCCAGGGTCGTGAGCACCTCGACAGCCTCAGTGTGATCGATGTCCTCGGCGTCGCCGAGATCGATCCCACTGGCGATGGTCACAAGGCTCAGGCTCATAGCCAGGGCCAGGACCAAGGCGAGAATCTTCTTGAGATTTCTCATGGTGGAATTTCCTCCTTTTGAATTTTGCGATAAAGTTTGATATTTCCCGTTGAAATTGGCTTTTAGATGGTGTTTACCATAAAAAAGTTCAATTCCAAGGGGAGTATTATCCCCCCTTAGGTTTTGGGGGCCGGATAACGAGATACTAGTTATCGCAATACTTCAGGAGGGCAAAAAATCACGCCAGGTAGACAACGCGGTAGACATTTTAGGGAAAACGGGGGTGCAAA
>CALWXD010000052.1 GCA_944385425.1 uncultured Oscillospiraceae bacterium | reverse complement strand
CAAAAATCTCTTTCACCTTGGGCATATTGGCAAGATCATAGCCGGGGAATTTGTCGGCCAGATAGAAGTTGTCCCGGGGATGCTTGGCCAGGGCCCTGCCCAGGGCGAGCTCCGAATTGCCGTTGTGATAGCCCCAGGCGGTGTCGTAGTAGTTGACGCCGCTGGCCATGGCCTCGTCCACCATGGCGGCGGTGGCGGCCTCGTCCACCTGGGCGTCGTCGCCGTTGAGGACCGGCAGGCGCATACAGCCCATGCCCAGGGCGGACAGTTTCAGGTCCTGAAACTCCTTGTAGATCATAGCAATGTCTCCTTCTTCCGATTTCCGCCGCAGCGTTGCTGCGGAACCTGGGGAATGGCGGCCCCTCCGCCGCCCCTCGCCGTGTCGGGAGGCCCCGATCCGCCCATGGCGGATGATTCTGGAGACAGCATAGCACTTGAAGTGTGCTCCAAGTCAAGAGTAAATCTGTGAAAATTTTGAGGGGAATCCCTCACGGCGGCGGACCGGCGGGAGGGACAGCGGTCACACCTGCTGGAGATAGCCGGTGGCGATCCCCAGCAGGGCGGAGAGCAGGATGATGGCGATGGGGTGGAGCTTTTTGTGGGTCAGAAAGGCCATCAGGGCGAAGATGGCCAGGGAGCAGGCCAGGGGATAGGCGGTCACCGCCGCCAGCCCCTCCGGCAGAAACACCGTCTGCCCCACGGAGACCACCGCCGCGCCGATCATACCGATCACCGCGGGACGCAGGCCCTCCATGGCGCCGCTGACGACGGCGCTGGAGCGGAAGGCCGCGTAGAACCGGGCCACCAGCAGGATGATGAGGAAGGAGGGCAGCACCACGCCCGCCGTGGCGCAGAAGGCGCCGGGCAGGCCCGCCAGCTCCGCGCCGATGTAAGTGGAGACATTCACCGCGAAGGGGCCCGGCGTACTCTCGCTGACGGCAATGAAGTTCACCAGCTCCTCCGCCGTCATCCAGCCCTTGGCCTGGACGTCCGCCTGGATCAGGGGCAGCATGGCGTACCCGCCGCCGATGGTGAACAGGCCGATCTTGAAGAAGGTCGCGAACAATTCCAGATACAGCATCACACAGCCCTCCGCTTCGCCGCATAGGTGGAGACCAGGCCCGCGGCGGCGCTGATCAGGATCACCAGCACGGCGTCCACGCCGCAGAAAGCCGTCAGCACAAAGGCCCCCGCCATGACGGCATAGGCCACGGCCCCCTTGGGACTCTGCCGGTACATGGACAGCAGGGCCTTCAGCAGCAGGGCCAGGACGCCGGCCCGGATGCCGTTGAAGGCGTACTGTACCACCGCCAGCTCCGAGAACTGGCGCAGCACGAAGGAGATGGCGTAGATCACCGCGAAGGAGGGCAGCACCACCCCGACCGTGGCGCAGAAGGCCCCGAAGGTGCCGCACACCTGATATCCCACAAAGGTGGCGGAGTTGATGGCGATGGGGCCCGGCGTGGACTCCGCGATGGCCACGATGTCCAGAATGTCCTGCTCCGTCAGCCAGCGGCGGCGCTCTGTCACCTCCCGCTGGATCAGGGGGATCATGGCGTAGCCTCCGCCAAAGGTGAAGGCGCCGATTTTGAAAAAGGTCCAGAATAGCAGCCGGGTCTTGCCCAGGTCTGTGTGCATGTTGAACGCTCCTCTCCCGTTTGATGTCCCCAGTGTATGCTTTTTCGTGACATCTATCAATTCTTATGTTATAATAAAATATATAATGAAAATATTATGAAAAGGAGGCGCGGCCATGACGCTGCGGCATCTGGAGATCTTCTCCGCCGTCTGCGCCCAGGGGAGCTTCACCAAGGCGGCGGAGAAGCTGAACATGGCCCAGCCGGCGGTGAGCCTGGCCATCCGGGAGCTGGAGACCTTTTACGCCGTGCGGCTGTTTGAGCGGATGAACCGCCGGGTGTATCTCACGGAGGCGGGGCGGACGCTGCGGCAGTACGCGGACACGGTGCTGTCCCAGTTCCGGGAGTCGGTGGAGGTCCTGCGGGAGAGCGGGGCCGGGGGATTTTGCAGCTTCGGCGTCCATGTGACCCTGGGGGAGACCCGCCTGGCCGGCATCCTGACCCGGCTGGCGGCGGAGCTGCCGGAGATGCAGGTCCGGGCCTGCGTCCAGAACTCCCGGGAGACGGAGCGGATGATCTTGCAGAACGAGTTGGACTTTGCCGTGGTGGACAACGTCACCGTGTCCCCCCACTACCTGGTGGAGTCCCTGCGGGAGGAGGCGCTGGCGGCGGTGTGCGCGCCGGAATACCTGCCGGGCAGGGACACGCTGACCCTGGCGGAGCTGGCGGAGGAGCGGCTGCTGCTGCGGGAGCGGGGCAGCGGCACCCGGAACAGCGTGGACGGGGTGTTCCAGGCGGCGGGCATCCCGGTGCGGCCAGTGCTGGAGAGCGTCAGCACCGCGGCCCTGCTGGCCTGCGCCCGGGCGGGAATCGGGATCACCCTGCTGCCCCGCTCCCTGGTGGAGGCGGACCTGGCCGCCGGCAGGCTCCGGGAACTGGCGGTGGCGGACGGCGCCTTCCGCCGGACCTACTTTCTGGTGCGGCACCGGAGCAAGTACCTGACCGGCGGGATGCGGCAGGTGCTCCAGGTGGTCCGGGAGGAGATCGCGGGCCGGTAGCGCGGGCTTTGGCGGCGATGTTGCGTTTGGTTGCGGCGATGTCAGGCCGCTGTGGTGGACTTTCCGGCCGTGAGTTGTTATGATGGGGCCATGGGAACAGAAGGGGGAGGTCCCATGAGCTTTGGAGAGAAGCTGAGCCGCCTGCGGAAGCGGGAGGGCTTGAGTCAGGAGGCCCTGGCGGAGAAACTGGGCGTCTCCCGCCAGGCGGTGAGCCGCTGGGAGCAGGGCACGGCCCTGCCGGACGCGGCCAAGCTGCTGCCCTGCGCAAGGCTGTTTCGGGTGGAGGTGGAATGGCTGCTGGACGATGCCCTGGGATGGGAGGACCTGTCCCGGGCGGCGGAGGCCCCCCGGGGAGCGGAGGCGCCCCCTGTTCACAGAGACCGGCCCTGGTACATTGCCGGCGGCATCGTCACCGGCGCGGGGGCTCTGGGTATGGTGACCATGGGGGCCTTGAGCGCTGTATTTCCGGCGGTGGTCTCCGGGGCCCCGGTGGGGGTGGCGTGGGTCCATGTCTACACCGGCCTGGCCGGCTTTTTGAAGATGCACGGTGGGGAATGGTTATTCGCCCTGTGGGCGGCGGTGGCTGTGGCGGGCCTGTGGCTGCTGGCCCAGCCGTCCATCCGGCGGAGGAGGGGGACTGCCTCCCGGT
>CALWXD010000051.1 GCA_944385425.1 uncultured Oscillospiraceae bacterium | reverse complement strand
GCTGGTTTGACGAGGGCGTCCGGTTTCTCTTCCTCCAAACGGAGGAAGGGCTCCGGTATGCGTCCGACGTCTACGACCTGGGGGTGGACCCCAGCGAGGCCACCCTGGACGACGCGGCTGCCTATATTCGGTCCATGCTGGCCGCCCAGGGCGGCGGGACGGACACGGCTCCCCCGGAGGCGCAGGTCCAGGGTGCCGCACAGAGTGAGGCCAATCAGGAGTCCCTCGACGGCGAACTCGCCGTTGACACCGGAGTATGGCGGCCCCAGGAAGCATGGGGTGAGGAACTACCCAATGCGGAGCCTCTGTGGGACGACAGCGGCGTCATTGCCGCCCGGCAGGCTGAGAGCGGCGGGCTGAGAGCGGCGGGCTGTGCGGGCTGCCCAGGGCGGAGGATTTCTCCCCCAATCCGGCGGACTTTCAGGACTGAGATGCCGCCTGGAAGGATAAGGACCCCCGGCGGGAAATTTCCCGCCGGGGGTCCTTTGACAACCTCTGCAATTACTCAGCGCTGCCGAAGAAGCGGTCGTGAACCGCCCGCACAGCCCGGTCGGCGTCCTCCTGGTCGATCAGGACGCTGACACGGATCTCGCTGGTGTTGATCATCTGAATGTTGATATTGGCGTCGTAGAGGGCCTCGAACATTTTCGCCGCAACGCCGGGGGTCGTCATGATGCCAGCCCCCACAATGGACACCTTGGCGATCTTGTCATCCACGGTGATGTGGTCAAACTGCAAGCTCTCCTTGGCCTCCTCCAAAACTTTCACTGCATCCGGAACGCTGGTTTTGGGCAGGGTAAAGGATATATCCTTGAATTCCTCCCGCCCGATGGATTGGATAATCGTATCTACATTGATCTTGGCCTGCCCCAGTGTGGAAAACACTTTGAAAGCCACGCCAGGAGTATGTTCCAAGCCCACCAGAGCGATCCGGGCGATACTGGTATCCTTCGCCACACCGGCGATATTATTCTTTTCCATTTTCGCAACCTCCTTGACTTTTGTGCCGGGCTTGCGCTCCAGGCTGGACAATACTTCCATATTCACGTTATATTTTTTTGCCAGTTCCACACTGCGGTTGTGCAGTACCTGGGCGCCCTGGCTGGCCAGCTCCAGCATCTCGTCATAGGTAATCTCCGGCAGCTTCAGAGCGTTTGGTACGATCCGTGGATCGGTGGTATAGACCCCATCCACATCGGTATAGATCTGGCACAGATCCGCATTGAAGGCGGCGGCCAGCGCCACAGCGCTGGTATCAGATCCGCCCCGGCCCAGGGTTGTCACATCGCCGTAGCGGTTGACGCCCTGGAACCCAGCCACCAGCACCACTTTTTTCCGGTCCAGCTCCGACTGGATGCGCTCCCGGTCAATACGCTTGATGCGGGCGTTGGAGTAGGTGCGGTCTGTTTGAATTCCAACCTGCCAAGCCGCCAAGGAAACAGCCGGAACTCCCATATTTTCCAGCGCCATGGCGCACAGAGCAATGGAGATCTGCTCCCCTGTGGACAGGAGCATATCCATCTCCCGTTTGGAGGGGTTGTCGCTGATCTCCTTAGCTTTTTCAATCAATTCGTCGGTAGTATCACCCTGGGCGGACAACACCACAATTACACTATTCCCTGCCCTATAGGTATCGGCAATAATGCCTGCCACATTCTGGACGCGCTGGGCATCCCGGACAGAGCTGCCGCCGAATTTCTGAACGATGAGTTTCATCTTTTACCCTCTTTCCTTCGTCTCAAATCACCGGCTGTCCAATCCTCCATGGCCCGGAACATCCGGTATTACCATTATAGCACCCGGAGCATGGACACGGCACCCAGCTTCTCTGCTGCGGCCTTGGCTTCCATTTCCGTCATGGTCCCGGTGATGACAGCCCCTTGGGCCAGCTCCTCCGCCTGCCCGCAGACTGTCCTGGCATCGTCCAGGGAGAAGTCGCCCCGCAGATACCACCGCATCGGCAGATCCGCCGCGGCCACCAGATCGGCCCCCTGGCTCCAGCCAAGGTCGCGCCGCTTGGCGCGGTGCTGGATGGCGTCGATCACATCCCCCATCACTGCGGAGGCCGTGGGCAGGTCCCCGGCGCCCCGACCGTAGAACATCACGTCGCCCACAGCGTTGCCCCGGATCATGATGCCGTTGAACACGTCGTCTACCGTGGCAATAGGGCAGGACTCGCTCACCAGATGGGGCGCCACATAGGCCGCCTGCCGGCCGCCCTCCAGCCGCAGGGCACGGCCCAGCAGCTTGATGCGGTAGCCCGCTGCGGCAGCGATATCCACATCCTTCAGATGGATGGAGCTGATACCCTCCATGCTGATCTCCGCGGGGGAGACCTCCTTGCCCCAGGCCAGATCCGACAAAATGCAGATCTTGCGCCCGGCGTCGATGCCCTCCACGTCGGCGGTGGGGTCCTTCTCCGCATAGCCCTTGGCCTGGGCCTCCTTCAGCGCGTCGGCAAAGGAGATGCCGCCCTTCACCATGCGGGTAAGGATATAGTTTGTGGTTCCGTTGAGGATACCGTAAATCTCCTCGATCTCATTGCCGGCCAGGCACTGGAACAGGGGGCGCAGCACCGGGATGCCGCCGCCCACGCTGGCCTCAAAGAGGTAGTTGACGCCCCGGACCTTGGCGATGGACAGCAGCTCCTTGCCGTGGGCGGCCACCAGCTCCTTGTTGCTGGTCACCACATGCTTGCCCGCCTGCAGGGCGCGGCGGGTGAAGTCCAGGGCCACCCTGGCCCCGCCGATGCACTCCACCACAACCTCCACCTCGGGGTCGTTTTCAATGACGGAAAAATCCTGGACGGCCTTGCCGGCGTAAGGTGTGCCGGAAAGATCCCGCAAGTCCAGAATATACTTGAGAGAGACCTCCTCCCCCACGGCGGCGGCGATCTGGGCCTGATTCATCTCCAGGACCTTCGCCACGCCCCCGCCTACCGTACCAAATCCCATAATCGCAATTTTGGCCATACCTTCTGTACTCCTTCCTTCCAATCCGCTCACTGCCGGCCGTGCCGTCAGCCGGCCAGAATCTCAAACCGAACCACCCCGGCCGCCGCGGCTACCCTGCCCATCAGATCCTCCAGCGAGCTCTCCATGTCCGACGTCTCCGCCGAGATGGTGACGGCGGCGCAGCCGTTGGTGGGGATGCTCTGGTTGATGGTGAGAATATTCGCGCCGGAAGAGGCAAAAATAGAGAGGATGTTGCTCAGCACGCCGGGGTTGTCCTTCAGCATGGCGTAAAACGTGATGATGCGCCCGGCCTTCATATTGTTGAAGGGCTGCACCGCGTCCTTGTACTTATAAAAGGCGCTGCGGCTGATGCCCACCTCCTTGGTGGCGCCGCCCACTGTGGCGGCCTCGCCGCTCTGCAGCATACGCTTGGCCTCCGCCACCTTGATGAAGATCTCCGGCAGGGCCTCGGCGGCGACAATGTAGTACTTGGTTTTCCTGGGCAAGATGTACACCTCCTGTGGGCAGTTGTCGTTTGTGTCTATCAGTGTAGCACAAGTGTCCACGGGACGCAATTGTAGAACTTGACAGTTTTTGACGAGAAGGGAAGGGAGGATTGCTCACATTGCACAACAAATGGCTGCGCCTGCTGCTGGCGGCGGCGGGGATCTACCTGGGGGCGCGGTTTTTGTTCCTGCCGCTGCTGCCCTTCCTCATCGCCTTGAGCGCGGCGGTGCTGATGGAGCCGTGGGTGCTGTGGTGCCGGCGGCGCCTGGGGTTTCAGCGGAAGTTTGCCGCCGCCGCCCTGGTGACGCTGGTTTTGGGGGCGGTGCTGGCGGCGGCGGGGCTGCTGCTGTGGAAGCTGGCCGCGGAGGCGGGGGGCCTTCTGGAGCGGCTGCCGGAGATGCTGGAGGGGCTCCCGGCGCTGATGGACCAGATCGCCCGGCGCTACGAGGGGTTCTACAACGCCTGCCCGGAGGAGACCCGCCGCTGGCTGGACCGGACGCTGCGCCAGATCTCGGAGGAGGGGGTGTCCCTGGCGGGGGAGCTGTCCTCGGCGGCGCTGGGCTGGGGGGCGGCGCTGGTGGCGGACCTGCCCCAGATCAGCCTCTTCCTCTTCACCACCGTGCTGGCGGTCTACTTTGTGGCCCTGTCCTACCCGGAGATCCTGGCCTTCATCCGCCGGCAGATCCCGGCGCGCTGGCAGGAGACGGGGCGGGGGATCACCCGGAGCCTCCGCAGCACCTTCTGGAAGTGGCTGAAGGCGGAGAGCTTCCTCTGCTTTATCACCTTCCTCCTCCTGCTGGCCGGGTTTTGGTATATGGGGCTGGACTACGCGCTGCTGGCGGCGGTGCTCATCGCGGTGATCGACGCGCTGCCGGTCCTGGGGACGGGGACGGTGCTGGTGCCCTGGGGGGTGTACCACCTGCTGCTGGGGCTGGCGCCCCGGGGGGTGGCGCTGCTGGCGCTGTACGCCGTGATCACGCTGGTCCGCAGCCTTTTGGAGCCCCGGGTGATGGCGGCCCAGGCGGGCCTCCCGCCGCTGACGGCCCTGCTGGCCATGTACCTGGGGTTCTGCCTCTTCGGGGTGGGGGGGATGTTTCTCCTGCCGATTTTGCTGCTCTTTGTCAAGCAGCTGCAGGACGGGGGGTTCCTCCGCCTGTGGAAGTGACCGGCGGCGCGCAAAAGGACGGCAGGGGCCTTTGCCCCTGCCGTCCCTTCGGCGCCGCTCAGTTTTCGCAGATGTTGTTGGCGATGTTGACGATAAAATCCTGGGCGTTTGTCACAAAGGACAGGGCGCTGAGGCTGCCCCGGTCCGTCAGCTTGTTTACCACGAACTCGGAGATGTCCACCGTGTAGAGGTAGAGGGGGCGGATCACGTCCCCCACCTTCCGGAAGGAGGGGGTCATGTTGCCCGTGGCGATGGTGTGCAGCTGGGTGGCCAGGCAGATGATGGTGGTGGCCTCCCGCACCAGGGCGCGCATGGCGTCCTGGGCGGGGTAGGCGTCGGCGATCACCTCGGGGAGGGGGCCGTCATCCCGGATGGAGCCGGCCAGGACAAAGGGGACGTGGTGCTTCACCAGGCTGCACATGATGCCGTCCTTGAGCTGGTGATCCTCCACGAACTGGGGGATGGAGCCGCTGCGGCGCACCAGGTTGATCACGTCCAGGTGGTGGTAGTGGCCGCCGGGGCAGGTCTTCTGGGTGTAGATGTCCTGGCCCAGGGCGGTGCCCATGAGGCTGGCCTCCAGGTCGTGGGTGGCCAGGGCGTTGCCCGCCATCAGCCCCTGGGCGTAGCCGTTTTCCACCAGGCGCTGCATGGCCCGCCGGGCGTCGCAGTCAAAGGAGAAGGCCGGCCCCATGACCCAGAGGATCTTCCCGCCGTTGGCCCTCTCGTAGCGCAGCAGCTCGTAGAGCCGGTCGTAGTCCCGGGAGAAGGCGGTCTCCCGGGAGCGGCTGCCCCGGAAGACGAAGGAGTCGCCGGACTGCTCGGCCTGCTGAAAGCCGGTGGCGTGGAGGTAGACGCCGGTGGAGGCGTCGTCCTCCCGGCCCAGGATCACCCGGTCGCCCCGGCGGAGGCGCCGGTTTTCCACCACGTCCAGCCGCCCGTCCTCCCGGACCACCACACAGCAGTCCATCCGGGTGTCCTCCGCCAGACGCCACTGGCCGTCCAGCTTGAAGTACTCCGGGAACATGGAGGTGCTGTGGAAGTTGTCGGGCGCTACCCCGTCCTGCTCCACCGGCGCCACGGCGGCGTCCGGGGCGCTGACAAACCGGGGCAGGGTGAAATTAGGCGGCACATAGGCGGGCAGAACAAAAGACATGGCGGACATCCTCTATCTACAGAAATTCACCCCGGCGGACTGCGGACGAGGCCCGGGGCGGTCAAAAATGATACGGCGCTGCAGGGCGCGGCCCGGCAGCGTACACAGCTGTTTTTCTATTATATCGGATCGGAAAACATTTCGCAAGCAGAAATCTCGGGCAATTTGCTGAAAAAGCGGTTTTTCCCCCTGACAGTGTTGGTATTCGTAGAATACAGGCCATACAGGCCGGCGCGGCGGTCCCCCGCCGGGGGGACGGGTGGCCGCCGGGCCGGGGCGGCCACCCCAAAACCGCCGCCGCCGGCCGGTGCGCTACGGGCCGACGGCGACCTCCTCCCCCCAGAGGATCGACGCCACGACCTTTACGACCTCATCCGCCTCCAGCTGTTTCGCGACGATCTGGTACTCGGCGCCGTCCAGCGTAAACTCGGCCACATACAGGTCGTAATAGCCGGAGGGCGCGTGGGTGTCGGGGTCGTAGGGGCCATAGGGCATGGAGCGGTAGCCGAAGGTGACAGCCGTCCCGCCGAGATCAGAGGGGGTCACTTCATCCTCCGGCAGGAGATAGAGGCAGTCCGACAAGAGGCCGGTTTTTGAAACCGTCATCGAAAAGCCCCTTGGGGCGGCCGCATCCCCCGACAGCTTCGGGCTTCCGTCCTCGTAGTAGTCGTGGTAGAAGCCGAGCCAGACCGTGTCCGCCGCGATGCCGCCGCTCTTGTCCATAACCACAGAGGCAGTCCCGCTGCCGGGGGCCGGGAGCAGCCCGCTGGGGACATACGCCGGCGTCAAATCCTTCCCGTAGTACGCGGCCACGGCCTCCCGGTCCCAGTGGACGCAGTCGTAGAGCGCCGGGTCGTACCACAGGCCGGCGTCCATCTCTGCCGCCAGCGCGTTGAAGGAGACGGCGCCCATGCTGACGGAGATCCCGGATGCCGCGGGCCCGGGATCGCCGCTGCCGTCCTCGGCGGAGGGGCCGGCAATCGCCCCGCCCGGCCGCTCCGGCGGCGCAGCGCCCTGCCGGCCAAGGGGGGTGGGGAGGGCGGCGAGGGCGGTGAGAAACACGGCGGCAAGGCAGGCCGCCGCGCTTGCCGGCGGCGTTCTGCCTGCAGCGGTTGAGGGACAGGTTCCTCGTGAGCTTTCCCAGGAAGGCGGACAAAAGCTTCGGCCGGTGGGGCGGCATGGCCCGCCAGGCCTGCAGATAGGCGTCGTTGACGCACTCCTCGGCGTCCTCCGGGCTGCCCAGGATGTTCCTGGCGATGGCGATGCAGTAGGCGCCGTACTTCTCGGCTGTGGCGGGGATGGCCCGCTGGTCCCGGTCCCAGTACAGCCGGACGATTTCCGCGTCCTCCATCCGCGTTCACCTCCCTTTCCCCTTCACCTATATACACAGCTTTCCGCCCCGGATCTTACAGCAGAGACCAGAATATCACACCGGCGCGCCGGGGGAAACCGGCAGATTTCCACTCCCGCCGCCCAGCCGCCAAAGGGGCGGGGCGGGAGTGGTTGCCTTTTTGCCCGGTATCTGTTACAATAGAACAACTACGGGAAAGAGGAGGGGCGCCCATGCGGATCCTGGGGATCGACCCCGGTGTGGCCACCATCGGCTTTGGCCTGGTGGAGGCGGACCGGGGGCGGCAGCGGCTGCTGCGCTACGGGGTCATCACCACCCCGGCGGGGATCCCCCTGTCCAGCCGCCTGTGGCAGATCTCCCAGGACCTGTCGGCGCTCGTCGGCCAGCTGCGGCCGGACGAGGCGGCGGTGGAGGAGCTGTTCTTCTCCAAGAACATCACCACCGGCATCGCCGTGGCCCACGGCCGGGGGGTGATCCTGCTGGAGCTGGAGCGGGCGGGGATCCCGGTGTATGAGTACACCCCCATGCAGGTCAAGCAGGCGGTGGCGGGCTACGGCGGGGCGGACAAGCGGCAGGTGATGCTGATGACCCAGCGCCTGCTGCGGATGAAGGAGGTCCCCCGGCCCGACGACGCCGCCGACGCCCTGGCCCTGGCCATCTGCCATGCGCGGGCTGCCACATCCCTTCTCAACACCGACCGGGCCTTTGACCCGAAGAAATACGACACGAGGTGAACGCTGTGCCAATCGCTATCAAGCCCCCCGTCCCCGACCCGCCCTACAGCCTCCACGACGCCCACATCCTCTCCCTAACGCTGGAGGGGGACGCCCTGCGCCTGGTGACCCAGTACGGGTATGTCTGCACCGCGGAGCCCTACGGCCAGGTGGACGGCGACGTGGAGCTCACCGGCGTGGAGGCGGATTCCTCCTATGTCTGGGTGTTGGAGTATACGGATGTCCTCTGCGGCAACTGCGGCCATTTTGCCGGCCAAAAGATGACCCTGGAGACGTTTTTGCGGGACTATGGCGAAACGAGCCTTGACATCATGGATGAGACCTACGGCTTTCGTCAGATGAAACTGGAGGGGTTTCTGAACCTGCCGGGCCGCTGCCTGGAGTTTTTCTTAGAAGTCTATTACACCGGGGAGATCCGGTATCTTTTGAAGGATTGAGCGCCGCCGCAGGGCGGCGGAGGAGGCTGTTATGTTCTACTATCTCTCCGGCACGGTGGGGCACGTGGAGCCCTACCTGGCGGTGATCGACTGCGGCGGCGTGAGGTACGCCTGCCGCACCACCA
>CALWXD010000050.1 GCA_944385425.1 uncultured Oscillospiraceae bacterium | reverse complement strand
TCGGCCAGGGCGGCGCCTTTATCACCAAGTGCACCGCCCAGCTGATGCGGGACTTCGGCTCCATTCAGTCCCCCCAGAACGCCTTTTTGCTGAACCTGGGGCTGGAGAGCCTTCACGTGCGGATGCTCCGCCACTGTGAGAACGCCCTGGCCGTGGCCACCTTCCTCCAGAGCCACCCCAAGATCGCCTGGGTGCGCTACAGCGGCCTTGCCGGGGACGCCTACTATGAGACCGCCCGGAAGTACCTGCCCAAGGGCTCCTGCGGCGTGGTGCCCTTCGGCGTGAAGGGCGGGCGGAAGGCCGCGGAGACCTTTATGAAATCCCTTAGGCTGGGGGCCATCGCCACCCATGTGGCCGACGCCAGGACCTGCTGCCTCCACCCCGCCAGCTCCACCCACCGCCAGATGAACGACGAGGAGCTCATCGCCGCCGGCGTCAGCGCGGACCTGGTCCGCCTCAGCGTGGGCCTGGAGAGCAAGGAGGACCTCATCGCTGACCTTACCCAGGCGCTGGAGCAGGTGTGATGCCCGCCCTGCATCCAGGCAATGACCGCGCCTAATGGCGCGTACAAGCGTTTGCCGCAGGCAAACCTTGGGCTGGGCGGGATTCACTTCCGCCCAGCCTGGTCGAATCCAGGGCTCCCATGAAGCGCTCCGCTTCATGGGACGGACCTCATCGCTGACCTTACCCAGGCGCTGGAGCAGGTGTAAGGAACCGACTGCCCCGCGCCAAGGGGCCGCCCCGGGGCGCGGGCCTCTGCCGGAAACGGCCATCTACCCTTGAAAGGAGGCATGCCGCTGCTATGCCCATTAAAATCCCCAACGAGCTGCCGGCCTATCAGACGCTGACGGAGGAGAACATCTTCGTGATGAAGGAGACCCGGGCCACCACCCAGGAGATCCGCCCGCTCCAGATCCTCCTTCTCAACCTGATGCCCACCAAGATCGCCACGGAGACCCAGCTCAGCCGTCTCCTCTCCAACACCCCCCTCCAGGTGGAGCTGGAGCTGATGACCGTGTCCGGCCACATCCCCAAGAACACCCCCCAGGAGCACATGCTGGCCTTCTACAAGCACTTCGACGCCTACCGGGACAGGAACTTCGACGGGCTGGTGATCACCGGCGCGCCGGTGGAGCACCTGCCCTTTGAGGAGGTGGAGTACTGGGAGGAGCTGTGCGAGATCATGGAGTGGAGCAAGACCCACGTCCACTCCACCTTCCACATCTGCTGGGGGGCCCAGGCGGGGCTCTACTACCACTACGGCATCCAGAAATACCCCCTGGAGAAAAAGCTCTTCGGCATCTTCCCCCATGTGGTGGAGCGGAAGAGCAACATGCTCTTCCGGGGCAGCGACGACGTGTTCATGGTGCCCCACTCCCGCCACACCACCATCCGCCGGGAGGACGTGGAGAAGGTGAAGGAGCTGAAGATCCTCTCCACCTCGCCGGAGGCGGGGATCTACGCCATGAGCACGGAAAACGGCCGGCAGATCTATATCACCGGCCACAGCGAGTACGACGCCCGGACCCTGGAGGCGGAGTACCTCCGGGACAAGAGCCAGGGCAAGCCCATCGAGATCCCCAAAAATTACTATCCCGACGACGACGACACCAGGGCCCCCCTGGTCACCTGGCGCTCCTGCGCCAACCTCCTCTACAGCAACTGGCTGAACTACTTCGTCTACCAGACCACCCCCTACGACCTGGGGGAGCTGCGCTGAGGAGTCGGGAGCGGACCCGGGCTGTCCGGCAGCGGCTGCATGCAGCCGCTGCCGGACAGCCCTTGCTTTTTGCGGGGGAAAGCATTATACTATAAAACAAATCACGGCGGAGGTGAGGGGATGGAGCTGGCACAGCTGCTGGGGGTAGGCCCCGGCGTAACGGCCATCATCGGAAGCGGCGGAAAGACCACCGCCCTCTACCAGCTGGCCCGGGAGCTGGCGGGGCAGGGGCGGAAGGTGATCTGCGCCACCACCACCCACATCCGCCCCCCAGACCACCTGCCGGTGGCAGACGGCGGGGCGGCGCTGGAGCGGGCCTTAAAGGAGACGGACTGCGTCTGCGCGGGCAGCCCGGCGGCGGAGGGAAAGCTGGGCCCCGGGCGCCTAAGCCCGGGGGAGCTGGCAAAGCTCTGCGACTGCCTGCTGCTGGAGGCGGACGGGTCCAAGCACCTGCCGCTGAAGGCCCACGCCCCCTACGAGCCGGTAATCCCGCCGGAGACGGGGCGGGTGGTGCTGGTGGTGGGGGCCTCGGGGCTGGGAAGGCCCATCGGCGAGGCGGTCCACCGGCCGGAGATCTTCTGCCGCCTCACCGGGGCCTCCCCGGAGGAGGCGGCCACGCCGGAGCGGGTGGCGGCGGCCATCCGGGCGGAGGGACTGGGGGGCATCCCCCTGATCAATCAAACTGACGCGGCGCCCCGGGCGGCGGAGACGCTGGCGGCGCTGCTGCCGGGTCAAGCGGTGCTGGCGGCGCTGGAGAGAGGAGAATGGAAGTATGCTGGTTGTGATTCGGGGAGGCGGTGACATCGCCTCCGGCATCGCCCTGCGGCTGTGGCGCAGCGGTGTGCGGCTGGTGCTGTGCGAGACGGAGCGGCCCACCGCCATCCGGCGGACAGTGGCCTTTTCCGAGTGTATCGCCAAGGGGGAGACCCAGGTGGAGGGCGTCACCGCCCGGCGGGTGCCCCTGGAGGAGGCGGAGGACTGCCTAAAGGCGGGGGTCATCCCCGTGCTGGTGGACCCGGAGGGGGCCTGCATCAAAACGCTGCGGCCCGACGCGGTGGTGGACGCCATCCTGGCCAAGCGGAACCTGGGCACCACCATGGATATGGCGCCGGCGGTCATCGGCGTGGGCCCAGGCTTTACCGCTGGGGTGGACTGCCACGCGGTGGTGGAGACCATGCGGGGCCACTATCTGGGCCGGGTGATCTGGGAGGGCAGCGCCATCCCCAACACCAACATCCCCGGCCTTGTGGGCGGCTACGCCGGCGAGCGGGTGCTCCGCGCCCCGGCGGAGGGGGTGTTCCGGCAGCTGCTGGAGATCGGCGCCCAGGTGAAAGCCGGCGACGCGGCGGGGACCGTGGAGGGCCAGCCGGTAATCTGCCAGATCGACGGGGTCCTCCGGGGCATCCTCCCCGACGGGACGCCGGTCTACAAGGGCATGAAGTCCGGGGACGTGGACCCCCGGTGCAGCATCGACCACTGCTACTGCGCCAGCGACAAGGCCCTGGCGGTGGGCGGCGGCGTGCTGGAGGCCCTGCTGCACCTCACCGGTGCGCTGCGGCCATGCGGCTGAAAATCGTGGAGGAGGGGAAACGGGACTACCTCCCCCTCCTCTTGATGGGCGACGAGCAGGAGAGCATGATCGACCGCTACCTGGACCGGGGGACCCTCTATGCGCTGGAGGACGGGGAGGGGGCCGCGGCGGTCTGCGTGGTCACCCGGGAGGGGGAGGATCTCTGGGAGATCAAGAACCTGGCGGTCCGTCCGGACCTAAGGCGGCAGGGGATCGGCAGGAAACTGGTGGATGCGGTGTGCCGCCGCTGCCCGGGGGGCGCCCTCCGGGTGGGGACCGGGGAAACGCCGGGCACGCTGCAATTTTACCGCGCCTGCGGCTTTGTGTTCTCCCACCGGGTGCCGGACTTCTTCACCCGGAACTACGACCACCCCATCGTGGAGGAGGGGGTGCTGCTGCGGGACATGATCTATCTTCAAAAACAGCTGCCCTGCGGGGCAAAACAGGAGAGAAGGAGCAGAGGATATGGAAAATGAAGTGAAACTGACCAAGCTGGCCAAGTGCGCCGGCTGCGGCGCCAAGGTGGGGGCCGGGACCCTGGCCCAGCTTTTGGAGGGGATCAAGACCCACCACGACCCCAATCTGCTGGTGGGCTTTGACAAGAGCGACGACGCCAGCGTCTACAAGGTCTCCGACGACCTGGCCCTGGTGCAGACGGTGGACTTCTTCCCCCCCATTGCCGACGATCCCTATCTCTTCGGGCAGATCGCCGCCACCAACGCCCTCAGCGACGTGTACGCCATGGGCGGCGAGCCGAAACTGGCGCTGAACCTGATGTGCGTGCCGGAGAAGATGCCCCGGGAGGCGGTCCACGCCATGCTGCGGGGGGGCTACGACAAGGTCTACGAGGCGGGCTGCCTTATCACCGGCGGCCACAGCATCTTTGACGACGAACCCAAATACGGCCTAGCGGTCACCGGCTTTGTCCACCCCGACCGGGTCCTCACCAACAGCGGGGCCAGGGCGGGGGACGTGCTGCTCTTTACAAAGCCCCTGGGCATCGGCATCCTCACCACCGCCAACAAGGCCGGCCTTGCCAGCAAGGAGGGGATGGAGCTGGCCTACCGGCTGATGACCACCCTCAACAAGGCCGCCCGGGACTGCATGGTGAAGTACCGTGTCCACGCCTGCACCGACGTCACCGGCTTTGGCCTCCTGGGCCACCTCACCGAGATGGCCCAGGGCAGCGGAAAGGAGATCACCCTGGACACCTCCGCCATCGACGTGATCCCCGAGGCCCTGGAGTTTGCCCAAATGGGCCTTCTCCCCGAGGGGATGTACCGCAACCGCAGCTTTGCCGAGGCGGGGGTGGATGTGGGGGACGTGCCCCTGTGCCTGCAGGACGTGCTCTTCGACCCCCAGACCGCCGGCGGACTGCTGATGGCGGTGGATCCGGCGGACGCCGACGCCCTGCTGGCAGAGCTGAAGGGCTGCGTCCCCTCCGCCCAGCGCATCGGCACCGCGGCGGACTGGCAGGGGGGCAAGTGGATCTTCCTGCGGTAGCTCCTGCGGAGGGTCAGAGCGATACGGATAAAAGGGAGGCCCGCGGACTCTCGTCCGCGGGCCTCCTTTTTATTATGTTACGCCAGCAGCAGGATCACGCCCGCCGTAATGGCGGCCGCACCGCCCAGCCGGGCTACCACCAAAGCCGCGTCTGACGGCTCCGCGTCCTTATACCGCCAGCCGTAGGAGAGATACCAGGCGGCCCTGGGCGCCGCGGCGTTGAAGATCCCCACGGCCAGGAGCAGGAGAATCAGAAACCCATTTTTGGGCGTGGAGGAGGTGGGAGCGCCGTCGGAGAGAATGCTGCACAGTGTCTCCCCGGGGACATAGCGGTCAGAACATAGCCGTCACTCCAGCCGCCGTAGCCGAGGTTACCTTCCACTGTCCAGTAGTAGATGGAGCCGTCGGGATAGGTGATCTCTACAGAGTATCCGCCGGCACCGCCGGAAAGGGTGTAGCTGTAGGCGTATGTCCCATCGGAGATCGTACGTTCCGCCGTGTTCACCGCATAGACAGTATCTCCTCATTCTACCGTGTAGGTATCGGAGGGCTGGGATGGCTCCCCGGCGCAGGCGGTGAGCAGCAGGACCAGCGGGAGGGCCAGCAGGCACAGAAGGGTGCGTCTCATAGGTGGCTCCTTTCGGTCAGTCAGCGGAGTTTCAGCTTTCGGATGTCCTCCCCGAAGAAGGTGAGGATCTGGTAATCCCCCTCGATGCGGGAGAGGGTGGCCGCGCCGTAGCGCCGCCCCAGCTCACTGAGGGGCAGGTTGGTATTGAGAATGGTCTGTTTGCCGGTAATGAGGCGGGTGTTCACGATCTGGTAGAGGGCGCTGGTGACAAGGGCGGTGGCCATCTCGCTGCCCAGGTCGTCGGCGATCAGGAGGTCGCAGTGGAGGTAGCGGTGGATGTCGGCGTTGGCGTCCTCGTCGTAGGGGTTCTCCCGGCCAAACTTCCCGCTCTCAAACTGGGCGAAGATGTGGGCGGCGGTGTCGTATACCACGGAGAACCCGGCGTCGCTGACCTCCCGGGCGATGCAGGCGGAGAGAAAGGTCTTCCCCAGGCCCGGCGCTCCGGTCATGAGGAGGTTGGTGCTTTTGGGGGAAAAGCTGTGGGCGTAGTTGGCGCACAGCTCGTAGACGATCTCCATGTTCTCCCGGGGGCTGCTCTTCTCCTCGGGCCAGTAGTCGGTGCTGTACCATTTGAAGTCGAAGGTGTCAAAGCTCTGCCGCCCCAGGTCCAAAAGCCGGGACAGCTCCCGGTTCTGCTCCCGGGTGTAGTAGGCCATGAGGCACCGGCAGGGCCCCCGGCTGGTAAAGCCGCTGTCGCCGCAGAGGGGGCAGAGGGGCTTCTCCTCCAGGTCGTCGGCGCCGTAGCCGTGGGCCGCCAGCAGCGCGGCGCGCTCCCGCTGCAGCGAGAGGTTCCGCTCCTTCAGCGCCTGGATGGCGCTGGTGGGGTCCGCTCCCCGGCGGAAGGCGCTGGCGACGATCTGTCCCATAGTCCCCCGCAGCTCCCGGTCGATCTCCGCCACACGGGGGATGCCGGCGTAGATCCGCTCCACGCGGCTTTGAAACCGCTGCCGCCGCTCCTCCAGGTCCTGCCGCTGCCGGGCGATGGCCCGCTCCAGAATGTTGTTGTCCAGCGCCATAGGGCCGCCTCCTTACCGCCTGGAGTCCTCCAGGTATTTTTTCATCCGCTCCACATTGCTCCCCGCGGCGGGGGCGTCCTTCCGGGGCAGGGCCGGCCTGCGCCGGTCCCCGGCGGCCACCTCCTCCGGGGTGCGGAGGCCCTTCTCATGCCAGTTTTTCAAAATCTTGTTGAGGTAGTTCCACCTGAGCTCCTTGCACTGGAGGATGGTCCGGTCGTAGGCCAGCTCCACCGTCTCCGGCGGGAAATCCATCTCCGCCCAGCTGAGGAGGTACCGCTCCTCGCTGGGGGAGGGGGCCCGGTCCCCCAGCTGCAGCACCCGCATATACCGGCCCATCTGGCTCTTCCGCCCGGCGTACTGCATCAGATACCGGTTGGCGCTCTCCAGATCCATCAGTCCCAGCCTCGCCCAGCGGTAGCCGTCCTTCTCGATCTGCCGCATGGTGGGCCGGCGGCCGGGGCCGTAGCGGGCGGAGATGCGCTCCATACAGTGGCTCACCAGGAGGTAGATCACCTCGCAGGGCAGGCCCAGATAGTCGTAGAGGCCCAAAAGGATGTCCAGGTCCGGGGTGGAGAGCTTTTTCCCCAGCAGCCGCTCCACGTTCTCCGTCAGCTGGGCAAAGCGCTGGTCCCGCTCCAGCTGGCCGGCCACGTCCTCCCGGGTGTACTCCGGCCGGGTGTCCGCCGGCTCCTGGAGGGCGGGGCGGTGGCCGCTGACAAGGCCGGTGGCCAAAAGGGCCGCCTCCGCCTGGCCCAGCCGGTCCGCCGGCCAGGGAAGCAGGGCGCGCAGCTTCTCCCCCTCCGGGTCCTCCCGGCACTGGAGCAGCGCCAGGTATAAAAGCGCCGCGTCGCCGTTGCCGGCGGCAAGGAGGCGGCGGACCACCGGCGCGGACAGCACGATATTCTCCTCCTCCGGCAGATGAATGGACAGGCCGTTCACAGCCCCCGCCTCCTCTCAAGCAGATGTTTCCCCCCTATTCTACACGAAGATCCCCATTTCGTAAAGGGGGCGGCGGAAATCCCCTCCCTTGACAAAAAGCCGCCCGCCCCGCAGGCGCGGGACGGGCGGCGCAGCGCGTCCGGGGGTCCGGGCGTCAAGACAGGCGGCGGATGAAATTGCCGCTGATCTTGATCCCCTCCCGCACGGTGTAGAAGGCCCTGGGGTCGATGCGGTGGAGGGCCTCCCGCAGATCGCCGATCTCGTACTTGGAGAGGCAGGCGTACAGCGCGTGGACTGCCTCGCCGGTGTAGGCGCCCCGGGCCTCCCAGGCGGTGACGCCCCGGCTGAGGTGCTGGGTGATATACCGGGTGATCTCCCCGGCGTGGTCCTTGGTAAAAATGAGGACCTCGGCGTTGATGCTCTGCTGGTAGGCCCGGTCCAGCACCACGGCGCTGAAGACGGCGTACAGGATCGAGTAGAGCATGGCGGGGACGCCCAGCAGCAGGCCGCACAGGGCGTAGAGGGCGGCGTTGAACAGCAGGCTGAACCGGCCGATGGTCAGCGCGCCGCCCCGCTTGGCCAGCCACAGACCCAAAAGATCCAGCCCGCCGCTGCTGCCGCCGGCGGTGAGCAGGACGCCGGCGCCAAGGCCGGTCAAGGTCCCGCCTAGGAGGCAGCTGGCCAGGGTGTCGTCGATGAGGGGCCCGGAGAGGACCGGCAGGGCGGAGAGGAAGAGGGTGCAGGCGGTGGTGCCGATGAGGGCGTTGCGGAAGAAGACCCGGCCCATGGAGCGGAAGGCCAGGAGAAACAGGGGGATGTTGAGGGCGTAGAAGAGGATGCCGGAGAAGTCGTACCCCCCCTCCACCCCCGCCCAGCGGTAGAGCAGGGTCCGGATCAGCTGGGCCGCCCCCAGGAGCCCCCCGGTATAGAGTCTGGCGGGCACGGCAAAGCAGTTGACCCCTACGGCGTAGAGCAGCGCGCCGGCCGCTGCCATCAGCAGCCGCCCCCTGCCGCTGCGGGGAGTGAGAGAACGCATGGCGGCACCGTCCTTTTGCAATTAAAATGTGATGTAAAGGAAGTTTATCAGACTAGAAGGAATATTTCAAGCACTTTTTCAGTCGATTTCTGCCGCGGGCGATGGTTCTTGAAACCGTGGACTTGTTCACATGGAGAAGGCGGGCGATTTTTGTCATGCTCTTTCCCTCGTCGTAGTACATGCGGATCATCTGCCGCTGCCGGGCGGTGAGCTCCGCCTCCCGGGCCAGGCGGAGGTTCCGCCGCAGCCGCTCCAGCTGTTCACTGTTGTCCTCGGCGTTTTCCCGCTGCCAGGCGGCCATGTCGCCGATAAATTCGTTGTTGCGGTAGGTGAGGGGCGGCGCGGGCCTAGTGGCTGCCACGGCGATCCCCCCTTCGGTCGTAGTAGTGCTCCAGGTACGCCGCGATCTCCCGGCAATCCCGGTAGAGGGGGGTGAGGTCGGCGATGCGGCGCTTGAGCAGCTGGGCGCGGATGGGGTCCTGGCTGTTTCGCAGCTCCTGGCGCAGCAGGCGCAGCCGCTCCCGCAGCAGGGCGGCGCTGTCGCGGTAGGAAAGGGACAGCTCCGACAGGGTCATAGGGTTTCCTCCTCTCCGCCGCAGATCTGGTGGTGGGGCGCCAGCAGCTGCCGGGCATAGGCCGGCAGGCAGTCCCCGCAGATCAGCAGCTGGTTGATCTGCCAGGCGTCGTCGCCTGGGTACAGTTCACCCCCGCACAGGGAGCAGAGCCCCGCGGCGGGGCGCTGCTGGGGGTCTTGTAGGGTACGGAAAATGGGGCGCAAAAGAAAACCTCCTAAAAAATAAAAATTTTTGGAAAATAATCGTTGACTTTTTCGAGAGAATCTGCTATCATAACTACCGTTGCTGATGTGCTGGTATAGCTCAGTTGGTAGAGCAGCTGATTTGTAATCAGCAGGTCGGGGGTTCGAGTCCGTCTACCAGCTCCAACTTCCCTACCTTAAGCAGACAAGTTGATATGGGAGCGTTCCCGAGTGGCCAAAGGGGGCAGACTGTAAATCTGTTGTCGACGACTTCGGTGGTTCGAATCCACCCGCTCCCACCAAAGCAAAAAGCCTTGTAGTTTCAACGACTACAAGGCTTTTTACTGTCATCATTCGGTTACACCGTACCGCAGGAAATACACAAAATCACACCCTATATGGATGTCAATATGGGGTACAAAGTGGGGTAGAATTTTAGCGTCCATTCCACTGTATCCTTCTTTCGCCAGTCCCGATACTTCCCGCTTTTCACCCGGCGGTCCGGCCAGGGCTCGAAATTCTCGATCACCCAGTTGCGCCCGATCTTCCGGGCCAAAAGATTTCAAAAAAATATTACCCGCCCCGGTCTCCCGGGACGGGTAAATCTGTCTCTATTTATGGTCCGTCCTCAACTCGTAGACCTTCTCCAGCCTGGCGTCCATGTCGCCGTTCCATCCGTGGTCCTTGTAGTTGGCGTACATCTCATCCAGCACCCGGCGCTCGGAGGGGGTGGCATAGCCCTGGGTGAGGAGGCGCTCAATCTCCTGGCTCATGCGGTGGTAGCTGAGCAGGCGGAGGGTCTCCAGGGCGGTATCGATGCGCTTGAAGAGGTCCGAGCGGCGCTCCGTCTCCTGCCGCTCCCGCTGGTCCCGGCGGTCGAAATAGCGCTTGATGAAGAACAGGAGGACGCTGTTGAGGCCCAGCACGGACAGCAGCGAGAGGGCAAGCTCCATTCCCTTACGCCCCCTTCTGCAGCTG
>CALWXD010000049.1 GCA_944385425.1 uncultured Oscillospiraceae bacterium | reverse complement strand
GGCAGGCAGAAGACAGACCAGGAGTATGTGGAGGACCTTCGGCGCCTGGCCGGCGGCAGGACCATAGAACAGATCGTGGTGGATCCGTCCGCGGCCAGCTTTATCGCCGCCCTGCGGCAGGAGGGGTTCCGCGTGGTCAAAGCGGACAATGATGTATTATCCGGGATCCGGCTGACCGCGGGACTGCTCAAAAGCGGCAGGCTGGTCATCTGCTCCGGCTGCGAGGCCTGCTTAAGAGAGATGGCCTCCTACTGCTGGGAGGAGGGGGGCGGGCAGGAGGCGCCCCGCAAGGAGAACGACCACGCCATGGATGAGCTGCGGTATTTCGCGGCGACCGTGGCGGGGAAGGCGGGAGGCGGCGGCTTTGCCGCGGTGTCGGTGGAGCGGTAGGCCGCCGGCCCTCGCCGGCGACAACGAGGAGGGAAAGGAACTCATGATGGTATGGCGTTACTGAGAAAAAAGCGGGAGGCGATGGCCGGCGTCTCCACCCAGATCCGCAGCCAGGCGGCGCTGCCCTTCGGCCTTCTGACCGGAGGGGAGGGGCTGGGCGGCCCGGAGCGGCGGCTGTACCGGGCCATCCGGGAGGCGGTGCCGGTGGTGGACGCGGCCATCGGGAAGCTGGTGCGGCTGTGCGGGGGCGTAAACGTGACGTGCGCGGACCCGGAGGGGCAGAGACAGCTGCAGGAGTTTCTCCGCACCGTGCCGGCGGGACGGGGGCAGCGGGGGCTGCAGGCCTTTTTGGACAGTTACCTGGACTCCATGCTCACCTATGGGCAGGGGGTGGGGGAGATGGTCCTCTCCGGCGACGGGCGGGACATTGCGGCGCTGCTGTGCGCCAGGGTGGAGGACGTCTGTGTCCGGGAGGGGGAGACGCCCCTGGACTTTACCCTCTGCACCTGGCACGGCGGGCAGCCAAGGCCCCTGCCCCGGCAGGATTTGCTGCTGTTCACCCCCTACTGCCCGGAGGCCTACAGCCCCTACGGCGTGTCGCTGCTGCGGTCCATGCCCTTTCTGACGGAGCTTTTGGGCAAGATCTACCGGGCCATGGGCGCCAACTGGGACCGGATGGGCAACGTGCGCTTTGCCGTGGTCTACAAGCCCCAGGGCGGCGAGCTGGACGCGGGGACGGCCCAGGAGCGCAGCCAGCAGATCGCCCAGGAGTGGAGCCGGGCCATGCAGAGCACCAGAAACGGCCATGTGCGGGACTTTGTGGCGGTGGGGGACGTGGAGATCAAGGTCATCGGCGCGGACAACCAGGTGCTGGACAGCGAGGTGCCGGTGCGGCAGATCCTGGAGCAGCTGGTGGCCAAAAGCGGCATCCCGCCCTTTATGCTGGGACTGAGCTGGTCCTCCACCGAGCGGATGAGCGCCCAGCAGGCGGATATGCTCACCTCGGAGCTGGAGGCCCTCAGACGGACGCTGACGCCGGCGGTGGAGCGGATCGGCAGGACGTGGCTGCGGCTCCACGGGTTCTACTGCGGCTGTGAGGCGGTGTGGGAGAGCATCAACCTGCAGGACGAGCTGGAGGAGGCCAAGGCGGCCTGGTACCGGGAGCAGGCCCGGCAGCTGCGGCTGAAAAATGACGCGGAGGAGAGCCAGAGATGATGGATGTGAAAAAATCCGCCGCCGGCGTGGCCGGAACGGCGGTGAGCCAGGAGGATCTGCGGGAGATCAACGCCCTGGCCAAGGGGGAGCTGACGGCGGAGCAGGTCTACACCTTTGCCGTGCGGCTGTGCGACAACGAGGTGGACCGGGACTTTGAGCGGTTCAGCCGGGCGGCCCTGGAGGAGCTGGGGGAGCTCTTTTTGGGGCGCAGCTGCATCTTTGACCACCAGTGGTCGGCAAAGGAGCAGACCGCCCGGATCTACCGCACCGAGGTGGTGGAGGAGCCGGGCATCCCCACGGAGACGGGGGAGAGCTACTGCTATTTGAAGGGCTACGCCTATATGCTGCGCTCGGAGAAAAACGCGGAGCTGATCGCGGAGATCGAGGGCGGGATCAAAAAAGAGGTCAGCGTGGGGTGCAGCATGAAACGGCAGATCTGCTCCATCTGCGGCAGGGACCGCAGCGAGGGTCCCTGCGGCCATGTGCCCGGAAGGCGATACGACGGACGGCTGTGCTATGTGACGCTGGAGGGGGCGGCGGACGCCTACGAGTGGTCCTTTGTGGCGGTGCCCGCCCAGCGGGAGGCCGGCGTGGTGCGAAAGGGCCTCCACCCCAAGGGGGAGGGGCTGAAGAGCTATCTGGAGCGCACGGGAGCCAGAGGGTGGCTGTGCGAGCTGGAGACGCTGGAGAAGGAGGCCCAGCTGGGCCGGAGCTACCTGGAGGGGCTGCGGAAGGAGCTGGTGCGCCTGGCCTGCACGGCGGACGCGGACCTGGACGGGGACCTCTTTGCCGCCGTCGTCCGGCGGCTGGAGGAGCGGGAGATCCTGGAGCTGCGGCGGGTCTACCAGAAACGGGTGGCGGCCATGCCGCTGCCGGGGGTGCAGATCTGCCGCGGCGAGGGAGCGGCGGCAGAGGACGGCGGGGCCTTCCTGGTGTGAGAGCAAAGATCGGAATATGAAACGGAGGATATGATGATGAGCGTATCGTTTGAGGGGATCGGCCGGTGGTGCGCCACCTTTTTGGCCGGAGAGCTGGAGCAGGGTAGCCCGGTGAAGGTCAGCGCCAACGGCACCGTGGCCGCGTGCAGCGCCGGTGAGGCGTTTTGCGGCGTGGCCGTGTCGGAGCGGGACGGGGCCTGCGCGGTGCAGCTGGGGGGCTTTGTGACCCTGCCCTACAGCGGCACGGCCCCCACCGTTGGCTATGCGGCGCTGTGCGCCGACGGAACGGGCGGCGTGAAAAGCGGCGGCACCGCCAGCTATCTGGCGGTGGATGTGGACACCGCGGCCCAGACGGTCACCTTTTTGCTGTGAGAAGGAGGAGAGAGACGATGACCTACGGCTTTGAACAGGTGAGACTGGACAAGGGGATGTACGGCGAGAGCGGCAAGTCCTTTACCCAGGTGCTGGAGAGCGTGGACCCCAGCGAAAACTACCGGGGCACCGCCCTGGAGGGCATGGACGCCTTCCAGCGGCAGCTCAAGCGCTTTGACATCAAGGTGAAGGGGGCGGCCTCGGATATGGTGGAGAAATTCTTCTACTCCACCGAGTCCTCCGTGCTGTTCCCGGAATTTGTCTCCCGGGTGGTGCGCCAGGGCATGGAGGAGGACAACATCCTTCCCAGCCTCACCGCCACGGTGACCAAATTCAGCGGCATGGACTACCGCTCCATCGCCTCCACCCCCTCCGAGGAGGAGAAGAGCCTCCGCCGGGTGGAGGAGGGCGCGGCCCTGCCGGAGACCCTGGTGAAGACGCAGGAGAACCTGGTCAAGCTCCACAAGCGGGGCAGGATGCTGGTGGGCTCCTATGAGGCGGTGCGGTACCAGCGGCTGGACCTCTTCTCCGTGACGCTGCGGCAGATCGGCAGCCACATCGCCCGGATGCACCTGGAGGACGCCATCGACGTGGTAATCAACGGCGACGGCAACGGCAACGCCGCCGACGCCTTCGCCGTCGGGGACGAAACCATCGGCGGCACCAGCGGGACGCTGACCTACGACGCGCTGCTGGCCTTCTGGGCGGAGTTTGACCCCTACACCATGAACACCATCCTGGTGCCGGGGGACGTGATGCTGAAGCTGCTGAAGCTCAGCGAGTTCCAAAACCCCATGACGGGGCTGAATTTCCAGGCCACCGGCACCCTCACCACCCCCCTGGGGGCCACCCTGCTGCGGACCAGCGCCATGCCGGCGGGAAAGCTCATCGGCCTGGACCGCAGCTACGCCCTGGAGATGGTGACCAACGGGGAGGTGCTGGTGGAGTATGACAAGCTCATCGACCGGCAGCTGGAGCGGGCGGCCATCACCAGCATCTCCGGCTTTGCCAAGCTGTACCAGGGGGCCAGCAAGGTGCTGACCATCTGAGAACGGAAAAGAGAAAGGGGAGAGGGGCGTGACCGATGAGATCATCGCGCTGGCCAGGACGCTGGCAGGGGCAACAGAGGCGGAGGAGGAGCTGCTGGGACTGCTGGCCGGGGCGGCGGAGCAGCGCCTAACGGCTATGCTGCGGGCGGATGTAACGGCGGAGACGTGCGGCGGGGCCTTTCTCTGCGCCGCGGCGCTGCTTACGGCGGCGGACCTGCTGGGAACGCGGCAGGGAGCGGCGGAGGGCGTGGAGCGGTTTACGGCGGGGGACATCTCCGTGACCCGCTCTTCAAGCGGCGCAGGAGCGGAGGCCCTGCGCCGCCAGGCCCGGGAGATCATGGCGCCCTACTGCGCCGGCGGGGGCTTTGCCTTCCTGGGGGTGCGGGGATGAGGGAGATACTCAGCACTCTTTTCCGGGCCTATGGGCAGGCCGTGACGCTAACGCGGGACGGGAAGGCGGAGACCTTCTCCGCCTTTGTGCAGCCCCTGCGCCGGGAGGAGGAACAGGCGCCCGTGGCCGCCACCCCCCTGGGCTGGGTGGACCGGCGGCGCTGGCGGTACATCGGGCCGGGGCAGCCGGCGGTGCGGGAGGGGGACAAGCTCTCCTGCGGCGGGGAGCATTTCGCCGTGCAGAGGGCGGCGCCGGTGGCGTTTGGAGATGAAATCCTGTACTGGCACGGGGTGCTGCGGCCGTGGAAGGAGGGAGCGCAGTGAGCGCGCTGGAGCAGATCCGCACAGAGCTGGTCCGATGCCTTGGGACGGCAGGGATCAGCGCCGCGGCGGCCTGGCCGGAAAAGGGAGCGGCATACTATACCGCGCCGACGGCGGCGGTGGGCTTTGCCGGCGGCGCCGGGGAGACGGCGGGGTTTTCCGACTATCTCGGCCAGCGGTACGACGGGAAGAAGGAGACCTGGGTGGACACCTACGGCAGACGCCTGGAGGTGACGGCGGCCATCGACGCCTTCTCCAGCCGGGAGGCCGGGGCGGCGGGGTGCACAGAGCTTTTGGAGAAAGCCTACGAGGCCCTGTACGGCGGCCCGCTCCCCAGCGGCCTCAAGCTGGACGGGGCGGCCTGGGACGAGACGCGGTGGGACGAGGTCCTCGCCATGTACCGCCAGCGCCTTACGCTGCGGTGCAGGGCCTACTTCCTGGCCGACGTCCAGGCGGAAACGGGAGAGATACTTGACTTTAAGCTGAAAGGAGTGCCAGTTGTTTGAGCACAATCATTCATGAGCGGCCGGGGGTCTACTCCTCCTACGATGCGTCCTCCGTGGTGCGGGGCGGCAGCGCGGCCAAGGTCATCGGCATCGCGGCCCTGGCGGCCAAGGGGGCGGCGGACAGCGTGACGCTGCTCACCAGCTACGACGCCGCGGTGGCGGCCTTCGGGCAGGACACGGAGGGGACGAATATGGCGGCCTTGATCCGCTTGATGTTCCTCAACGGGGCCACGGCGGTGAAGGCGGTGCGGGCCGCCTCCGCCGCGGACTACGCGGACGCCTTTGACCTGCTGGCCATGGAGGACGACATCCAGGTGGTGGTATGCGGCAGCGGGGAGCTGACGGTGCAGCAGCTGCTGCGGACCAGCCTGGAGAGCGCCTCCGCCGCAAGGCGGGAGCGCATCGGCGTCATCGGCAGCGAGGAGGAGACGGTGACGGAGCTGACGGACCGGGCCGCCGCCCTCAACAGCGAGCGGATGGTCCTTGTGGGGCCGGACGTTGTGGACAGCGGCGGCACGGCCCTCTCCGGGGTCTGCGCCGCCGCGGCGGTGGCGGGCCTCATCGCCTCGGGCAGCGACCCCGCCATCCCCATCAACGGCGCGGCGCTGCAGGGGCTGGGGGGCGTGTCCCAGCGGTACACCGACAATGACATCGACCTTCTGGTGCGGGGCGGTGTCACGCCCCTGGAGGCGGTGGGGGGCGTGGTGTCCCCGGTGCGGGGCATCACCACCCGGACCAAGACCGGCGGCGAGAGCGACACCACCTGGCGGGAGCTGACCACCATCCTGGTGGTGGACGACGTGATCCCCACGGTCCGCAGCGCTTTGCGAAACCGGTTCACCCGCACCAAGAACACCCCACAGACCAGAGGGGCCATCCGCTCCCAGGTGATCGTGGAGCTGGAGAACAAGCTGGCGGCGGAGATCATTGACAGCTACGGCGAGGTGACGGTGGAGGCGGACAGCACCGACCCCACCGTGTGCCTGGTGGAGTTCAGCTTTGGCGTGGCCAACGGGCTCAACCAGATCTACCTCACCGCCCACATCACAGTGTAAGGAAGGAGGGGCTATATGGCCAGCGTAACAGGATACCCCACCAGCAGCGACATCTATCTGGAGCTGGAGGGGAGAAAGGTGGCGGTGGTGCAGAGCTACACCGCCCGGGCCGCCAAGAGCAGCACGCCCATCGAGGCCTTCGGCGAGGCGGAGCCCATCGCCACCATCAACGGGCAGTGCCAGTACACCCTGGAGCTGACAAGGCTCTACGCAACGGACGACGCCATCCGGGACGGCATCGACTTCTATGCCCTGGCGGACTTCTCCCTGGTGATCTGCAAGCCGGACCGGAAGGTGATCTACAGCGGCTGCAACTGGAGCGCCAT
>CALWXD010000048.1 GCA_944385425.1 uncultured Oscillospiraceae bacterium | reverse complement strand
CGGTGCTGGAAGAAGATGTCGCCGTTCTCGTGGGAGCCGCGCATGTGGGGATGCTCGGGGTTCAATGCGTGCTGGCGGAAGGCGGCAACGGCCTCCATGTCGCACATGTCCTTCAGATCCTCGTAGTCCCACACGGCCACCTTCTGGATCTCGTGGCTGGTGCGGAACCCGTCGAAGAAGTTGATGAAGGGCACCTTGCCGCTGATGGCGGACAGATGGGCCACCGGGGCCAGGTCCATGACCTCCTGCACGTTGCCCTCAGCCAGCATGGCAAAGCCGGTCTGGCGGCAGGCCATGACGTCGGAGTGGTCGCCGAAGATGTTCAGCGCGTGGGTGGACACGGTGCGGGCGGAGACGTGGAAGACGGTGGGCAGCTGCTCGGCCGCGATCTTGTACATGTTGGGAATCATCAGCAGCAGGCCCTGGGACGCAGTGTAGGTGGTGGTGAGGGCGCCGGCGCCCAGGGAGCCGTGGACCGCGCCGGCGGCGCCGGCCTCAGACTCCATCTCCACCACCTTTACCTGGGTGCCAAAGATGTTTTTCAGACCGTTGGCGGACCACTGATCCACCAGGTCTGCCATGGGGCTGGACGGGGTGATCGGGTAGATCGCCGCCACCTCGGAAAACGCATAGGAGACATGCGCCGCCGCGGTATTGCCGTCCATGGACTTGAACTTTCTTGCCATAGAAATACATCCTCCTGTCATGTTGATACTGCCTTGCTTGCCAGTGAAAAACAAAATACAAAGCTGGTATTCATACAGATACTACTATACCACGGACAGGCTGTTCTGTAAAGCGTCCATCCCCTTTTTTTCTGCTTTTCCGAAAATCTTACGATTGGCACAAACCCTTCCCCGGTTTTTTGTCGCTTTTTGCAAATCTCCCTTTCCTCCCGCCGCCGTTTATGCTAAAATGAACTGGTAAAAATTCCAATTTGGCGCCGTTTTGCCCGGTTTTCCGCCGGGATGGCAGCGGCGCGGGAAGGAGCGTCCTATGGTTGTAACAGTCCGCTCCCTGGGGCTGCAGGGGATCACCGGCTACGGCGTGGCCGTGGAGTGCGCCCTCAGCGGGGGGCTGCCCGCCTTCGACGTGGTGGGCCTGCCCGACGCGGCGGTGAAGGAGGCGCGGGAGCGGGTCCGCTCCGCCGTCAAGTCCTGCGGGGGCAAGCTCCCCGTCTCCCGCATCACCGTCAACCTGGCCCCCGCCGCCCTGCGGAAGGAGGGAACCCTCTACGACCTGCCCATCCTGCTGGGCCTGCTGGCCGCCCAGGGGGACATTGACCCCCCGCCGGAGGGGGCGGCGTTCCTGGGGGAGCTGAGCCTCACCGGGGCCCTGCGGCCGGTCAACGGGGTGCTGCCCATGGCCATGGCCGCCGTCCGCCTGGGGATCCGGGAGCTGTATGTCCCGGCGGAGAACGCCGCCGAGGCCACCCTGGCCGATGGGCTCACGGTCTACCCCGTCTCCGGCGCGGCGGAGCTGCTGGCCCACCTCAGAGGGGAGGCCGCCCTGGCCCCCGCCCCGGCGTGGACGCCGGGGGAGGCGGAGGAGCCCATGCCGGACTTTGCCGACGTGATGGGGCAGGAGAATGTGAAACGGGCCATGGAGATCGCCGCCGCCGGGGGCCACAACCTGCTGCTCATCGGCCCGCCGGGGGCGGGCAAATCCATGCTGGCCCGGCGCCTGCCCTCCATCCTGCCGGACATGACGCGGCAGGAGGCCCTGGAGGCCACGGAGATCTGGTCCGTGGCGGGGCTGACGGACCCGGCCCGGCCCCTCCTTGCCCGCCGGCCCTTCCGCAGCCCCCACCACACCCTCTCCTCCGTGGCCATGGCCGGGGGCGGCGGCGTCCCCAGGCCGGGGGAGATCTCCCTGGCCCACAACGGGGTGCTGTTTTTAGACGAGCTGCCGGAGTTCCACAAGGACGTGCTGGAGGTGCTGCGCCAGCCCATGGAGGATGGGGAGATCACCATCACCCGGGCCGCCGGCACGGTGCGCCTGCCCAGCCGCTTTATGCTGGTGTGCGCCATGAACCCCTGCCGCTGCGGCTGGTACGGCCACCCCGACCGCCGCTGCCGCTGCACGCCCCAGCAGGTGGAGCGGTATGTGCAGAAGATCTCCGGCCCCATCCTGGACCGGATCGACCTCCATGTGGAGGTGCCGCCGGTGGCCTTTGCCTCCATGCGCCGGCGGGAGACGCCGGAGCCCTCCGCCGAGATCAAAAAACGGGTGGACGCCGCCCGGGCCATCCAGGCCAGGCGGCTGGCGGGCAGCGGCGCCGCCTGCAACGCCCAGATGCCGCCGGAGCTCATCGGCCGACTCTGCGCCCTGGACAGCGCCGGGGAGAAGGTGCTCTACAGCGCCTTCCGCCGCCTGGGCCTCACCGCCCGCAGCCACGACCGGGTCCTCCGGGTGGCCCGGACCATCGCGGACCTGGAGGGGGCGGAGCAGATCTCCGCCGCCCACATCGCCGAGGCGGTGCAGTACCGCAACACGGAGCTCCTCCACGCCTAAGGGGGGGAAATCCCCCGGCGGGGGCGCGCCTTTCCCATCAAGCCCGCAGGCGGCAGTGTCTGTCCCGCCGAGTCAGCGCGAAAAGAGGCGCCGGGGAGCATGCGCGGCAACGGAACGGGAGCCGCCTGGCGGAATGGGGGCGGCTTTCTCGAAACAAACTGAGGGGGCGGATCCTTTCGGATCCGCCCCCCAATTTGATATCCACTTTGCTGAGGTGCGCCGGACCGCCATGGCGAAAGCCCGCCGGCCGGGCGGCTCATCCCGCCCTTTCCTTGTTCTCCAGCTCCTCCGCCGGGCCGATGACATACCGGCCCCTCCCGTATTGCTTCGCCAGGTACAGCAGGTGGTCCGCCGCCTGGTACAGCTCCTCTCCGGTTTTTCCCCCGCGGATGGGCTGGACGCCGATGCTACAGGAGAGGTTTTGCCCCTCCCCGCAGGTGATTTTGCGCAGCCGGCTGAGAAGCCGCTGCAGGTGCTCCTCCAGCTCTTCCCGGGTGAGGGGCATATACAGCAGGAGGGCAAATTCATCGCCGCCGATGCGGCCGATGAACCCGTCCTGCTCAAAAATCGCGTGCAGCTCCAGCACCATCTCCTTGAGGGCCCGGTCCCCCTCCGGGTGGCCGTAGCGGTCGTTGATCTCCTTAAAGTGGTCCATGTCAATCATAAGGAAATAGCCGCAGACCCCCTCCTGGAAGGACATCTGCCGCAGCATTTTCCCGCAGGCCTGGAAAAACGCCTTCCGGTTGAGTACGCCGGTCAGCGCGTCCTTCCCGGCCTCCCGGCTCATGTAGGTGGTATAGCGCCGGTTGAAAATGAGGAACAGGACCACCAGAGCCATCATGGAGAGGATGCCAATGAGAAACTGGATCTGCAGGTGGAGCAGGTCCGCGTGCTCCACGTCGTTGAGGGAGATCCCCTTCTGCTCCAAAACCCGGTCCATCCGGTTGACAAAGTAGATGGCCACCGCCACGGAGGAGAGGAGGGCCACCAGGATGATGCAGGCCGTCCACAGCGTGTGGTAATGCTCGCCAAGATAGATATTGCGGGGGGCCTCTATGCGCTCCAAGAATTTCCGCCACGTCCTGGTCCGCATGATAAACCGGCCCAGCGCCACGATCCCCGCGGACACCAGGGCGGTGATAAGCCCATTCAGCGTGGTTAGGCTGCGTATGGAGTGGAGCGGGGTGTACCCCGTCTCGGGAAAGAAGGCCATCAGCGCGCTGTAGACCAGGGCGGAGTGGATGGTGGGGCCGAAGAAGGAGACAATCCCCATCCACAGCCACTGGGGCCGCGCGTGGCGGGCCAGGCAGTAGAGCAGCCCCACGGCGAGGCCAAACAGGGCCCGGCTGCCTATGCTGAGCAGGAAGCTCTCCATGGGGTGGCCGCTCATCGCGGGGGAAAAGAGCTGGTCAAAGGCCATAACATAGCTGGCGGAGGCCTTCCACATGCTGGCCATGCCGAAGACCGCGCCCAAGAGGGTGGACTCCAGCGGGCCAATCAGCGCCCCCGCCAGCAGGACGGGCAGGTAGGCGATGGTGATGGAGATGGGCTCCACATGGAAATAGCCCAGGAAGGAGAAAGACATCACCAGCTCCACAGCCACCAGCACGCCGAAGAAATACCACCGGGTGCAGCCCCTAAATTGCGGCGCAAACAGTTTCATGCGCCCTCCCCTTTCATCCCATCGCGCGAGGCGTGTCAATATTACATATTATAAGGCAAGCACAGGGATTTTGCAAGAGACTCCTTGTCCCGGCGCCGGGGGCGGAAAATTCCCTCTTGACAAACCGCCCCCATGCCCATATACTTAGTATTGCTAATTAGTTTCGCTAAGTATATAGGTATGCCGTTGATATTTAGCAATACAAAGGTTGGGAGGCGAAGAAACTGGAGACGAAATATGTGCGCCAGTTCAAAAAGGGGGCGCTGGAGCTGGTGCTGCTGTGCCGCATCGCTCGGGGGGAGACCTACGGCTACGAGCTGCTGACGGCCCTGAACCAGCGGGGCGGCGAGATCTTCGGCGGCGCCCGGGAGGGGACCATCTACCCGGTGCTCTACCGGCTGGAGGAGGCGGGCCTGGTGT
>CALWXD010000047.1 GCA_944385425.1 uncultured Oscillospiraceae bacterium | reverse complement strand
TGGCCGCCAAGCAGGGCCGGGAGAAGCTGGCCTTCGTGGGGGACGGCATCAACGACGCCCCCGTCCTCTCCCGGGCGGACATCGGCATCGCCATGGGGGCCCTGGGCTCCGACGCCGCCATCGAGGCGGCCGACGTGGTGCTCATGGACGACGACCCCCTAAAGATCGCCAAGGCCATCCGCATCTCCCGCAGGTGCCTGGGCATCGTGTACCAGAACATCGTCTTCGCCATCGGGGTGAAACTTCTCTGCCTTATGCTGGTGGCCCTGGGGCTGGCCGGCATGTGGCTGGCCATCTTCGCCGACGTGGGGGTGATGATCCTGGCGGTGCTCAACGCCATCCGGGCGCTGTTTGTGAAGAAGCTGTGACAGCGGCGCCGCGGCGGGGGAGCGCGCAGCCTAAAAAAGGAAACGGCACATCCGTCCAGACGGATGTGCCGTTTCCCTCCGCTTTTTCGCTACAGCAGCTCGTACTCCTCCAGCACCTCCTGCAGGCGGCGGCGGTGGGCCGCCGTCATTTCACACAGGGGCAGGCGCAGCCGCTCCTCGCAAAGGCCCATCATCGCCAGGGCGGTTTTTACGGGGATGGGGTTGACCTCGCAGAACAGCGCCTTGATGAGGGGGTACAGCTGCAGCTGCAGCTGCCCGGCCAGGCGGCAGTCGTTCCTTAGGCAGGCGGCGGCCAGGTCGTGCATCGCCTGGGGGACCAGGTTGGCCGCCACGGAGATGACGCCCTTTCCGCCCAGCATGCAGATGGCGGCGGTGTCCTCGTCGTTGCCGGACCAGAGGGTGAAGTCCTCCGGGCAGCGCAGCAGGGTCTCCTGGATGAGGGAGAAGTCCCCGCTGGCCTCCTTGACGCCGGCGATGTTGGGGTGCTGGGCCAGGGCGGCATAGGTCTCCGCGCCGACACACACGCCGGTGCGGGAGGGGACGTTGCAGAGGATCATGGGCCGGTCCACCGCGTCGGCGATGGTGGTGTAGTGGCGCAGGAGGCCGCCTTGGGTGGCCTTGTTGTAGAAGGGCGTCACCACCAGCAGGGCGTCCACCCCGGCCAGGGCCGCGTCCTTGGAGAGGGTAATGGCGGTTTCCGTGTTGTTGGCGCCGGTGCCTGCGATGACGGGGACCCGCCCGTCTACCTGCCGGACCGTAAACTCAATGGTCCGCATCCGCTCCACATAGGACATGGTGGCCGCCTCGCCGGTGGTGCCGCAGACCACGATGGCGTCGGTGTGCCCGGCGATCTGCAGCTCCAGAAGGCGGCCCAGGGCAAGGAGATCCACGGTCTCACGGTTAAAGGGCGTAATGATAGCAACGGCAGAGCCTGTAAAGATCGGTGACTTCACAATATACCTCCTAACAAGCGAACGGGGAAAACAAGGGGACAACATAGAAAAAGAGGGCGGATCCTGGATCCGTCCTCTTTTGTGTATGGAAGGTAGGGGAGCCTCCGGCGCGTCAGCGGGACGCTGGTAACTGTCGCGAAAAGCAGCCGCAGGGCTTAACAACCCGGAGAAGCAGGCCCTTTACGCCTTGGTGATATACCCCTCGGCGCACAGCAGCTCCGCCAGCAGCACCGCGCCGCCGGCGGCGCCGCGGAGGGTGTTATGGCTGAGGCAGACAAACTTGTAGTCGTACTGGGTGTCCGGCCGCAGGCGGCCGATGGAGACGGCCATGCCGTTTTCCAGCATCCGGTCCAGCTTGGTCTGGGGCCGGTTCTCCTCCTCAAAGTAGTGGAGGAACTGCTTGGGGGCGGAGGGCAGGTTCAGCGCCTGGGGCTTGCCGGAGAAGGCGGCCCAGTCGGCCTTGATCTGGTCCATGGAGGGGGCCTTGCCGTCGGCAAACTTCATAAAGCAGGCGGCCATGTGCCCGTCGCTGGCGGCCACGCGGATGCACTGGGCGGTGACGGAGGGACCGTCGCTGCAGACGATCTTCCCGTCGCCCACATGCCCCCAGATCTTCAGCGGCTCCTGCTCGCTCTTCTCCTCCTCGCCGCCGATGTAGGGGATGACGTTGTCCACCATCTCCGGCCAGGTCTCAAAGGTCTTGCCCGCCCCGGAGATGGCCTGGTAGGTGCAGACCAGGGCCTTCTCCAGGCCGTATTTCTTCAGCGGGTGGAGGGCCGGCACATAGGACTGCAGGGAGCAGTTGGACTTGACGGCGATAAAGCCCCGCTTGGTGCCCAGGCGCTTGCGCTGGGCGTCAATGACCTGGATGTGGTCGGCGTTGATCTCGGGGATCACCATGGGCACGTCCTCGGTCCAGCGGTGGGCGGAGTTGTTGGACACCACCGGGCACTCCAGCTTGGCGTACTTCTCCTCCAGCGCCCGGATCTCCTCCTTCTTCATGTCCACGGCGCAGAAGACAAAGTCCACCAGCCCCGCGATCTTCTCCGCGTCAGCCTCCGCGTCCATCACCACGATGTCCCGGGCCTCCTGTGGGATCTCGCCGCCGATGGCCCAGCGGCTGCCAACGGCCTCGGCATAGGGCTTGCCGGCGCTGCGGCTGCTGGCGGCGATGACCGTCAGCTGGAACCAGGGGTGATTTTCCATCAGAGAGACAAAGCGCTGGCCCACCATGCCGGTGCCGCCGATCACGCCTACACGATATTTTTCCATTGGGGAACTCCTCCTGTCGTCATCAGAATTGAAAAGTCTTTGACTTGCAAAGTCCGCGGTTTTTCGCTATAATGTAAAGGATTCATCCTGCGGCGCGGCCTCTTTTCAGTAGACTATGTCATACCACATTTTTTGCAACCTGTCAACAGGATTTCCCAGGGGTTAGAGGTTATATGAACAAGTTTTTTCGATCTTTTCTGCTCTGTTTCTTTCTGATGGGCATTTTCACCGTTTCTGCCTATGCGGCAGAGGACACACTGCGGGTGGGCCTGCGCTACGGGTCCGACGCCCTTTTCTCCGCCAACCTCCAGAATGTGACAGGCTCCGGCTGGGGCTATACGGTAGGCTATTTCATCGACGGGCGGGATTTCGTCGGCCTTGGCGCCATTGAAACCAACGAGATCTCCATGACCGCGGACGGCCCCATCGCCATCGCCGCCGACGGGACCTATTCCCCCGCCGGCAGCGGCGCCGACATCGGCGGCTACCACATCCAGCTGGCGGACGCCTTCTCCACCTGGGAGGAGGTGTCCTACGCGGCGGGCCAGTTTGAAGGGGCCTTTCCCGCCTATATCAACGGGACCTACCGCCTGCGGATCGGCCACTTCACGAACCGGACGGACGCGGCGGCCAGCGCCGCCCTCTATGTAGGGACCCAGTGGCGGGATCTGGACGGCGGGCAGCACCCCTTTGCCGCCGACGTGGCGGAGCCCACCGGCACCGCCGTCACCATCACCGTCACCGGCACCCGGACTATCCTATTCGAGTTCGACTGCTCTGGTGCCATCAGCCTGGGGGTGATGCCGATGGGGGCGTCCCCCACGGTGACCTGGTTCAAGGGCTGCCGGTACTACGGCGGCTTTGAATACCCCCGCACCACAGGGGGGAACCTCTCCGTCATCAATGTGCTGGGCGTTGACGACTATGTCAAGGGCGTGGTGCCCTATGAGATGAGCCCCAGCTGGCCCCTGGAGGCGCTGAAGGCCCAGGCGGTCTGCGCCAGGACCTACGCCCTCCGGGCCGACTGGCACCGGGGAGACGGCTTTGACGTCTGCACCGGCAGCGACTGCCAGACCTACCGCGGCGTGGGGAACGCCACGGCCCTCAGCGACCGGGCGGTGGAGGAGACCGAGGGGCTCTGCCTCTACTACGAGGGGGAGCTGATCGAGGCGGTGTATTCCTCCTCCAACGGCGGGGCCAGCGAGTCGGCGGAAAACGTGTGGGGCAGCGACGTGGGGTATCTCCAGGGGAGGATCGACCCCTATGAGTCCATGATCTCCATCCCCAGCTACCAGTATTCCGTCACCTTCACCGCCGACGAGCTGGGCCGGATCCTTTCCAGCAAGGGCCGGTCCGTGGGGACGGTGGAGGATGTGTATGTCTCCCGGACCACGGAGGTGGGCAATGTGGCGGCTGTGACCTTTGTGGGCAGCGCCGGGACAGTCACCGTCACCGGCGAGACCTGCCGCACCATCTGGAACGGCGTCATCAGCGGCAAGAGCGTCCGCAGCCTGCGCTACGCCGTCTCCGGCGGCAGCGGCGGCGGGGAGGGGTACCCCGTCAACGGCGACGGCACCGTGCTCAGCGAGGTGGGGGGCAACTATGTGATCTCCGGCGGCGGCGCCATCTCCGCCTACAGCGGCGGGGAGACCTATGTGATCACCGGCAGCGGCCTTCAGTTGCTCCAGCAGGGCGGCGGCAGCCACAGCTCCGGCGGGAGCGCCGGCGTCTTCACCGTCACCGGCACGGGAAACGGCCACAATGTTGGGATGAGCCAGTACGGCGCCAGGGCCATGGCGGAGCTGGGCCGGGGCTATGAGGAGATTTTGCACTTCTATTATACGGATGTGACCATTGAGAAAGCAGTGAGATAAGTTGAAGACACATGATTTTTATTTTGACCTGCCGGAGGAGCTGATCGCCCAGACCCCCCTGGAGCGGCGGGACGCCTCCCGGCTGCTGACGCTGGACAAGGGGACGGGGGCCTGGTCCCACCGCCACTTCTACGACCTGCCGGAGCTGCTCCGCCCCGGCGACTGCCTCATTATGAACGACTCCCGGGTGCTGCCTGCCCGGCTTTTGGGCCATCGGCTCCCCGGCGGCGGGGCCTGCGAGGTGCTGCTGCTGATCGACCGGGGGGACAAGACCTGGGAGTGCCTGGTGCGGCCGGGGAAAAAGCTGCGGAAGGGGGCACGGGTCTCCTTTGGCGACGGGGCCCTCACCGCCGAGATCGTGGACGAGGTGGAGGGCGGCAACCGCCTGGTGCGCTTTGACTACCAGGGGATCTTCCTGGAGGTGCTGGAGCGGCTGGGGAAAATGCCCCTGCCCCCCTACATCAAGGCGGAGCTCCAGGACCAGGAGCGCTATCAGACGGTGTACTCCCGCGTCAACGGCAGCGCCGCGGCCCCTACCGCCGGGCTCCACTTCACAAGGGAGCTGATGGAGACGGTGCGGAAACGGGGCGTTTCCATCGGGTATGTGACGCTGCATGTGGGCCTCGGCACCTTCCGGCCTGTGAAGGAAGAGGACATTACAGACCATGATATGCACAGCGAGTACTGCGTCATCCCCCCGGAGACGGCGGATCTGATCAACCGCACCAAAGCATCCGGCGGCCGGGTGATTTGCGTGGGCACCACCTCCTGCCGCACCATCGAGAGCTGGGCGGCGGAGGACGGCCACATGGAGCCGAAGGCCGGCTGGACGAAAATTTTTATCTACCCCGGCTACCGTTTCAAAGTGATGGACGGGCTTATCACCAATTTCCACCTGCCGGAGAGCACCCTCATCATGCTGGTGTCGGCCCTGGCGGGGCGGGAGCATGTGCTGGCGGCCTACGAGGAGGCGGTGCGTGAGCGCTACCGTTTCTTCAGCTTTGGGGACGCTATGCTGATCTTGTAAGGGGGGCGGGGAATGATCCAGTGGCTGCGGCAGTATGCCGACAACGATATCGTGGTGGTGCTGGCCATCCTGGTGCTGTTCCTCGCCATCGGCGGCGCCGCGCTGTACCTCACGCCCCGGATCGCCGCGTGGCTGGACCGGCGGGACAAGACCCACCCCGGCTACTTTGACGGGATGCTCCGGGAGGATCCCGCCCTCCGCCCGGAAAAGGCGGAGGAGGACGCCGGGGAGGCGCCGGAGCGGGACGAGGAAGAGCGGGAGGAACAGAATGCGGACCAGTGAGCTGCCCAACATCGGGCCGGTGTTGGAGGGACATCTCCGCGCCGCCGGGATCGAGACGGCGGAGCAGCTGCGGGCGGTTGGGGCGGAGGAGGCCTTCTGCCGCGTCCGCGCCTCCGCCAAGCCCGACGCCTGCCTCCACGAGCTGGAGGCCCTGGCCGGGGCGGTGGAGGGGATCCGGAAGAGCCTTCTGCCCCAGGCGCGCAAAGCGGCGCTGCGCCGGTATTTTATGGCGCTGAATCAGACACAGCAGGAGAAGAGATATGTTTGAAGTCATCAAGAGGGAGGGCCGCGCCCGCCGCGGCCGTTTTTCATGCGCCCACGGCGGCGTGGTGCAGACGCCGGTCTTCATGAACGTGGCCACCCAGGCCGCCATCAAAGGGGGGCTCTCCGCCGGGGACCTGGAGGCCGTCCGCTGCCAGATCGCCCTGTGCAACACCTACCACCTCCACCTGCGGCCGGGGGACGGCGTGGTGAAGGACCTGGGGGGCCTCCACCGGATGATGGCCTGGGATGGCCCCATCCTCACCGACTCCGGCGGGTTCCAGGTGTTCTCCCTGGCCTCCCTGCGGAAGATCAAGGAGGAGGGGGTCCACTTCTCCTCCCACATCGACGGGCGGAAGATCTTCATGGGGCCGGAGGAGTCCATGCAGATCCAGTCCAACCTGGGCAGCGACATCGCCATGGCCTTTGACGAGTGCGTGGAGAACCCGGCGCCCTACGAATATGTGAAGGATTCCTGCGAGCGGACGCTGCGGTGGCTGAGACGGTGCAAGGCGGAGCACGAGCGGCTGGGCGCCCTGCCCGGCTGCGTCAACCCCGGCCAGATGCTCTTCGGCATCAACCAGGGGGGCACCTACGACGACCTCAGAGTCTGGCACATGCGGGAGATCGCCAAGCTGGACTGCGACGGCTACGCCATCGGCGGCCTTGCGGTGGGGGAGCCGGCGGAGGTGATGTACCGCGTCATCGAGGCCGTGGAGCCCCACATGCCCCCCAATAAGCCCCGGTACCTCATGGGGGTGGGGACGCCGGGGAACATCCTGGAGGCGGTGGCCCGGGGTGTAGATTTCTTCGACTGCGTCATGCCCGCCCGCAACGCCCGCCACGGACGGCTCTTCACCTGGGGCGGCAGCCTCAACATCAAAAACGAGAAGTACAAGCTGGATACCCGGCCCATTGACCCGGACTGCGACTGCCCCGTCTGCCGGCGGTACAGCCGGGCCTACCTCCGCCACCTGTTCGCGGCGGGGGAGATGCTGGCCATGCGCCTGGCGGTGATGCACAACCTCTATTTCTACAACCGCCTTATGGAGCGGATCCGGGAGGCGCTGGACCAGGGGGTGTTTGAGGACTTCCGACGGGAGCATCTCCCCCGGCTGGAGGCGAAAATTTAGGACTTGCCAAAACCTGTATCCTCCGGTATAATATTTTCCGGCGCTTTTATACAGCACATTATGATTTCATAAGAGGTCCAAAGGAGAAGAATACCATGGAGCAATTTTCCAGCATTATTATGATTCTTTTGATGGTCGGTATTGTCTACTTCCTCATGATCCGGCCGGAGCAGAAACGGAAGAAACAGGCCCAGGAGATGCGCAACTCCCTAAAGAAGGGGGACATGATCACCAGCATCGGCGGCATCGTGGGCAAGATCGTCATGGTCAATGAAAATACCATCATCATTGAGACCAGCGAGGACCGGGTCCGCATGGAGCTGACCAAGTGGGCGGTGTCCACCACCGGCGTCCAGACCTCCGACATGCCGGAGACGCAGAAGAAGGAGAAGAAGGACAAGGACGAGAAGGCCCTGGAGGCCAAGGAGGAGTCCAAGTCCAAGGAGGACGCCAAGGCCAAGGCGGACAAGGAGCCCTGGGAAAAGTAAGGGCCGGGATCACAACAGCAGAGCGCAGTGACACGGGACGCGGCGGCGTCCCGTGTTTTTTTGCGGCAGGGGGGAGGCGCGGCCCGCTTTTCAAAGGCAGGGGCCGCATATTCTCCCGCTGGGTCCCATAAGGTACGGTAGAAGAACGGAAAGGGGGCCCTGGAAGAGATGGGAAAAACGGAAAACAGGCAGGTGCCCGCATTGTGCCTTACGGCGCCGGCGGCCCTGCTGGTCTATCTGCTGCTGCAGCTGGTCAACGCCCTGCTGGTGTCCCGGGAGGCTGTGGGGGAGGGGAGCGCACCGCTGCTGGTCTACCTCTCCGCCGGCCTTGCGGTGCTGCTGGCGGTGGCGGTGCTGGGGCGGCGGGAGCGGAAGGGGCGGCTGGTCCTGGGACTGGGAACGGCGGGGATCTTTACCGCCGCGGTGTGCCTGTCCGCCTTCGCCGGCGCGGAGCGGGGCGGCCAGCTGCGGCACCTGCCCTGGATCCTGCTGGCGTCCCTCGCGGGGGGCCTGGTCGCCGCCTGCCTCGGCGGCAGAGGGAAACGGAAGAGCCGCGCCGGGGCCCGGCGGCGGTAGGCGGTTACATAAAAACGTGGGGATAAGGCGCGGCGGCGTGGGGGAGAGGGGGAGGAAAGATTTGGCAAAACGCACAAAAACAGCCGCGGCGCGGGCGCGGTGGGGAAAAACCGCCGCGAAAGGAGGGGTTTTGTGGCGCCGGTGGAGAACGACAAGATCTGGTAGCGGCAGGGCGGATCCCCCACCAGATGTACCTGGGGAGAGGGGAACGGATGTTCTCCGCCCTCCTCCGTTTCGCAAGTTTACATAATGTAGTTAACATAAGATTTTGTCATAACTGACGAAATCCGGCAACTTTGCCCCAACCCCTTGCGAAATCAAAAAAATTGACCTATAGTATTAGGGGTAATGACGCCGGTCGGACAAGGACTTCTAACCTGCCGCCCCGCCTCATAGGATGGACTGAGGTGATGACGGGTGGCGTGGAAATCTCTTGTTCGGCGGGTTCGCGTCAGACCGCCGCAGACGGCGGCGGTGCAGACGGCTGTGTTGGCCGTGTTGTTTGCGGCGGGTATGCTGGGCGGCTGGCTCTATGCCGGGCGCTGCTACGCGGGGGACGCGCTGTCGCTGGCGGATTATCTGGAGGATTATTGTGCGCTCTATGCCCAGGGCGGCGAGGCGGTGCTGTCCCTGCTGTCTGTGCTGCGGCTCTATTTTGGGTACGCCGCCGCGGCGTTTTTGCTGGGCTTTGCCGCCGTAGGCGCGCTGGCCCTGCCGGCGCTCTCCGCGGTCTATGGGTTTACGGCGATGTTTGCGGTGTCCTGCTTTGTGCGGGTCTATGGGCGGTATGGCACGGCGCTGGCCCTGTCGGCGCTGGGGGTCCGCTTTTTTTTCACTGTCCCCTGCTTTCTGTGGATCGCCTCCCACGCCTGGGCGGCCTCCTCCGCGCTGGCCTCCGCCACCCGGGGAAAGCGGTGCGCCCCCGCGGGGCGGGACGCGGCCTATGTGTACCGCCTGCTGATTTGTGTTGTGTGGTTGATTTTCGGCGTGTGCTGTGAGATGTATCTCACGCCCAGCCTGTTTCACTTTGCCCTGCAGGGCATGCTGTAGGATACGCCGGAGAGGGGGAAGGGTTGCTTGACGGATTACATCGCGGAATACGGCGCTTACCTGCGGGAGGAGAAGCACGCCTCGGAGAATACGGTCTCCTCCTACTTGAGGGATGTGCGCCAGTTTGACGCCTATCTCCGGACCGTTGCGGAGACCACGCTGGTCAAGTGCAGGCAGAGCCATGTGGAGGGGTACCTCAGCTACATGGCGGGGAAAGGGAAGTCCGCCGCCAGCGTGGCCAGGGGCGTGGCGTCGCTGAAGTCCTTTTACACCTACCTTCTCTCCACAGGCGCCGTGCGGCAAAACCCGGCCAAGGGCGTGGCGCCGGTGCGGGCGGAGCGGAAATACCCCCAGATCCTCACCGGCAAGGAGGTGGAGCTCTTTTTGGAGCAGCCCCAGTGTGTGGACGCCAAGGGGTACCGGGACCACGCCATGCTGGAGCTGCTGTACGCCACCGGCATCCGGGTCAGCGAGCTGATCGCCCTCAATTTGGATGACGTGAACTTCAGCATCGGGGTGCTCCGCTGTACCAGCCGGGGCAAGGAGCGGATGATCCCCCTCTACAACACCGCCATCAAGGCGCTGCAGGACTATGTCCGGGACATCCGGCCCCAGCTGATCTTGAGCAGCGATGAGGAGGCCCTCTTCGTCAACATGAACGGGGAGCGGATGAGCCGCCAGGGGTTCTGGAAGATCATCAAGTACTACCAGGAGAAGGCGCAGATCGAGAAGGACATCACCCCCCATACCCTGCGCCACTCCTTCGCGGCCCACCTGCTGGAGAACGGGGCGGACCTCCGCTCCATCCAGGAGATGCTGGGCCACGCGGATATCTCCTCTACACAGATCTACTCCCACATGGTCAAGCAGAAGCTGAAGGACGTCTATCAGAAGGCCCATCCCCGGGCCTAAGGCGCCGGCGGAGGGCTTACATAGGGAAAACGGGTGGAATTTCCTGCGGGAAATGGAATTTCACGGGCCCCGGCGGGCCGCGGGAGCGGTCCGGCCGGGGTCCGTGAAACTTTTTGCGGGGGACGGCCCGGCCGGTGTCCGGCCGCCCTCCGGCCGCGCCAGGAGGCAGAATGGCGAGACGGCCCCGGCGGAAGGGGCTTGTCCGCCGTGCGGATTTGTGGTACCATGGACGGCGGATAAACGACCAAAAATTACGGGAGGCGGAGACGATGATGCTGGTGACAGAGCGCTTGACGCTGCGGGAGATGACATGGGAGGACTGGACGGGGATCGCCGCCATACTGCAGGACCCGGCGGTCATGTACGCCTACGAGCACGCCTTCTCCGAGGCGGAGGTGCGGGAGTGGATGGAGCGGCAGATGGGCCGCTATGAGACGTGGGGCTTTGGGCTCTGGGCTGTCCGCGAGCGGGCCACCGGGGCGCTGGTGGGCCAGTGCGGCATCACCATGCAGGAGTGGGAGGGCCGCCCGGTCCCCGAGGTGGGCTACCTCCTCCGCCGGGACCGCTGGGGCAGGGGGTATGCCACGGAGGCCGCCAAGGCCGCCATGGACTTCGCCTTTGACACCCTGCACTTCCCGGCGGTGTACGCCATCATCCGGGACAGCAACGCCCCCTCCCAGGCGGTGGCGGGCCGGCTGGGGATGGAGCCGGTGGGGACGCAGCTGAAACACTACTGCGGGATGGACATGCCCCACACTGTCTTTTGCGCCCGGTCCCCTGTCCAAAGGGCGGAGCTGACGCTGGACGGCTCCCGGTACTACCTGCTGGACGGCGGCATGGGGACCATGCTCCAGGAGCGGGGCCTCCGGACGGGAGAGAGCCCGGAGCGGCTCAACCTAACCCATCCGGAGGTGGTGCGGGACATCCACGCCGCCTATGTCGCCGCCGGGGCGGATATCATCACCACCAACACCTTCGGCGCCAGCCGGCTGAAGATGGGCTGCGATCCTGCACCCTGCATCGTGGCGGCCATCCGCCTGGCGCGGGAGGCCGGGGCCAGGCTGGTGGCCCAGGACATCGGCCCCCTGGGGGCCATGCTCCAGCCCCTGGGGACGATGTCCTTTGACGAGGCGTACCGCTATTTTGCCGAGCAGGTCCGGGCGGGGGAGGCCGCCGGGGCGGACCTCATCCTGATCGAGACCATGTCCGACCTGCTGGAGGCCAAGGCGGCCCTGCTGGCCGCCCGGGAGAACAGCAGCAAGCCCGTTTTTGTCACCATGACCTTTGGCGAGGACGGCCGAACCTTCCTGGGGACAGAGCCCAAGACCGCCGCGGTGACCTTGACGTCCCTGGGCGCGTCGGTGGTGGGCATCAACTGCTCCCTGGGGCCGAGGGAGCTGGCGCCCCTGGTGCGGGAGCTGCTCCGGTATACGGACCGCCCCGTCCTGGTGCAGCCCAACGCTGGCCTCCCCCAGATGCGGGAGGGGAAGACGGTGTTCACGGTGGAGCCGGAGGAATTTTCCGCCTGCGCCGAGGCGTTCCTGCAGGACGGGGCCGCCCTCCTGGGCGGCTGCTGCGGCACCACGCCCGCCCACATCGCCGCCCTCCGCCGCCGCCTGGAGGGGCGGACGCCCGCCCCGCGGCCCAAGGGGGTCCCAGGCTGCGTGGCAGGCTGGCAGCGGGTGGTGCAGCTGGGGGAGAGGAGCATCCTCACCGTGGGCGAACGGATCAACCCCACCGGCCGGCGGCGGCTGAAGGAGGCGCTGTACGCGAAGGATTACGACTACGCCGCGGAGCTGGCCATCGCCCAGGAGCAGGAGGGGGCGGATCTGCTGGTGGTCAACGCGGGGCTGCCGGATATCGACGAGCGGGAGGCCCTTCCCAATCTGGTACAGGCTGTGCAAAGGGTTTCTCCTTTACCGCTTGTTTTGGACAGCTCCGACCCGGCCGCCATGGAGAACGCCCTGCGGGTCTACAGCGGCCGCCCCATCTTGAACTCAGTCAACGGCGACGGGGAGAGCATGGCCGCCATGCTGCCCCTGGCCGCCAAATATGGATGCGCAATTGTTGTTCTGGCAATGGATGACAAGGGAATTTCCGATACAGCGGAGGGGCGGATTTCCGCGGCGGAGCGGGTGATCGAGGCCGGCGGCAGGCTGGGGATCCCGGAGGGGGATTTCCTGGTGGACTGCCTCACCATGTCCGCCGCCGTCAGCCAGCGGGAGGCCATGGTGGCGGTGGAGGCCACCCGCCTCGCCAGGAGCCGGGGGTGGCGGACGGTGCTGGGCGTCTCCAACGTGTCCCACGGCCTGCCCAACCGGGAGGCGCTCAACAGCGCCTTCCTGGCGGCCAACCTCTCCGCCGGACTGAATGTGGCCATCCTCAACACCGCCAGCCGCCGGATGATGGAGACGGTGGCCGCGGCGAAGGTGCTGCTGGGGGCGGATGGGGACGCCGCCGCCTATATCGCCGCCTACGGCGGGCGGCAGGAGCCCCAGGCGGCGCGGCAGCTGCCCGGCGGCTCCCTCCAGGAGCTGGTCCTCAGCGGAAAGCGGGGGGAGGTCCCCGCCGCCGCGGAGCGTCTCCTCCAGACCGTGCCGCCCCTGGAGGTCATCAACGGCCAGCTGATTCCGGCGCTGGATCTGGTGGGGGCCCGCTATGAGGCGGGGGCGCTGTTCCTGCCCCAGCTGATGGCCTCCGCCGAGGCGGCCAAGGCGGCCTTTGACGTGGTCAACCGCTACCTGCCCCAGGGGGCCGGGGAGAAGGGGACCATCCTGCTGGCCACAGTGAAGGGGGATGTCCACGACATCGGCAAGAATATTGTCCGCATGCTGCTGGAAAACTATGGCTACCGGATCATCGACCTGGGGCGGGACGTGGCGCCGGAGGCGGTGGTGGAGGCCCTGGGCCGGGAGGAGATCGGCCTGGTGGGCCTCAGCAGCCTAATGACCACCACGGCCCAGAACATCGCCGTCACCATCCGCATGATCCGTGAGGCGGGCTATGCCTGCAGGATCATGGTGGGCGGGGCGGTGGTCACCCAGAGCTTTGCCGACCAGATCGGCGCGGACTTCTACGCCAAGGACGCCGCCGAGTCCGCCCGCTACGCCGCCAAAGTGTTCGGAAAATAGGCGGCTGGAGCGGTTTCCGGTGAAAAAGGGCAGGTTTCTTGAAACTCCCTATTGAAACAGCGTGAAAAATGGGGTATACTATCCCCGCGAACTAAGTATCTTCGCCGGAAGATACCGAATTTTGGAGGCTCAACATGATCAACATTACCAAAGAGACCATTATCGGCGACATCCTGGATATCGCGCCTCAGACCGCTCCCATCTTCCTGTCCATCGGCATGCACTGCCTGGGCTGCCCCTCCAGCCGCGGCGAGACCGTGGAGGAGGCCTGCATGGTCCACGGCGTGGACTGCGACGCCCTGCTGCGGGCGGTGAACGAGGCGGCCAACAACCAGTAAAACCCGGTAGAAAAAATACCGCGCGGCTCCAGAAAAAGGAGCCGCGCGGTATTTTTTCTTGGAAGGCAGCCGGCCGCGCCTAGGCAAAGAGCAGGGCCAGGAGGGCCGGCGTGACCCAGGTCTCCACCACAGCCGCCGCCAGGACCAGCGGGAAAACCAGCAGCAGCATGGTCTGCAGCACGCCGGTGAAAAAGGGGATCATCGGCATGGCCTTGGGGCTTTTGGTAATGGAGCGGACCAGGTTGCGGCACAGGGCGACGCCGAGGGAGACGGCCAGGAACAGCGCCGGCAGCTCAAAGATACCGTGGGGCAGGATCGCCATCACATAGACGGAGAGGGGGATGTCCTGGATCACATACCAGGCCGCCAGGAGCCCTAGCACGGCGCCGTTGCTGACAATGGCCAGGAGGGGCAGGAAGAGGAAGGGGAGGAACCCGTAGAGAACGGAGAAGAGCATGGCGAACCAGTTGTTCAGCAGCACGCCGAAAAAGGAGATGGCCCCGGTGCTGTCGATGGCGCCGCTGTCCGACATCATCTCCATAAGGCTCCCCACCAGGGTGGCGGTGGTCTCCCGGTCCGCCATACACAGGGCAAACATCCCGGCGGCGGCCGCAAGGAAACCAAGCCCCGTCCACAGCGGCAGGCGGCCCAGCTGCCCCCGGCAAAAGTCCCGCATATCGCGGAAATGGGACTGCAGACTCTCCATCATTTCCATTTCTCCCATCCCAGCCGCAGCCAGCCAAGGGACCCAGCCCACACCGGGGTATGGCAGGTCCTTACCGCGCCGCCAAGTGTGGCCTCCCCGGTGCCCATCCGCCTGGCCGGGACAAACGGCGTCCACTCTCTTCCCATGGAATCTCTCGGCATAGGATGTTCCTCCCTTTTGTCATTTCAGCAGAATTCCCGTGCATTATATCTCAAATTTCCCTGCCTTGCAAGGGGCCATTTCCGCCCCGTGTCCTTCTCCCGCCCCGGCCGCGGCGGCAAAGGCGGCTGCCAGGGCCTCCTTTTCCCGGCGGGAAAGGCCCTTCACCGCCCGCTCCCGCCTAAGGGCGGCGGAGCGGTCCGGCTGCTCCTCCCGGTAGACCAGCTCCAGCGGCCCCCGGCCCCGGGTGTACTTGGCGCCCTTTCCGGCCCGGTGGGCCGCCAGACGGCGGGGCAGGTCGTTGGTGGCGCCGGTGTACAGCGTGCCGTCGCCGCAGCGGAGGATATAGACCGTCCAGACCATGGGGAGCCTCCTCTCGGGACTTGCAGCAATTTTAGGATCAGCGGTGGGTATGCCTAAAAAGGGAGGTCCGTTTTGCTCCCGGTCAGCAGACCCTTCTCTGCATTATAAACAGGTGGTTGCACTTTTGCAAGGAGCATGGTACAATAAACTAATTTCTTATGTAACCTGCACAGCGGCGGGATTACCAACGATAGAAGGAGAATGGACAATGGATGAGAAGAAGGTTATGCTCTCCGGCATCCAGCCCAGCGGCGATCTGCACCTGGGAAACTACCTGGGGGCCATCAAGAACTGGGCGGAGCGCGCCGAGCAGTTTGAGTGCTACTATTTTATGGCGGATCTGCACACCATCACCGTGCGGCAGAACCCGGCGGACCTGCGCCGGCGGACACTGGAGCAGCTGGCCCAGTACATCGCCTGCGGCCTGGACCCGGAGAAAAACACCCTTTTCATCCAGTCCCACGTCCCCGCCCACGCGGAGCTGGGCTGGGTGCTCAACTGCTACACCATGTTCGGCGAGCTCAGCCGCATGACCCAGTTCAAGGACAAGGCCGCCAAGCACAAGGACAACATCAACGGCGGGCTCTTCACCTACCCGTCCCTCATGGCGGCGGATATCCTTCTCTACCAGCCCGACTATGTGCCGGTGGGGGAGGACCAGAAACAGCACTGTGAGCTGACGAGGGACGTGGCCCAGCGCTTTAACCACATCTACGGGGACGTGTTCAAGATCCCGGAGCCCTATATCCCCAAGGCCGGCGCCCGGGTCATGGGGCTGACCACCCCGGACACCAAGATGAGCAAATCCATCCCGGAGGGCTGCGTCTTTTTGATGGAGAAGCCGGAGGATATCCAGCGGAAATTCAAGCGGGCCGTCACCGACAGCGACACGGAGCGCTGCGTCCGGTTTGACCCGGCGGCAAAGCCCGGCGTGGCAAACCTTATGAACATCTATTCCGCCGTCACCGGAAAGACCATGCCGGAGATCGAGGCGGAGTTTGCCGGCCAGGGCTACGGCAAATTCAAACCCGCCGTGGGCGAGGCGGTGATCGAGATCCTGCGCCCCATCCGGGAGGAGGCCGGCCGCATCCTCCAGGACAAGGCGTACCTGGAGAGCGTCTACAAGGCCGGGGCGGAGAAGGCGTCCTATGTGGCCAATAAGACCCTGCGGAAGGTCTACAAAAAGATCGGCTTTGTGGCGCGGTAGGGAGCTGGGAGCGATATGGCTATCAATCAAGATCTGATCGTCAATGTGATGCTGGCGCTGGTGGTGGCCCTGGCCATCAGCTTTGTGGCGACGCCCCTGGTCCGCCGCCTGGCCTTCACCATCGGGGCGGTGGACGTGCCCCGGGACAACCGGCGGATGCACGACCACCCCATCCCAAGGCTTGGCGGGCTTGCCATCTTCCTGGGGTTTCTCATCAGCGTTTTGATCTTTGCCGAGATCGACCGGCAGCTGCGGGGGATCCTCATCGGCGCGGTGATCATCGTGGTGCTGGGGATCGTGGACGACATTAGGTCCCTGCCGGCAAGGCTCAAGCTGGTGGTGCAGATTGCCGCGGCGCTGTGCGCCGTGCTCCACGGGGTGATGATCGAGGTCATCAACAACCCCAACCTCTTCAGCGACAACCCCTACTGGGTCCTGGGCGTCTGGGGCTACCCCATCTCCATCATCTGGATCGTGGCCATCACCAACTCCGTGAACCTGATCGACGGGCTGGACGGCCTGGCCGACGGGGTGTCCACCATCGGCGCGCTGACCATGCTCATTTTGGCGGTGATGCTGCAGGAGTGGGAGATCTCCATTGTCTGCGGCGCCCTGGTGGGGGCCTGCGTAGGGTTCATCCCCTACAACCTAAACCCCGCCAAGATTTTTATGGGGGATACCGGATCCACCTTCCTGGGCTTTATTTTGGCCACGGTGTCCATCCAGGGCCTCTTCAAGTACTATGCGGTGATCTCCTTCCTGGTGCCCTTCATCATCCTGGGCCTGCCCATTTTTGACACCAGCTTTGCCTTTATCCGCCGGATCCTCCGGGGGCAGAGCCCCATGACCGCGGACCGCAGCCATGTCCACCACAAGCTCATCGACATGGGCATGAACCAGAAACAGGCGGTGTCCACGCTGTATATCGTCTCCGGCGTCCTGGGGCTCAGCGCGGTGATGCTGACCACCACCTCCGTGGGCAAGGCGTCGCTGTTCATCCTGGCGCTGGTGATCTGCGGCTATGTGGCGGTGCGGGCCATCTTCCCCCACCACCCGGACCACAGCGGCCCAAACGGGCAGAAAAAGGAGGGGGACAAGGGGTCGGAGGAGAAGGAGGAACGGGATGGGTAAGCTCCGCGTGATGAGCGTCTTCGGCACCCGGCCGGAGGCCATCAAAATGGCGCCGCTGGTGAAGGAGCTGGCCGGCAGGGAGGAGATCGCGTCCCTCTGCTGCGTCACGGCCCAGCACCGGGAGATGCTGGACAGCGTCCTGCAGGTGTTCGGCATCACGCCGGACTGGGACCTCAACATCATGACGCCCCGGCAGACCCTCTCCGCCATCACCAGCCGCTGCCTCACCGGGATGGACGCGGCCATCGAGTCGCTGCGGCCGGATTTGATCCTGGTCCACGGGGACACCACCACCACCTTCTCCGGGGCGCTCTCCGCCTTTTACCACAAGGTGGCGGTGGGGCATGTGGAGGCGGGGCTGCGCACCTACGACAAATACTCCCCCTACCCGGAGGAGATGAACCGGAAGCTGGTCACCGCCATCGCGGACCTCTACTTCTGCCCAACGGAGAACAACCGGCAGAACCTTTTGAAGGAGGGGGTGCGGGACGGCATCTTTGTGACGGGCAATACCGTGATTGACGCGCTCAAAACAACAGTAAGCAAGGAATATCACTTCACAACGGACCTGCTCAACCGCCTCCCCTATGGCGAGAAGAAGGTCCTCCTTGTGACCTGCCACCGCCGGGAGAACTACGGCAGGCCCATGGAGCAGATCATGACCGCCCTGCGCCGCGTGGCGGAGGACCACCCGGAGGTGGAGCTGGTCTACCCCGTCCATCTGAGCCCCGTGGTGCAGGAGACGGCGGCACGGTACCTAGGCGGCCACCCGCGGATCCACCTCATCGCGCCCCTGGCGGCGGACGAGATGCACAACCTCATGGCCCGGTGCTATATGGTCCTCACCGACAGCGGCGGCCTGCAGGAGGAGGCGCCGGCCCTTGGAAAGCCGGTGCTGGTGCTGCGGCGGGAGACGGAGCGGCCGGAGGCGGTGGCCGCCGGGACGGCGGCCCTGGCCGGGGTGGAGGAGGACGCCATTTACAACATGGCATCCCGTCTGATCCGGGACCGGGCGGCCTACGCGGCCATGGCCCAGGCGGTAAACCCCTACGGGGACGGGAACGCCTGCCACCGGATTGCCGACGCGGTGCTGTGGCACTTCGGCCGGGGGGACCGGCCTGCGGATTTTAGAGGTTAGGAGGGAGGATGCCAAATGGATCGGCAGAGAATGACCATGCTCGGCCTGGGCTTTGGCATCCTGCTTGTGATCGTGGTGGTGATTTTCGTCACCAGCACAGCCCGCCAGGCGGACCACATCCAGCTGCCAGGCAGCGCGGAGGACTCCGCCGGGGAGGGGGAGGAGGGCGAGGGCGACGCCTTTGCCCTGGGCCTTGTGGACATTACGCCGGAGACCGTGCAGCGGGCGGTGGCCACCATGGACCGGCTGGAGGCCTACAGCCGGCCGGTCACGGTGGAGATCTTCTGGGAGGGCGGCTCCCGGGAGACCCAGCTGCAGACGGCGGTCAGCGGCGGCCTCACCCGGGTGGACACCCGTCAGGCGGACGGCAGCGTCCGCCACCTTTTGACCGACGGGATTACCAGCTGCATCTGGTATGACGACGCCCGGGAGTGGGTCGCCCTGAGCGCCGGGGCCTTTACCAGCGACAGCGAGCAGCGCCTGCCCACCTATGAGGAGATCCTGGACCTGCCGGCCGGCGAGATTGCCAGCGCCTCCTACGGGGACTATGAGGGGCTCTACTGCATTGCGGTGGAGACCATGCCGGATGGGGACGGGTACTACACCCAGTACTGGATCTCCACGGAGACCGGGCTTTTGGCGGCGGCGGAGACCTATCAGTGGGGGGAGCTGGTCTATCGGATGACGGCGCTGACGGTGGACGCCACCGCGCCGGCGGCGGAGGTCTTTTTGCTGCCGGACGGCACGGCGATGGAACAGCCGTAGCCCGCGGCGACAGTGAGACGGGGACCGCCCCGTCTCTTTTTCTCGCTGGAAATTTTGGAGAGAGGAGCGGTGAGCGGATGCTGTACTTGATGCGTAGCCGGGCCGACACGGGAAAATCCAGGAGGATTCTGGAGCGGATCCGGGAGAGGGGGGCAGAGCGGCGGCAGATCCTCCTGGTGCCGGACCACGCCTCCTACGCCGCGGAGGTGGACCTGTGCCGCGCCTGCGGCGACGGGGCCAGCCGCTTTGCGGAGGTGATGACCTTCCGCCGCCTGGCCCGCCGCGTCCTGGCGGAGGTGGGCGGCGCCGGGATCCCGGTGCTGGACGGCGGGGGAAAGGTGCTGCTGATGCACCGGACGCTGCAGGAGCTGGGCGGGGATCTGCGGGTCTACCGCCGCCCCTCCCAGAAGGCCGCGTTTCTCCAGGGGTTTATCCAGCTGGCGGAGGAGCTGCAGCGCTACCAGGTCCCGCCGGAGGCCCTCCTGGAGCAGGCGGAGGGCCTGGGGGGCGACGTGGGGGACAAGCTGCGGGATATCGCCCTCATCTGCGGCGTCTACCAGGCGAAGCTCAGAGGCGGGGAGACCCACCTGGCCGACGAGATGGAGCGGCTGCTGGAGGCGCTGCCGCGCTCCGGCTGCGCCGCGGGCGCGGACGTCTATCTGGATGGGTTTGCCCACTTTACCGCCCAGGAGCTGGCGGTGATCGCCATCCTTCTCCGCCGGGCGGAGAGCGTCACGGCGGCCCTTCTGGGGGAGGCGGGAAACGACCTGGAGATCTTCCAGGCGGGCAACCGGGCATACGACCGCCTGGTGCGCCTGGCGGCGGAGGCGGGCTCCCCTGTGGAGGACCTGCCGGCGGACCCGCCACGCCCGCCTGAGACAGCCCTCCAGCACCTGGAGCGGCACCTGTTCGGCCAGGGGGCCCCATGGGAGGGCCCCTGTGACCAGGTGCGCCTCTACGAGGCGGAGACGGTTACCTCCGAGGTGGAGCATGCCGCCGCCTGCATCCGGACCATGGTGGCCAGGGAGGGGCTGCGGTACCGGGATTTCGGCGTGGCGGTGCGGAATCTGGCGGATTATGAGGCCGCGGTGGAGGGGATCTTCCGCCGCTACGGCGTCCCCGTCTACCTCAGCCGGCGCAGCGACCTGGGGGACAAGCCGGTGATGGCCCTGGTGCTCTTTGCCCTCAAGGCGGTGATCGACGGCTTTGCCTATGAGGACATGTTCCGCTTTCTGAAGACCGGCCTCACCGGCCTTACGGACCGGGACTGCGATCTGCTGGAGAACTATGTGCTGACCTGGGAGATCGCCGGCCGGATGTGGCTGCGGGAGGAGAAGTGGACGGCAAATCCGGCGGGGTACGGCGCGGAGCTGACGCCGGAGCGGGAGGCGCTGCTGGAGGAGATCCACGCCGCCCGGGAAAAGATCCGTCCGCCCCTGGCGGCCTTTGCCGCAGCGCTCAAGGCGGCCGGCACGGCGCGGGCCTGCCTGGAGGCGCTCTACCGCTTTCTGGAGGAGATCTGCCTGCCCGAGCGGCTGGAGCGGCGGACGCAGGCGCTGCGGCAGGAGGGGCGGCTGCAGCTGGCGGAGGAGTACCGGCAGCTGTGGGAGCTGCTGTGCCGCATCATGGATCAGTTTGCGGAGATCCTGGGGGACGCCCCCCTGTCCACGGAGGAGTTTTACCGGCTCCTCCGCCTGGTGGTGAGCCAGTACAGCGTGGGGACCATCCCGGCGGCCATGGACCAGACGGCCTTCTCCGAGATCTCCATGAACGACCGCCACCGGGTGAAATACCTCTTTTTGCTGGGGGCCAACGACCATGTGCTGCCCACGGTGGGCGGCGAGGGGATCCTCACCGACGAGGAGAGGGACCTGCTGCTGGACCGCGGCCTCCGCCTGGCCCCCCACGGCATGGACCTTCTCCACATGGAGCTGCAGAATATCTACGCCGCCATCGCCAAGCCGGAGAAGGGCCTTTTTGTCAGCTACCCCACCGCCGCCCAGGACGGGACGGCCCTCCGCCCCGCCTTTATTGTCAGCCGCATGCTGGCCCTCTTGCCGGGGGTGCGCTTTGAGCGGGAAAGGGCTGAAAAGGTGTTTCGCTTGACAGCTGAGCTGCCCGCCTTTGACGTGGCGGCCACCACCGGGGACCCGGCGCTCCTGTCCTATTTCCAGGGGCGGCCGGGGTGGGCGGACGCTCTGGAGGGGATCCGCCGGGGGAGCGGCATGCGCCGGGGCGCCCTCTCGCCGGCGGCGGTTCAGGCCCTCTACGGCAGGGAGATCCGCCTCTCCGCCAGCCGCATCGACCAGGTGCGCACCTGCCATTTCGCCTACTTCATGCGCTACGGTTTGAGGGCCAGGGAGCGGCAGAGCGCCTCCTTTGACGCGCTGCAGGTGGGAAATTTCCAGCACTATGTGCTGCAGCATGTGCTGGAGGACACCAGTCGGGCGGGCGATTTGGCGCAGCTGACAGAGAAGGAGCTGCGGCGCCGGGCCGCCCTCCATGTCCACGCCTACCTCCAGGAGGCGGTGGGCCCCATGGAGGAGCAGACGGCCCGGCTGCGCTACCTCCTCCGCCGTCTGGAGGACACGGCGGGGCGGGTGGCCGCCAACGCGGTGGAGGAGCTGCGCTGTTCCCAGTTTGTCCCCCTGGCCTTTGAGCTGACCTTCAGCGACGAGGGGGGGCGGCTGCCGGCGGTGACCATCGACGCGCCGGAGCTTGCGGGCCTCTCTGTCAGCGGCCAGGTGGACCGGGTGGACGGCTGGGTAGATGGGGATAAGCTCTACCTCCGGGTGGTGGACTACAAGACCGGGAAAAAATCCTTTGAGCTCTCCGACATCGCCCGGGGCATGAACCTTCAGATGCTCCTCTACCTCTTCGCCCTGCAGCGGGAGGGGGGACGGCTCTTCGGGAACCGGGAGGTCGTCCCGGCGGGGGTGCTGTACTTCCCGGCCAGGGACACCATCCTCAGCCTGCCCCGTGGCGCCTCGCCCGGGGAGATCCGCCGGGCCATGGAGGCGGAGCTGCGCCGCAGCGGCATGCTCCTCAACGACCGGCGGGTGCTGGAGGCCATGGAGCACGACGCTCTCACCACGCCCCGCTTTCTGCCCCTGGCGCTGGACAGGGAGGGGAACATCACCCACGGGGTGGCCACGGCGGCGGAGCTGGGCAAGCTCAGCCGGTTTCTCGATAAGACCCTGGCCGCCATCGGCCAGGAGATCCACAAGGGGGAGATCACCGCGGACCCCTGGTACCGCAGCGACGCGGACAACGCCTGCCGCTACTGCGAATTTGCCGCCTGCTGCCACTTTATGGACGGCCAGGCGGAGGACCGCGTCCGCTATCTCTACAAAATGGACGACCAGGACTTCTGGGCGCAGGTGGATAAGACCCTGGGGGAGACAGAGAAAGGAGGCGCGCCGTGGGAAAGCTGACTTTAACCGACCAGCAGCGGGCCGTGGTGGAAAACCGGGGCGGCAATCTCCTGGTGTCCGCCGCCGCCGGCTCCGGCAAGACCCGGGTGCTGGTGGAGCGGCTGTTTCGCTATGTGCTGGAGGAGGGACGGAATATCGACGACTTCCTCATCATCACCTACACCCGTGCCGCGGCGGCGGAGCTGCGCAGCCGGATCGCCGGGGACCTGGCGGCCCGGCTGGCCCAAAGCGGCGGCTACCACCTCCAGCAGCAGCTCTTCCGTCTCTACCGCGCCGACATCAAGACCGTGGACGCCTTCTGCGCCGCGCTGATCCGGGAGAACGCCCACCTCCTGCCCGCCTATGGGGAGGAGAGCCTCACGGCGGATTTCCGGGTGCTGGACGAGGGGGAGGCGGACCTTCTCCGCCGCCGGGTGCTGCGGGAGGTGATGGAGCGGTTTTACGCCGCCGTGGAGCGGGGGGAGAACCCCGGCGGCCGCCTGCTGGCGGACACCTTCGGCTTTGGCCGGGACGACAGCGGCCTGGAGGAGCTGGTGCTGCAGCTGAGCGATAAGCTCCAGCGCCACGCCTACCCCTACCGCTGGCTGGAGGGGGAGGTCCGCCGCTGGGAGCGCCTGCCCGCGGACTTTGACGGAACGCCCTACGCCGCCTTGCTGCTGGAGCGGCTGGAGCGAAAGCTCCGGCACTGGCGGGACTGCCTCGCCTGGTGCCTTACAGAGATGGCGGGGGACCAGAAGATCTCCGCCGCCTACGGACCGGGCTTTTCCCGGCGGGTGGAGGAGCTGGAGGAGCTCTTGGCCCGGTGCGCCCGGGGCTGGGACGCCGTGGCCGGTGCGTCGCTGGTCCCTATCCGGCTGGGGGCGGTGCGAAAGCCGGAGGACCCGGCGCTGAAGAACCGGGTCAAGGCTCAGTGGGACGCCAGCAAAAAGGAGCTGGAGAAGGCCCTCGGCTCCCTGGATGTGACGGCGGCGGAGGCCATGGAGGACCTTGGCGCCGTGGCCCCGGCCATGGCGGCGCTGCTGCGCCTAACGGAGGACTTTTCCCGCAGCTTTTCCCGGGAAAAGGTCCGGCGCAACGCGGCGGATTTCTCCGACCAGGAGCACTACGCCATCGCCCTCCTCCTGGGGGAGGACGGGACGCCCACGGAGCTGTGCCAGCGGGTGGGGGCGCGGTACGCGGAGATCATGGTGGACGAGTACCAGGACACCAACGAGGTGCAAAACTGCATCTTTGAGGCCCTGTCCGCCCAGCGCCGCAATCTCTTCTGCGTGGGGGACGTGAAACAGAGCATCTACCGGTTCCGCCTGGCGGACCCCACCATCTTCCTAAGGAAGTACCGCTCCTTCCGCCCGGCGGCGGAGGCGGAGGAGGGGGAGGACCGGAAGATCCTCCTCTCCAACAACTTCCGCTCCCGGCGGGAGATCCTGGACGCGGCCAACTTCGTCTTTTCCGGCATCATGTCCCCGGAGGTGGGGGAGATGGACTACGGCGCGGAGGAGCGGCTCTACCCCGGCCCGTCGGAGGACGTGAGCCGGGGCGGGGTGGAGTTCCACCTGCTGGACCTGCCCGCGCCGGGGCAGGGCGCCCGGGGGATGGACGCCCACGCCGCGGAGGCCCGCTTTGTGGCGGAGCGGGTCCGGGCCCTCCTGGAGGACCCCTGCCTCGTCTATGACGAGGGGGAGAAGGCCCTCCGCCCCTGCCGCAGCGGCGATATCGCCATCCTAATGCGCAGCCCCAACGCCCACCTCATGACCTATATCAAGGCCCTGCAGGACCAGGGGATCCCCTGCGCCAGCCAGGAGACCGGGGACTTCTTCGCCGCCATGGAGGTGGCGGTGACCTACAACCTCCTGTGCCTCATCGACAACCCCCACCAGGACGTGCCGCTGATCTCCGTCCTCCGCTCCCCGGTATTCGGCTTTTCACCGGACCGGCTGGCCCTGCTGCGGGGCGCCTGCCCCAAGGGGGAGTTCTACGGCGCGCTGGAGAGCGCCGCGGCGCGGGGGGAGGAGGACGCGGCGGCCTTTCTCGCGCTGCTGTCCCGGCTGCGGGAGGCCGCCAGGGACCTGCCGGTCCACCAGCTCCTGTGGCGGATCTACGACCAGCTCCACCTGCCCGCCGTCTTCGGCGCCATGCCCGGCGGCGCGCTGCGCCGGGAAAACCTGGCGACGCTGCAGGAGAACGCCTGCGCCTTCGAGGCGGCGGGATACAGGGGGCTGTTCGCCTATGTGTCCCACCTAAGGGAGATGATGGAGGACGGGCGGCAGCCCGCCGCCAGCGCCAGAGGGGCGGCGGAGGGGGTGCAGATCATGAGCATCCACCGCTCCAAGGGGCTGGAGTTTCCCATTGTCATCCTGGCGGACCTCAGCCGGAGCTTCAACCGCCAGGACCAGCGCTCGCCGGTGCTGGTCCATCCGGTCTACGGCCTGGGGCCAAAGCGGGTGGATTTGGAGCGGCGGATCAGTTATCCCACCGCCGCCCGCTCCGCCATCGAGGGGGCCGTCTCCCGGGAGATGCTCTCGGAGGAGATGCGGGTGCTGTATGTGGCCATGACCCGGCCCAAGGAGCGGCTGATCCTGGTCTCCACCCTGCGCAACGCCGCAGCGCGCCTCGCCCGGCTTACCGCCTCCGCCCTCCGCCCGGTGGCGCCCAACGCCGTGGAGGGGGCGGCCTGCCTGGGGGACTGGATTTTGCTGGCCCTTCTGAGCCGGCCGGAGGCCCGCCCCCTCTGGGCCCTGGCGGATGCGGAGCCCGCGGCGGCCCCCGCCCTGGATGATGCGCCGTGGACCGTGCTGGTCCACAGCGGGGAGGACTTTGCCCCCGGCGGCTGCCGGGGCCGCCTGGCAGACGGGGCGGAGGGGGAAAAGTATCCTCCGCTGGCCTTTGACCCGGCACTGCTGGGCTTTGTCTATCCCCACCAGGCGGCGGAGGCCCTACCCACCAAGGTCACCGCCACCCAGCTGAAGGGGCGGGACCCGGACCAGCAGATCGCCGAGGGGACCCTCCGCCCCCCGGTCCCCGCCGGGGCCTTTCCCCGCCCGCGGTTTATCCGCAGCGGGGAAAAGCAGCTGACCGCGGCGGAGCGGGGCACCGCCCTCCACGCGGTGATGCAGTATCTGGACCTCTGTACGGCGGATGTCCCCGCCGCGGTGGAGGAGATGGCGGCCCAGGGGCGGATCACCCGGGCCCAGGCGGACGCGGTGGACTGCGCCGCCGTGGAGCGGTTCCTGCGCTCCCCGCTGGCGGAGGAGATGCGCCGGGGCGAGGGGCTGCGGCGGGAGTTCTGTTTCTCCCTGCTGGTGCCCGCGGACACGGTGCTGGGCCCGGCGGCGGCGGGGGAGGAGGTGCTCCTCCAGGGCGTGGTGGACAGCTTTTTTGAAACGCCGGCGGGCCTTGTGGTGGTGGACTTCAAGACCGACCGGGTCTATGGGGAGGCCCAGCGGCAGCGGACGGAGGAGTACCGCCCCCAGGTGGCGGCCTATGCCGCGGCGCTGGAGCGGATCTTCGAGCGGCCCGTGTGCCGCCGGGTGCTCTACTACTTCCACACCGGCGACGCCGTGGAGCTGTGACGGGCGGGCATCTGGCTGCGCCGGACGCCTCCGGGCGGCCCGGGCGCGGCGCCCGGGCCCGCAAAAAAGCAAAAAAGGGCTTGCATTTTAGAAAAAACCGTGGTACAATACCATTCGGCTTTCCTAGGAGAGTTAATTTGTGAGGAAAGAGGTGAACAAGAGCAATGAAGGAAGGTATCCATCCCAATTATCAGCAGACTACGATTAAATGCGCCTGCGGTAATGTAATTGAGACAGGTTCCACGAAGAAAGATATCCGCGTGGAAGTCTGCTCGAAGTGTCACCCCTTCTTCACCGGCAAGCAGAAACTGGTTGATACCGGCGGGCGTGTTGCCAAGTTCAACAAGAAGTTCGGCTTTGACAAATAATTGCATTACAACGAACGCACCGTGCCGTAGTTTGCGGCACGGTGTTTTTTTGCCCGGAAGGGGGGAGCCGCTGTGGAATCGACCGCCATTCTCGCCATCGCCGGGGCCATGGGCGCGGGGAAGAGCGCTGCCGCCGCCTGCTTGATGGAGGGCCTGCACCGCTCGGTCTGGCTGGACGGGGACTGGTGCTGGCAGCAGGGGCGGGACTGGCATTTTGACAGCGCGACGAGGGCCATGGCCCTGGACAATATCTGCTACCTGCTGCGAAGCTTTGTGCGGAATGAACATTTTGAGCGGGTGGTGTTCTCCTGGGTGCTGCACCTGCCGGAGACCTGGGACGCCCTGGAACGGGCGCTGTCGGAGCTGCCGGTGATCTGGAAACCGGTGGTGCTCACCTGCTCGGAGGGGGAGCTGCGCCGGCGTATTTTGGCCCGGGGCGGGACGGAGGCGGATGTGGAGCGCTCCCTCAGCCGGGACGCGGCCTGCCGCGCCTTGAGGCTCCCGCTGCTGGACACCACCCGGCTCTCCGTGGAGGAGACCGCGCGGCGGATCCTGGAGATCACCGCATAGGGAGGGAAGCTTGTATGGACATAGATCAATATATGGCCCAAGCCAGAGCGCTGCTGCTGGAGGCTTTCCCGGGGCGGCTGGTTTGTCTGGGCCTCCAGGGGAGCTGCGCCCGGGGGGAGGCCACGGAGGAGAGCGACATCGACCTGGTGGTGATTCTGGACCGGGTGGAGCCGCCGGACGTCCGAACCTACCGTTGGGTGCTGGACCAGCTGCCGGCGCGGGAGCGGTCCTGCGGCTTTTTCTCCGGCCGGGGGGAGCTGACGGCCTGGGACCGGGGGGAGCTGTTCCAATTCTACTATGACACCCGCCCTTATGCGGGGGATCTGGAATTTCTCCGCCCTCTGCTGGGGCGGGACGCGGCGGCCCAGGCGGTCCGCGCCGGCGCCGGGGCGATCTACCACGGCTGTGTCCACAACCTGCTCCACACAGAAAGCACCGCGATTTTACGGGAGCTCTATAAGGCGGCGCTGTTCGTGCTGCGGGCCAGGGTGGCAGCGGAGGGCGGCCCCTGGTGCCCCGGCAGCCGGGCGCTGGAGGAGCGCGTCGCGGGGCCGGACCGGGAGATCCTGCGGCGGCGGCAGGCCCTCCGGGCGGGAAGGGATTTGACGGAGGGGGACCTTGTCCTCTGGAGCGAGACGCTGATGGCCTGGGCGGGGGAGCTGCTGCGGAGCTGTCCCGCCGGCGGAGAGGAGGCGCGAAATGATACCAAGCCCCAATGAAATCTTTCCCAGAAAAGACGTGCCGGACATGACCCTGGTGCGGCCCACCATCACCCGGTCCAATATTGAGGTGGGGGAGTACACCTACTTCAGCGGCCGGGATTTTGAGGCCCATGTGACCCACCACTACCCCGTCTACGGCGACAGGCTCATTATCGGCAAATTCTGCCAGATCGCCGCCGGGGTGGAGTTTATCATGAACGGGGCCAACCACCAGATGAACGCCCTCACCACCTACCCCTTCTACATCTTAGGCTGGGAGCAGGAGTCGCCCAGCATGGCGGACCTCCCCAACAAGGGGGACACGGTGGTGGGAAACGACGTGTGGATCGGCCAGAACGTCACCATCCTCCCCGGCGTCCATATCGGCGACGGGGCCATCATCGGCGCGGAAAGCGTGGTGGCCGGGGATGTGGAGGCCTACACGGTTGCGGCGGGAAACCCCGCCCGGCTGATCCGCCGCCGCTTTGACCCGGAGCTCCAGGCCCTTCTGGAGCAGCTCAGGTGGTGGGACCGGCCGGCGGAGGAGATTGCCCGCTTCATCCCCCTCATCACCTGCGGCGACCTAAGCCGGGTGCGCCGGGAGCTGAAAGCCTTCTTGCAAGTTTCCGGCTGATCCGGTATACTACTGGGGACGGCGGCATTTTTTGCGCGGGGACCTTGCCGCCTTTCGGGGCGGGGCCCTAGAATGAATAACGTGCGAGGTACTATGGAACATCATACCACAGAGGAAATCCGCGACCGGGCGGTGCTGGTGGGCCTGAGCAGCCCCAAGCTCTCCGGCCGGGACAACGCGGACGAGGATACCATGGAGGAGCTCTCCGCCCTGGTGGAGACCGCCGGGGGCGAGACGGTGGGGGTGGTCCTCCAGAAGAAGGCCAGCCCCGACCCCCGCACCTTCATCGGCGAGGGGAAGGTGGAGGAGGTGCGGGAGCTGGTGCGCACCCAGGAGGCCACCACCGTCATCTTTGACAACGATCTGAGCCCCTCCCAGATGCGGGTGCTGACGGAGGAGCTGAAGGTCCAGGTGCTGGACCGCAGCGCCCTAATCCTGGACATCTTTGCCCAGCGGGCCAAGACAAAGGAGGGGCGGCTCCAGGTGGAGCTGGCCCAGTACCAGTATCTGCTGCCCCGGCTGGTGGGCATGTGGACCCACCTGGAGCGGCAGGCCGGCACCAGCGGCAAGGGGCCTATCGGCTCCAAGGGCCCCGGCGAGACCCAGCTGGAGACCGACCGGCGGCACATCCACCGGAAGATCGACAAGCTGAAGGAGGAGCTGGAGGAGGTCCGCCGGGTCCGGGGGACCCAGCGCCAGCGCCGGATGAAAAACGAGATCCCGGTGGTGGCCATCGTGGGCTACACCAACGCCGGCAAGTCCACCCTCCTCAACCGCCTCACCGGCGCCGGCATCCCCGCCAACAACCGCCTCTTTGACACCCTGGACACCACCAGCCGTCTCCTCCAGGTCAGCGACACCCTGGAGGTGGTGATCTCCGACACGGTGGGCTTTATCCGCAAGCTCCCCCACCAGCTGGTGGACGCCTTCAAGGCCACCCTGGAGGAGCTGGAGTACGCGGACCTTCTCCTCCATGTCATCGACATCTCCAACCCCCGCTGGATGGAGCAGGCCCAGGTGGTGGACGACCTAATCCGGGAGCTGGGGGCGGAGCGGATCCCCTGCATCCGGGTGTACAACAAGTCCGACCTCTTCTGGGGGGACATCCGGCCCCACGGGGAGGGGACGGTGAACCTCTCCGCCAAGACCGGGGAGGGGCTTGACGATTTGCTCTCAGCCATGGACCGCGTCCTGGACAAGGGGACAAGGCGGGTGACCATCCATCTGCCCTACGACAAGGGCAACCTCCTGGATCTCCTCTACCGGGAGGCAAAGGTGGAGTCAGTGGAGTACGGCGGGACCATCGACATCGTGGCGGTGGTGAATCCCCGGGCCGTCGGCCAGGTGAAGGACTATATCGAGGGCTGGACGGAGCCCAGGGAGGACTGGGAGTAAGCGGACAGAAAAAGAGGAGGATTTCCTGTGGGTGGAATTTTATTTTTCTTCATTCTGCTGATCATGGGCGTGATATCCGTCATATCGCCGGAGACGGCCTGGCACCTGTCCAAGGGCTGGCAATTCAAGGACGCCGAGCCCTCGGACGCGGTGCTGGTCTATATCCGGGTGGCCGGAGCCATCGAGGTTCTGGCGGGGTTTTATCTTCTGTTTACCATGTAGGGGGAGATCGCTTGGTGCTGAAAACGGAGCGGACCATCCTGCGGCCCTTCCGGCCGGAGGACGCGCCGGATCTGTATGCTTTTTCTAGGGACCGCCGGGTGGCGGATGCCGCCGGCTGGCCGCCCCATAGGAGCGTGGAGGAGAGCCGGCGGATCATCGCCTCCGTCTTTTCCGCCCCCGACACCTTTGCCGTGGTGGAGAAGGGGAGCGGCAGGGTCATCGGCTCCGCCGGCTTTACCGGCGCGGCCCGGGGCGGTTTCGGCCCCTCCGACGAGATCGGCTACGCCCTGCACCCCGGCTGGTGGGGCCGTGGGATCATGACGGAGGTGGTGGGGGAGCTGATCCGGTACGGCTTTGCCGGCCGGGGGCTGGAGGCCATCTGGGTGAGCCACTACGATGAAAACGCCGCCTCCCGCCGGGTCATCGAGAAGTGCGGGTTCCTCCCGGCCTTCGAGGAGGTGCTCACCGACGGCACCGGCCAGCACCTAACGAGATTTTATGTGATGCTGCGCCAGCAGTGGAAGGGAGAGGGCCATGGATGAGTATTGGATCCCCTTTGCGGAGGCGGAGGCGGAGCTGGTGGAAAAGCGCTCCCGTTTCATCGGCCATATCTGGCGGGTGGACAGCGAGGAGGCGGCCAGGGCCTGCATTGAGCAGACTAGAAAGCGCCACCACGACGCCCGGCACCACTGCTGGTGCTACCGGGTCCGCAGGGGGGGCGTCCTGCGCTACAGTGACGATGGGGAGCCCCAGGGCACGGCGGGGCAGCCCATGCTCAACGTCTTTGAGCGGGAGGACGTGTGGGACGTGTGCTGCGTGGTGACCCGGTACTTCGGCGGCATCCTGCTGGGAGCGGGGGGGCTGACCCGGGCCTACGGCGGCACGGCCAAGCTGGCCCTCAACGCCGCCGGCCTCAGCCGGATGCAGCTGTGGAGCACCCTGGCCGTCCCCTGTACCTATCCGCTCTATGAGCAGATGCGGCGGCTGATCGAGGGGGCGGGGGGCGTGATCCAGGACACGGATTTCGGCGCGGACATCCTCTTTACCGTGCTCCTGCCAGCCCAGCGGTGGGGGGAGCTCCAGTCCCAGGTGACGGAGCTCTCCGCCGGCGGCCTGGAGCCGTTGCTGCTGGAGGAGGGGTTCCGCCCCGGCCCCCGGGAGGCGGCCCGGTAGGGGGAAGGGGCAATAGATTTTCAAAAATTTTCATTTACCCATTGACAACAAAATCCAGATGTGCTATATTTTATAAGCTGTCTGATGAAAGACAGCGGCATGCGCCCTTAGCTCAGCTGGATAGAGCGTCTGGCTACGGACCAGAAGGCCGGGGGTTCGAATCCCTCAGGGCGTGCCAAAAAGAAAGGACTTCCGATCGGAAGTCCTTTCTTTTTTGGTTTCGCCGCCCAGAGGACGGCTCCACCCTTTGGTGATTTTAATGCTCGGCGGAAATGAACGGCCCAGGCCACCCTCTCTTGCCGCTTTGCGGCAATTTACCTTGTTCCGCCTGCAACGAGCTTTCTTCATACAAAAAGGGGACATGGCACATGCCATGTCCCCCTTTTCTTCCCGAGATGGTCACGGCGCATCCGGCGCCGGGATGGAGACGGTTTTGTGGGGGCCGTGGCCCCCCAGGAGGGTCCAGTCGCCCGGCGTCAGAAGGGAAAAGAGGAACTGCCGTTCCTGGGCGGCCAGTGCCGGGTCGGTATCCACCGAGGTCATGAGGTAGGGCGCGTAGCGGTTGTAGGCGGCCTGCTCCCGGGTGGTCTCCTTGAGGTTGATATAGATATCCCCTGTGAAGGCGATGCGGTGGGCCCGCTCCAGAAGGACGATCTCCCCCGGCAGGTGGCCCCCCGCCCCCTCCCACACCTCAAAGCACAGCGGGCCGAAGGAGAAGGTGCCGGTCCGCTCCAAAGGCGCCTGGACCGTTTCATCCGTCCCGGCGATCACCCGCAGCGTCTCCGGCCTGGGCGGCGTGTAGCCGGTTAGGAGCTTGCAGATGCGGATATAAGGGGCGTGGAGGGGATTGCGCTCCCTTAGGCCCCCTGTGCCCGCCCTCTCCGACTGGAAGGAGCGGATGCTCTTTAGGCTGGTCCAGACCGTATCGAAGAGGTCCAGCAGGCCGCAGTGGTCCACGTCGGCATGGGTGACGACGGCCTCCCGGCGGCAGGTGTCAAAATCCGGGATCATGGCGTAGAGGTAGTCCAGCATCTCCTCGCGGTAGCAGGCGTAGCCGGTGTCGATGAAAAGGAGGCGGTCCCCGTGGCGCAGGACGGCCGTATTGCTGCCGCAGGGCGGCTCTACCAGCGTCAGCTTGACCTCCGGCGTCAGCGCCAGGCAGGTGAGACGGGGGGCGAAGTAGTCCCCCTTGTACCGGGCCAGGGACTCGCCGAATTTCCCCACAAAGTCAAAGGTCTTGTGGGGGGAGCCGCCGTGCTCGTCCAAAAGCTGCATGACAAGGTTGGACTGGATCACCAGCTCGTTCCGCTCCGTTTCCCCCAGACCCATGCGGGCGGCCAGCTCATTGGCGAAGGAGATATAGAAGACGCTGTTGTCAAAGGTGCGCTCGATCTTGTCGTAGTCGATGACCCGCACGGCGCACAGCCGGGAGGCCTCCTCCAGGAACCGGGAGACAGAGCCCGGGTCCTCCACAAAAAGGCCCATTTTGAACTGCTGGTAGCCGCTGCCGTCCTCCTGGGAGCTGATATAGGAGATATTGAAGGCGAACTGCTGGATAAGGCGGAGCACCGGCGTCACCGCGCCGGGGACGTCCCGGAGCTTGAACTCCATCAGCAGCACCGTGCCGGCGGCGCGGGAGCTGGGCAGGTACCCGATGGCCGCCAGGTGCTCCGTGGCATCCTCCAGGGCCTCCGGCGTACCCTCCGCCTCGATGAAGAGGGTGTGGGTGTCCACAGCCTTGTTGTAACTGACGCGGGTGATGTTGGCCTCCAGGGCGGCAAAGCACTGGCTGGCCTTCAAAAAGGCGCCCACATGGTCCGGCATGGTGGTGACAAAGGTCTTTTTCATGAAATCCTCCCGAAAATAGATGTTATGATTATACCAGCTTTTCCCCGCCGGGGCAAGGCGCCCGGGCCGTTTTGCATCGGGATCGGCCTGGGACGGATTGACAAACCCTGTGGAATATGGTATATATAGACCCAATGCGGCGGAGCGGATGCCGCCCGCCGCGCTCATGAGGGAGTAGTGGCGCCTTGGCGCGGCAAGTCAACACACTGGCCGGTTTCGGCCTGGTTTGCCTTAATGAACGAGACTCATGTACAGTTTCCGGCTGTACATGGGTCTTTTTTCCGCGCAGAGGCGCAGCGAAGGGCCGTATGGCCGTCCCCGGCGGCAGGGGGACTAAAAAGGGCGGCGCGGGGCCGTGGCCCTCGGCGCCGGCCCCTTTGGCGGAGCTCCCGGCGCCTGCGGCGCGGGACCGCCGCGCAAATAGGGCAAGGGTAAACGCGGCCTGCCGGCGCTCCCCTCCGGGCATGGGATGATGGGTGAGAAAACAGAGAAAGGAAGAGACCATGGGAATCGCGGAGCTTTTTTTCATTGGCGTCGGCCTAAGCATGGACGCCTTTGCCGTCGCTGTCTGCAAGGGGCTGAATATGCGGCGGATCGACAAGGGGCAGAGTTTCCTCATCGCCCTGTTTTTCGGCGGCTTTCAGGCGCTGATGCCCTTTCTGGGCTGGGCCATCGGCCGGCAGTTTGAGGCGTACATCACAAGCTATGACCACTGGATCGCCTTCCTCCTCCTGGCATACATCGGCGGGAAGATGATCTATGAGGCTGTAAAGGGGGAGGAGGGCCATGGCGGCGGCTTTTCCATCCGGGAGCTCTTGATCCTGGCCGTTGCCACCAGCGTCGACGCGCTGGCGGTGGGCATCACCTTCGCCTTTTTGAAGGTGGACATCCGGCCTGCCGTTGTCCTCATCGGCTGCACCACCTTTGTCCTGTCCCTGCTGGGCGTACTCATCGGCAACCGTTTCGGCAGCCGCTACCAGCAGAAGGCGGAAGTGGCCGGCGGCGTGATTTTGATCTTGATCGGGCTGAAGATCCTGCTGGAGCACCTGGGCGTCCTGGCGTGAAAATGCCGCTGGGACACGCGGCAGTCCTCCGCGGGGAAAACAGAGAAGAAGGGGGCCTGCGGTGCAGGCCCCCTTGTTGTACCTCTACGGGTGGATTTGAAGCGCCTATAAATCCAGCACGCCCATGATGGCGATGCCAGCCACGATGAGGACGATCATCAAGTAGTGCCTCCAGGAGAGCTTCTCCTTGAGGAAGATCCGGCTCCACAGCACCGAGGCGGCGCAGTAGGAGGAGATGATGGGGGCGGACATGGCCAGGTGCTCCTGGTCGGCGATGGCGTAGATGTAGGCGAACTGGCCCGCAGTCTCGCACACCGCGCCCACATACTTGGGCGCCTCCATCCTCGGCACCAGCCGGTCCCGCTTGATGAGCACCACATACACGAAGGATACCACGCCGGCCAGCAGGAACGTCAGCTCATAGGCCACGTTGGCGCTGGCCTCCCCCTCGCCGGAGACCACCATGGCGCTGATCTTCTCGATGACAAAGTTGTCGGCAAAGGTGCCGGCGGCGTCCAGCAGGCAGTAGGCCGCCGGCATGGCCAGGGCCATAAAGCTCTTGGTGTACTTGTAGTTGCTCTCCTTCTGCCGCTCGATGCGCAGCGCGTCGTCCTCCCGGGCCTCCACCACGCCCAGGCCAACCGCGCCGACGCACACCAGGGCGATGGCGAAGAAGGCCAGGGGGGAGTAGCCCTCCGTGCCGATGAAGAGCAGCGTCAGCACCGCCACCAGGGCGCCGGAGGAGTTGCAGATGGGGGAGGAGATGGAGAGCTCAATGTACCTAAGGCCCACATAGCCCATGGCCATGGAGAGGATGTACAGCAGGGACACGGGCAGGTAGGTCCACAAAATGGCCAGGGAGATCTCGGTGCCGCCCACGAAGACCTCGTAGGCCGCGTGGAGGCCCATGACCACACCCACGGCCATCACCATCTTCAGATGGCTGTACCTGTCCCGGGGATCCCGGCAGCCGAGCTTGGAAAAGAGGTCGCTGCCGCTCCAGCACAGCAGCGCAATTAGGGAAAACCAAAACCACATCATATTGCGTTGTCACTCCTATTCACACAGTTTGTCGCTTTGTATCCGGGGGATGCGCAAACGGTGTGAACCGGCGGGGGACGGCGGCGGAAATATCGGTTTGGCATAAGAATGCCCCTCCCGCATACAGTGTATGGTTATAAGGACACCAGGCCGGCCTCGGCCATCCTCTGCAGGCTCATGAGGATGCCGGTTTTGGCGTGGTACCAGGTGAGGCCGCCCTGGAAATAGACGGCGTAGGGGGGCCGGATGGGCCCGTCGGCGCTGAGCTCGATGGAGCTGCCCTGGACGAAGGCCCCGGCGGCCATGATGACGTCGCTGTCGTAGCCGGGCATGGCCCAGGGCACCGGAGTCACATAGCTGTCCACCGGCGCGGCGGCCTGGATGCCCTTGCAGAAGGCCACCATGGCCGCCTCGCTGCCCAGCTCCACGGCCTGGATGATGTCGTGGCGGTCCGCGCCGGCCTCCGGGACGCAGCGAAACCCCAGCTCCCCGTAGAGGGATGCGGCGAAAATGGCGCCCTTCAGCGCCCCGGCCGTCACCGTGGGGGCCAGGAAGAACCCCTGGAACAGGGCGGGGAGCAGCCCCAGGTTGGCCCCCACCTCCTGCCCCAGGCCCGGGGCGGAGAGGCGGTAGGCGCACCGCTGGACGCACTGCTCCGTGCCGCAGATATAGCCGCCCACCGGCGCAAGGCCGCCGCCGGGGTTTTTGATAAGGCTGCCCACCACCATGTCCGCCCCCGCGTCGGAGGGCTCGGAGAGCTCCACGAACTCGCCGTAGCAGTTGTCCACCATGCACAGGACGTCCGGCTTTACCGACTTGCAGAAGGCGATGAGACGCCCGATCTCCTCTACGGAGAAGGAGGGGCGGGTGGCGTAGCCCTTGGAGCGCTGGATGGTGATGAGCTTTGTCCTGTCGTTGATGGCGGCGCGGATGGCGTCGTAGTCAAAGGTCCCGTCCGCCAGCAGGTCCACCTGCCGGTAGCTGACCCCCATCTCCCGTAAGGAGCAGGGGGAGGGGCGGATGCCGATGACCTCCTGCAGCGTGTCGTAGGGCAGCCCCACCGGGGAGAGCAGCTCGTCCCCCGGCAGGAGGTTGGCGCTGAGGGCCACCGCCAGGGCGTGGGTGCCGCAGGTGATCTGGGGCCGGACCAGGGCGGCCTGGGTGTGGAACACGTCGGCGTAGACCCGCTCCAGCTTTTCCCGCCCCACGTCGTTGTAGCCGTAACCGGTGGTGGCGGCAAAGCAGGCCGCGTCCACCCTGTTTTTCTGCATGGCGGAGAGGACCTTGGCCTGGTTATACTCCGCCACGGCGTCGATCTCCGCAAAGCGGGGGCGTAGGCGCGCCAGCGCCTCCTCCCCCCGCGCATAGACGTCGGGGGAGATGCCAAGCTCCTGGTACATCTGCTGCAGATGTGTTGAACGCTCCATAGGGACAGGACCTCCTTGTGTTTTCCCGTTGCGCGCCGCTTCCAGGGCGGGGAGGCCCCTGCCTGAGGAAACGGTGAGCATCCGACTTATGCTATCACAAAGCATACCGTTTGACAACTATTTTTTACCGATAGGGAGAAAAAACACGCTTTTTTGCGGCGGAAGGCAGAAGGCAGGCCGGCGCCGCCCCAGCTTTTGTAAAAGTATACACTTTTGCTTGTATATCCCGAAGGAATGTGCTATACTAATTCATGCTGAGCGGCAGCCCGGGGCCTGCCGCTGTCTGTTGCTGTTCTCCGCTGCGGGGCGGATTTTGGCGGTTAGAGTTCCCCCCGCCGGGCGGCCCTTGGGAATCCGCCGGAGCGGGCGGCTGTGCCCCCGGCGGCCCTGCGCCGCGGAAGGCCCACGCAAAGGGGATGGGCGCCGGTGGCGGCGGAGAAGGGCGGATTGGGCGGGCGGGATCTCAAGTCCCCGCCGCCGTTGTGCATAGGAGGGTTCGATTCCATTGCTGGAACAGATTCGTTCCCCGGAGGACCTGCAGGCCATGAGCGTCTCCCAGCTCAAGGCGCTGTGCGGTGAGCTGCGGGACTTTTTGCTGGACAGCGTCTCCCAGACCGGCGGCCATCTGGCCTCCAACCTGGGGGCGGTGGAGCTGACGGTGGCCATCCACCACGTCTTTGATACCGCCCGGGACCGTCTGGTTTTCGATGTGGGCCATCAGTGCTACATCCACAAGCTTTTGACCGGTCGGATGGACCGGTTTCACACCCTTAGGCAGCTGGGGGGGATCTCCGGCTTTCCAAAGCCGGAGGAGAGCGTCCACGACGCGTTCATTGCCGGGCACGCCTCCAACTCCGTGTCCGTGGCATTGGGCATGGCCCACGCCAGGACCCTTTCCGGGGCGGACTACAGCGTCATCGCCCTCATCGGGGACGGCGCTTTGACCGGGGGGCTGAGCTACGAGGGGCTGAACGACGCCGGCGCCTCCAACGAGCCGCTGATCGTCATTCTCAACGACAACGGCATGTCCATCAACCCCAATGTGGGCGGCGTGTCCACCCATCTGGCCTATATCCGCACCCGGGCCAGCTACTACCGGTTCAAAAAGAGCTACCGGAATTTCCTCAGCCATGTGCCCGGGGGGAAACGGGTCTACCGGTTCAACCACAGGATAAAGACGGCATTGAAAAAGCTGCTGTTCCCCTGCACCATGTTTGAGGACATGGGCTTTACCTACCTGGGGCCGGTGGACGGCCACAACGTGGAGCAGCTGTGCCACACCCTGCGCTGGGCAAGGGAGCTGAGGGGGCCGGTGCTGGTCCACGTAAAGACCAGGAAGGGGAAGGGCTATGCCCCGGCGGAGGCCACGCCGGACCGGTTTCACGGCGTGGGGCCCTTCGACCGCTCCACGGGGGCGGTGGCCCCGGCCAAGCGGGATTTCTCCGCCGTATTCGGCGAGACCATGGAGAAACTGGCCGACCGGGAGCCGCGGCTGTGCGCCATCACGGCGGCCATGGCGGAGGGGACGGGGCTGGAGGCGTTCTCCCACTATCACAAGGCACGTTTTTTTGACGTAGGCATTGCCGAGGGCCACGCGGTGAGCATGGCCGGCGGCATGGCAAAGCAGGGGCTGATCCCCGTCTTCGCGGTGTACTCCTCCTTCCTCCAGCGGGGCTATGACATGCTCTTCCACGACGTGGCCCTGCAGCGGCTCCATGTGGTGCTGGCGGTGGACCGGGCGGGGCTTGTAGGGCCCGACGGGGCCACCCACCACGGTGTGGCGGATGTGGCCTATCTCAGCCAGATCCCCGGGATGACGGTGCTTGCCCCCGCCAGTTTCCAGGAGCTCTCGGAGATGCTGGAGGAGGCGGTCCTCTCGGTGGAGGGCCCCGTGGCCGTCCGCTATCCTCGGGGCGGGCAGGGGCAGTATACAGACGGGTGGAACCACAGGGCGGCCCTGCGGCTGCGGGAGGGAGCGGATGTGACGCTGGTCTCCTACGGCGTGCTGATCAATGAAACCCTCGCCGCCGCGGAGCGTCTGGCGGCGGCGGGGATCCATGCGGAGGTGCTGAAATTGAACCAGATCGCCCCGCTGCCGGCGGCGGAGGTTGCGGAGAGCGTCCGACGCACCGGGCGGCTTGTTGTGGTGGAGGACTGTCTTGCCGCCGGATCGGTGGGGCAGCGGCTGGCCGCGGCCCTGGAGGGGGCCGGCGTCCCGGCCCGGGTGCGGCTTTTGAACACGGGGGACCGGTTTGTCCCCCACGGGTCGGTGGCGCAGCTGCGGCGGATGCTGGACATAGATGCCCAGGGCATCTTTGAGACGGTTTGTGAGGTTTGTCATGGGCAAGATAAGACTTGATGTGCTGCTGGTGGAGCGGGGGCTGCTGGAGAGCCGGCAGAAGGCCCAGGCCGTGATTATGAGCGGCCATGTGTTCCTGGACGGGCAGCGGGCGGATAAGCCCGGGATGGCGGTGGACCCCCAGGCGGCGGTAGAGGTGCGGGACAACCCGCTGAAATATGTGAGCCGGGGCGGGCTCAAGCTGGAGAAGGCGATGTCCCTCTGGCCCATCCGGCTGGAGGGGGCGGTGTGTATGGACATCGGCGCCTCCACCGGCGGCTTTACCGACTGCATGCTGCAAAACGGCGCCAGGCGGGTCTACGCCGTGGATGTGGGATATGGGCAGCTGGCATGGAAGCTCCGCAGCGACCCCCGGGTGGTCTGCCTGGAGCGGACCAACGCCCGCTACCTCAGCCACGACCTGGTGCCGGAGGAGCCGGACTTTGCCTCGGTGGACGTGAGCTTTATCTCCTTAAAGCATATCCTGCCAGCCATGGCGGCGGTCCTGCGCCCGGCGGCCCAGGCGGTGTGCCTAATCAAGCCGCAGTTTGAGGCCGGGAAGGAGAAGGTGGGGAAAAAGGGCGTGGTCCGGGACCCCGCCGTCCACCTGGAGGTGCTGGAGCAGTTCCTGCTCCACGTGCGGGAGAGCGCCTTTACCGTGCTGGACATGACGTATTCCCCCATCCGGGGGCCGGAGGGGAATCTGGAATACCTGGGCTATCTGTGCCTGGGGGAGGGACAGGGAAAGCAGGTGGATCTCCCCGGCCTGGTGGCCGAGTCCCACCAGGCGTTGAAGGAGGGGGTATAAGTTGAAAAAAGTGATCTTATGCCCCAATCCCTATCGGGACCGGGACCTGTCCGCCGCCAAGGAGGCGGCGGAGATCCTCCGCTCCGTGGGGATTAAGACGGTGGCGTGCCTGCCCTTCCGCATGGAGGGGAGCGGGCAGGATTACGGCATCGCCCTGCGCCCGCTGCAGCAGGAGCTGAAGGGGACGGACCTTCTCATCGCCTTCGGCGGGGACGGGACCATCCTCCACCTGGCCAAGACGGCGGCGGTCCGGTCGCTGCCGGTGCTGGGGGTCAATCTCGGAAGCCTCGGCTTTATGTCGGAGCTGGAGCGCAACGAGATGCATCTGCTGAAAAACCTGGCCTCCGGCCGCTACCAGCGGGAAAAGCGGATGATGATGGACGTCTTCGTGGAGCGGGAGGGCCGCCGGGTCTACCACAACAGCGGCCTCAACGACGCGGTGGTCACCAAGGGCGCCGTGGCCCGGATCATCCGCATGGAGGTGCTGGTGAGCAGCGCATCCATGGGCCTTCTGGAGGGGGACGGGGTGGTGGTGGCCACGCCCACCGGCTCCACCGCCTACTCCATGTCCGCCGGCGGCCCCATCGTGGAGCCGACGGCCCGCAACTTTGTGGTCAGCCCCATCTGCGTCCACTCCATCCACTCCAACTCCTATGTGTTCACGGCGGAGACCACCATCACGGTGATCCCCCGGGAGGTGGGGCGGAAACCGGTCTTTTTGTCGGTGGACGGGGGGCGGCCCTTCTCCCTCAAGGCGGAGGACCGGGTGGTCATCCGTGCCTCCCGGTATGAGACGGAACTGATCCGCTTGTCGGACAAGAGCATATTTGAGATACTTCGGACAAAGATGACAGGAGAGGTGCACCATGAAAAATGAGCGGCAAAATCGCATTTTGGAGATCATCGAGCGGGAGGACATCGACACCCAGGAGGTGCTGCTGGACCGCCTGGAGAAGATGGGGATCACCTGCACCCAGGCCACCATCTCCCGGGACATCAAGCAGCTGCACCTCATCAAGGAACCGGTGGGCCGGGGACGGTACCGCTACGCGGTCTCCATCCACCGCAACAGCCTCAATGTGGCGGACAAGCTCCGCACCATCTTCCGGGAGAGCATCACCAGCATCGACTATGCCCAGAACATTGTGGTGATCAAGACCATGTCGGGCCTGGCCAGCGCCGCCGCCGCGGCCATTGACAGCATGCACATCACCTACATGGTGGGGAGCCTGGCCGGGGACGACACGGCCTTCCTCGTCATGCGGGACAACGCCTCGGCGGAGGTCTTCTGCGAGGAGATCAAGGAGACGCTGAAATAGCGGGGCGGCGGGCGTAAGGCCCGTTTCCCGCCGCCGAGGAGGTTTTGCGCGAGGAGGGGACGGAGATGCTCCAGGTGCTGCACATTGAGAATATCGCCGTGATTGAGGAGGCGGATATCGCCTTTGGCGGAGGGTTCAACGCCCTGACCGGCGAGACCGGCGCGGGCAAATCCATCGTCATCGACGCTCTGGGGGCGGTGCTGGGCCAGCGGACCAGCCGGGACCTTATCCGCACCGGAGCGGCCAAGGCCTTTGTCAGCGCGGTGTTCACCGGCGTACCGGCGGGGCTGCCGGCCCTGCGGGAGCAGGGGATCGAGGCAGCCGGCGGGGAGCTCCTGCTGCAGCGGGAGATGTTCGCCGACGGGAAAAATGTCTGCCGGGTCAACGGCCGGCCGGTGACGGTGGCCCAGCTGCGGCAGCTGGGGAACAGCCTGATCAACATCCACGGCCAGCACGACGGCCAGCAGCTCCTGGACGAGTCCTTCCACTGCGCCTATCTGGACAGCTTTGGCCGGCTGGAGGGGCCCTTGGCCGCCTACCGGGCGGCCTACGACGCGTGGCACGCCCTGGTCCAAAAGCAGCGGAGCCTGCAGATGGACGAGGCGGAGCGGGAGCGCCGGGTGGACACGCTGCGCCATCAGATCGACGAGCTGGAGCGCGCCCAGCTGCAGGAGGGGGAGGAGGAGGCGCTGCTGGAGCGGCGCAATATCCTCCGCAACAGCGAGAAATTCCTCTCCGCCGTCCGGGCGGCGGCGTACCTCCTCAACGGGGACGACGAGAGCAGCGGCGCTGTGGCCCAGCTGCGGGAGGCGGAGCGGGAGCTGTCGGCGCTGCGGAATTTGGGCGAGCAGTTTTCCCAGCTGGCCCAGCGGCTGGAGGAGCTGGGCAGCGAGGCCTATGACATCGGCGAGACCGTCCGGGACCTGGAGGCGGGGTACGAGTTCTCCCCCGGGGAGCTGGACGCGGTGGAGAGCAGGACAGACCAGCTCTACCGCCTCAAGAAGAAGTACGGCGCCACCGTTCCCGAGATGCTGGCATACCTGGAGCGGTGCCGGCAGGAGCTGGAGGCCATCACCGACACAGACGACACCCTGGCCCGCCTTGCAAAGGAGATCGGGCGGGCGGAGAAGAGGGTCCAGGCGGCAGCCAAGGAGCTGACAGCGGCCCGAAAGGCCGCCGCCCACGTGCTGGAGGCGCGGATCCAGGAGGAGCTCCGGCAGCTGGATATGCCGAAGGTCCGCTTTGTCATCTGCTTTGAGCAGACTGCCTACCAGGAGACCGGCGCAGACGCAGTACGTTTTCTCATGTCGGCCAACCTGGGGGAGGAGCTGAAACCCATCCAAAAGATCGCCTCCGGCGGCGAGCTGGCCCGGATCATGCTGGCGCTGAAAAATGTGCTGGCGGAGAGCGAGGACATCGGCACGCTGGTGTTCGACGAGGTGGACACCGGTGTCAGCGGCCGGGCGGCCCAGAGGGTGGCGGAAAAGCTGGAGCAGGTGTCCCGGCACAAGCAGGTCCTCTGCGTCACCCATCTGCCCCAGCTGGCCGCCATGGCGGACACCCACTTCTCCGTGGAAAAGGGGGAGCGGGACGGGCGGACCTACACCGCAGTGCTCCAGCTGGACCGGCAGCAGCGCCGCGCGGAGCTGGCCCGGCTCACCGGCGGGGCCCATGTGACGGCCGCCATGCTGGAGAGCGCCGAGGAGCTGATCGCCGCGGCGGAACAGTACCGGAAGGCCACGGAAAAAGAGAAACAGCAATAGCCGTATTGTAAAATTACTTTACAGATAGACAGGAGACGTTCAGCGATGAGATCCACAGCGGAGACAAAAGAGGTCCTGCTGAAACTGTTCCCCGTCCGCCGGAGCGGAGCCCAGAAGGCGGACTTTCGGGAGTGGCTGGCGCGGGAGATGAAGGGGGCGGGATACCGCTGTAAGGAGGAGCGCTACGGGAAGACCAACGGCAGCGTCAATGTGGTGGCCGGCGACCCCGACCGGGCCACGGTGTTCCTGGTGGCCCACTACGACACGCCCTCCCGCATGCTGGTGCCAAATTTTGTCAGCCCCACCAACGTGCCCGCCCACTTCCTCTACCACTTTGTGACGGCGTTCTTGCTGCTGGCCCTGGCCCTGGTGGTTTCCTTCGCCGTCACCTTTCCCATCAACCAGCCCAAGGCCACCTTCCCGCTGTTTGTCCTCCTGGCCCTTGGGGTGCTGTTCTGGACGGCCTTCGGCCCCCCGAACCGGAACAACGCCAACGGCAACACCTCCGGCGTTGCGGCGCTGCTGGCCATCGCCGCCCGGGTGCCGAGGGACAAGCGGGTCTGCTTTGTGTTCCTGGACAACAGCGAGCGGAACTTCCTTGGCGCCGGCGCCTTTCGGAAACAGCACATGGCCGCGGGGGACAACTGTCTCTTCTTCAATTTTGACTGCGTAGGGGACGGGGACCACTTCCTTTTCCTCCTCAGCAGGGTCTGCCGCTGGGACGGGGACCTCATCAACGCCCTGCTGGATGCCTTCCCGGCGGCGGGGGAGAAACGGGCCCATGTGCTGGACAAGGGGATGATGTACTACCCCTCGGACCACAGGAAATTCAAATTCCATGTGGCGGTGTGCGCCTGCCGCCGTCTGGCGGGCCTGGGCTACTACATCCCCCACCTCCGCAGCCGGCGGGATACGGTGCTGGAGACGGCGAACATCGACTACCTGGCGGAGGGGATGGCCCGGTTCCTGCCGCTGTACCTCAAGCAGGGGGCGGAGGCGCCACAGAAGGATTGACAAACGGGGAATTTCCCGGTATAATCCCTCATGACGCGAGGATGGGAACCAGTAGCGCCTCCACCCCTGCCAAGAGAGCCCCTGGACGGTGGAAAGGGGAGAGGGGAGGGCGTGAATACCTCCCTGAGCAGCGGACCGAACCAACTGCAGCAGTAGGCTCCGCCGGGTGCGCCCGATACCGCGCGGGAGTCCCTTTCATGGGGGACTCCACAAGGCCCGCCCCGCGAGGGGCGCGGCGAACCAGAGGTGGTACCGCGTTTCTGACGCCCTCTGTCCAAGACGGACAGGGGGTGTTTTTTTCTGCGCCAGGGAAAGAAAGGGACTACCGCTCCGGTGAACCGGGGGCCGCTGCTGTGTTTCTGTGCCGCGGCGCTCTACAGCATCGGGGGACTTTGCATCAAGGTGATCCCGTGGAACGGCCTGTCCATCAACGGCGCGCGGAACCTGGTGGCGCTGCTGGTGGTGGGGGGATACCTGGTCCTCAGCCGCCACCGGCTGAAGCTGAACCGGTGGGTCCTCCTGGGGGCGGTCAGCGTCTGCGGCACCAACGCCCTCTACGCTGTGGCAAACAAGCTCACCACCGCGGCCAACGCCATTGTGCTGCAGTTTACCGCGCCGGTGTTTGTGATCCTTCTGGGGATCCTGTTCTGGCGCAAACGGCCCACCCGCCTGGACCTTGCCGCCTGCGCCGCGGTGCTGGCGGGGATCGTCTGCTTTTTTGTGGACAGCCTGGAGATGGGCGGCATGGCGGGGAACATTATCGCGCTGCTCTCCGGCCTTACCTACGCCGGGGTGTTCCTCATGAACGATCTGCCGGACAGCGACCCCATCTCCTCCGTCTTCCTCGGGGACGTGTGCAGCGCCCTAATCGGCCTGCCCTTTTTGGTTCGGGAGACGGAATTTTCCCCGATGGCCATCTTCAGCGTGGTGATCCTGGGGGCGTTCCAGGTGGGGCTCGCCTATGTGCTGCTGACCATCGGCCTTCGCACCACGCCGCCGGTGACGGCGGCCCTGGTCAGCGGGATCGAGCCGGTGCTCAACCCCATTTTAGTGGCTGTCTTTTACCGCGAGTCCGTGGGGGCTTTGGCCATTGTGGGGGCCGCGATTGTGATCGGCTCCGTCATCGGCTACAACGCCCTAAGGTCACGGCGGGACCATGTAAAACAGGATGCCGGGGCATCCCATCAAATCGGAAAGGATGAGAGAGATGAAACTGTATGACGAGCTGGTGGCCCGGGGGCTGATTGCTCAAGTGACCAATGAGGAAGAGATCCGTAAAATGATCGACGAGGGGAAGGCCACCTTCTATATCGGCTTTGACCCCACGGCGGACAGCCTCCATGTGGGCCACTTCATGGCCCTGTGCCTCATGAAACGCCTGCAGATGGCGGGCAACAAGCCCATCGCCCTCATCGGCGGCGGCACCGGCATGGTGGGGGACCCCTCCGGCCGGACGGACATGCGCTCCATGATGACGGTGGAGACGATCGCGCACAACTGCGCCTGCTTCAAAAAGCAGATGGAGCGGTTCATCGAGTTCGGCGAGGGCAAGGCCCAGATGGTCAACAACGCCGACTGGCTGATGGACCTCAACTATATCGAGCTTTTGCGAGAGGTGGGCGCCTGCTTTTCCGTGAACAACATGCTCCGGGCGGAGTGCTACAAGCAGCGCATGGAGAAGGGCCTCAGTTTCCTGGAGTTCAACTACATGATCATGCAGTCCTACGACTTCTATTACCTCTTCCAGCACTACGGCTGCAACATGCAGTTTGGCGGCAACGACCAGTGGAGCAACATGCTGGGGGGCACGGAGCTCATCCGCCGCAAGCTGGGTAAGGACGCCCACGCCATGACCATCACCCTGCTCCTCAACAGCGAGGGGAAGAAGATGGGCAAGACCGCCGCCGGCGCGGTGTGGCTGGACCCCAACAAGACCTCCCCCTACGACTTCTACCAGTACTGGCGGAACATCGACGACGCGGACGTCCTCAAGTGCATCCGCATGCTGACCTTCCTGCCCCTGGAGCAGATCGACGAGATGGACGGCTGGGAGGGGAGCCAGCTCAACCGGGCCAAGGAGATCCTGGCCTATGAGCTCACCGCCCTGGTCCACGGCAAGGAGGAGGCGGAGAAGGCCCAGGAGTCCGCCCGCGCCCTCTTCGGCGGCGGCGGAAACAAGGAGAACATGCCCACCAGTACCCTCCAGGAGAAGGACTTTGATGAAAACGGCCAGATCGGGGCCATCAGCCTGTTGGTAGCCTGCGGCCTGGCCCCCTCCCGGGGGGAGGCAAGGCGCCTCATCCAGCAGGGCGGCGTTGTGGTCAATGACGTGAAGGTGACGGACATCGACCAGAAGTGGGGGGCGGAGGCCTTCCGGGGCGAGGGCGTCATCATCCGCAAGGGGAAGAAGGTCTTCCACCGGGCGGTCCTCCAGTAGCGCCGCGCCCCTGGCGGAGTTTGGCGCGGGGCTTGCATCCGCGGCGCTTTTGCAGTAGAATAGAGGGGCAGATCCCCAAATTTGTGAAGGAGGCGCTCAGATGAAGACCTATGAGATCGTAAAAGAGGTATACAACCCCTGCGCACCGGACACCCAGGAGATCATGGAAAAGGCTGTGGAGGATCCGGAGGCCTATGTCCGCGCGATCTTCAAGGACGACAAGTCCGCCGAATTTTCTGTCTCTGAGAAGGATGGGAGCATCATCATTGAGGTGGTCTGCGAGGCAGCCCAGCGCCACCGCTACACGTTCAGCGAGATTTGAGCGAGGCTTTGCGTAAAATTCATACCCGTTTAGAGGGCAGGGGGGAGAGCATTTCGCTCTTCCCCCTGCCTCCCTCCGGTACGGCCCGCCGCGCCGCTGATTCGGCTATGGGCCCTCCTTCTCCGCTCCCTCCCGGTTGCAAACCGGGGCGGAATATGGTATACTATCCCCAATCGTGAGAGAAAGTAGGGAGACGCCATGGAGATGACCTTTCGAAACGCCGCTTTTGGCGGCTTTAACCGCCAGGATGTTATGGACTATATCGCCAACGCGGCCCGGGAGAGCGGGGAAAAAATCGCGTCGCTGGAGCGGGAGCGGGACGCGCTGCAGGGCAAGGCCGCCCGGAAGGAGCAGCTGGAGGAGGAGCTGCGCCTGGCCACGGAGACATCCGCCAGCCTGGAGGCGTCTCTCGCCGCGGTGTCGGCGGAGCGTGACGCGCTGAAAACCCAGACGCAGCAGCTGAAAAACCAGGCGGAGGCGCTGAAGGAGCTGGAGGCCCAGGCCCAGGAGTACGGCAGCCTCAAGCAGCACATCGCGGAGATCGAGCTGGACGCCCACAAGCGGGCCGACCAGATCCTACAAGAGGCCCAGGCGCAGGCCGACGCCATCGTACGGGAGGCGGAGGAGCGGGCCTTGGCGGTCCGCCAGACGACGGAGGCGGAGCTTTCCGCCCTCTCCGAACGCTACCAGGAGCTGCTCCACGCCTTTGAGACGGCGAGCAGCCATGTGACAGGGGAGCTGCGGAGGATGGATGTGGCCGTGGGCCAGCTACCGCTGGCGTTTAACCGGATGTCCGGCATCCTGCGGGAGCTGCGGCAGGAGGCGGCCGGGAAGGAGACAGACTGAGGAGACAGATCGGTTCCAGCATAAGGGGGATGCGCCGGGAGAAGGCCGGCCATCCCCCTTTTCCTGTGGGGAGAGGCGAGGGCTCCGGGCCCGACGGCGTTGAAAGCGCGGCGGGGCGCCGCCGGGGGAAGCTTTGGACGCCGGCCCAGTCACCAGCTGCCTGGGCGGGGGATATACTGGTAGTGAAACGATTGGAAAGGGGGCGTACCGCACATGGGGCGCAACAGCTGCCGTTTCCTGGGCCTCTTCGCGCTGACGCTGGGCCTGGGGATTCTCATCGCGGCCATCTTTCCGGCGGGCGCGCTGCTCTTTCTCATCTCGTTCCTGCTCATCGCTTGCGGGTGGGCGTGTATGCGGAGAAGATAGAGGAGGGTAGGGTATGAAGATCGTCATCGTCAAGCCGCCGAAACTGGTGGGGACGCTTTTGCGTAAAATCTTTAAGATCCAGGTATGAAGGTTGTACCTCCCCACATACAATGGCGGTGAGGAAACCGTCATGGGAGGCTGACATGGAACTGAATTTGAAAAGGGAGACCTATCTCTGCTACGAGGCGGCGGCGGAAAGCCCCACGTCGTTTGAAACCACGCAAGAGGCCATTGTGCCGGATTCCTGCGCCGATGTAGGGCGGATTGTGTCGGCCAGCGGTGCGGTGCTGGTACATAGCAAGGACGTGACGCCGGATGGCCGCGTGGAGGTAAGCGGCGTCATCAAAGCCACGGTGCTGTTTGTCCCCGACCAGGGGCGGGAGGCGGGGGCCGTCCACCTGTCCATCCCCTTCCACAACTACTGCGAGGCCCGGGAGCTGACGGCGGGGGACCGCTACGGCGTGCTGGCGGAGCTGCGAAGCATCGACGCCAGGCTCCTAAATCCCCGCAAGCTCCTCATTCGGGCGGACCTTGCGCTGTACCTGACCGTCTATCAAGAGCGCAGCGTCCAGCTGTGCACCGCCGCGACGCAGGAGGGGGAGGGGCTGCAGCTTCTGGAGGAGACGGTGGAGACCACCGTGATTGCCGACGCGCTGGAGCGGGAATTCTCCTATGTGGAGGAGATGAGCCTCTCCGCCAGTCGGCGGGCCATCCGGGAGATCCTGGATACCCGCACGGCCATCGCCCCCTCGGAGACAAAAATCATCGGCAATAAGCTGGTGATGAAGGGGATCGTCCGGGGGGAGATTCTGTACCTGGATGAGGCGGGGGAGCTGGGGACCCTCTCCCAGGAGTACCTGTTCTCCCAGATTGTGGAGACCGCCGTGCCGGAGGAGACCGGGTTTGCCAGGGTGCGCTATGCGCTGACCGGCTTTGAGTACCAGATCGGCTCGGAAAATGACCGGGAGGACGGCCATACCGTCACCATGTCCCTGCACATCCGCTCCCAGATCGAGGTGCTGGAAAAGCGGCAGCTGCACTTCCTCTCCGACCTCTACAGCATCACAAAGGAGGCAAAGCTGGAGCGGAAGACCCTGCCCGTCCTGGAGCAGGGCCGCACCTACAGCAAAAAGCAGAACATGCGGGAGGTGGTGGAGACCGGCGTGGCGGTGAAACAGGTGGTGGACGCCTCCATCCGCTGCGGCGCCTGCTCCCTCCAGCGGGGGGACGAGGGTGCCATGGCGGTGACGCCGGTGGGGATCCGGGTGCTGTACCTGGACGAAAACGACGCCCTCCTCCTGGCGGAAAAGGACATCCAGCTGCGGGGCGAGCTGGATGTCAGCGACGGCAGCGACCCCGCGATCCAGGTCTGCTGCCCGGGGGAGGTGGCGGCCAGCCCCACGCCGGAGGGGATCGAGGTGCGGTTCACCCCGGAGTTTACCATCGACACCGGCATCCGCAGCCAGCGGACCTATATCAGCAGTGGGACGCTGGAGGAGCCGGCGGGGGAGGGGGAGCGGGCTGCCTCCATCGTCCTCAAGAAGTTCGGCGGCGGGACGCGGCTGTGGGATATTGCCAAGCAGTACCACACCACCCGGGAGGATATCCTGTCCGCCAACGAGCTGGAGAGCGAGGCGTCCATCCCGGCGGACCGCCTGCTGCTGATCCCCCGGCGGAGGGCCTAGCGGAGAAAAAACAGCGGCGCCCCCGCAGCAGATGTTCTGCCGCGGGGGCGCCGTCTTTCCGCAGACTGGAATCCCCCGGCATAGCCGGGGGCTGCTGTTAGGCGCCGCCGTTTTCCGCGTAGCGGGCGAGGAACTGGCGGGTCCGCTCCTCCCGGGGATGCTCGATCACCTGCCGGGCGGGCCCCTGCTCCACGATCACGCCGCCGTCCATAAAGATCACGTCGTCCGCCACATCCCTGGCAAAGGCCATCTCGTGGGTGACGATGATCATGGTGGTCTTCTGCTCCGCCAGGGACCGGATCACCTTCAGCACCTCACCGGTGAGCTCCGGGTCCAGCGCGCTGGTGGGCTCGTCAAAGCAGAGGATGTCCGGATGCAGCGCCAGGGCCCGGGCAATGGCCACCCGCTGCTGCTGGCCGCCGGAGAGCTGGCTGGGGTAGTGCCCCGCCCGGTCGGAGAGGCCCATCCGGGACAAAAGGACCTCCCCCTCCTCTCGGATCTCCTCCAGGATCTGCCGCTTTTTCTCCTTAAAATCCGGCCGCTCCTGGCTCAAAAGCTCCTTGGCCAGGGTGACATTTTTCAGCGCCGTGTACTGGGGGAAGAGGTTAAAGGACTGGAACACCATGCCGAAGTGGAGGCGCTTTTTCCGCACCTCGCCCTCCTTCTGGGTAGCGGGATCCTCCGCATCAAAGATGAGGTTCCCGCCTACGGAGATGGTGCCGTGGTCCGGTCTTTCCAGGAAATTGAGACAGCGCAGCAGGGTAGTCTTGCCGCTGCCGGAGGAGCCGATGATGGCCAGGGCCTGCCCCTTCTCCAGGGAAAAGCTGATGTCCTCCAGAACCTTGGTGGGGCCGAAGTGTTTCTCAATGTGCTGTACGTCCAAGATCGCCATGTCCAACCCTCCTTACTGAAAGAACGCCAGTTTTTTCTCCAGCCGGCCTAGGAGCATGGTCACGATGCCGCTGAAGATCAAGTAGTACACCGCCGTAAAGAACATGGGCCACACCAGCCCCGCGATGCCGGAGTTGCCCTTCATGAAGGACTCGCCCATCCAGATGACCTCCTGCAGGGAGACGACCCGGGCCAGGGAGGTGTCCTTCACCAGGGTAATGACCTCGTTGGACATGGGGGGGACAATGCGCTTGATCATCTGCAGCAGCGTCACATGGCGGAAGATCTGGGACTTGGTCATGCCCAGCACCTGCCCGGCCTCCTGCTGCCCCTTGGGGACGCCCTGGATGCCGCCCCGGTAGATCTCGGAGAAGTAGCAGGCGTAGTTGATGATGAAGGCCACGCACACCGCCATCATCCGCCCCCCCTCGCCGCTGGGCCAGTTGAACCACTTCCAGATGCCCGGCACATAGAAAAGGGCGATGATCTGCAGCACCAGGGGCGTGCCCCGGATGATCCAGACCACCGTACGGGTCAGCCAGCGCAGGGGGAGAAAGCGGCTCATGGAGCCAAAGCTGATGATAAGCCCCAGGGGCAGGGCGCCGATGAGGGTGATGAAAAACAGCTGCAGCGTTTTGAAAAAGCCGCTGTTCAGCGCGGACAGCACGGTTTGAAAGGTGCTGGAGGTGAAAAATTCGATCATGGTATCGTCCTCTCTGGATGGTGTAAGCAGGGGGGATAGCCGTCCAAAGGCAGAGGGCAAAACCGCCCTCTGCCTTGGTCATGTGCGTCTCGATCTATTGTGGGGGGATCAGTCCAGGATCACGGAACCCTGGAGGCCATAGGTGGTGGCGGTCTCCAGTACGGTTCCGTCGGCAACCTTCTCCGCCCAGAAGGCATTGAAGGCATCCACCAGGTCAGAGCCCTGGCGGAACCCCACGCCGTACTCCTCAGCGGGGAGCTCCTGGAGATCGTTTAGGTTTAAGGTGTAGGTCAGATCGGCATAGCTGGTGCCCTCGCCGACCATGGAGTCGGCCATCAAGAAGTCGATGACAGCCACGTCGGAGGTACCTGCGGAGACCTCCATCAAGGCGTTGGCCTGGGACTGGACCGGCACAGTGGTGGCGCCCAGGGCCAGCGCGGCCTCCTCGCCGGCGCTGCCGGACTCCACCGCCACATTCAGCCCCTCCAGGGAGGTGAGGCCCTCAAAGTCGGCGGCTTGGTTAGCCGGAACCACCAGCACCTGGTAGTTGGTGCAGTAGGGGACGGAGGTCCCCATGGCGGCCAGCACGTCCTCACCCAGGGTCATGCCGTTCCACACGCAGTCGATGGCCCGGGAGTCCAGCTCCTCCACCTTGTAGTCCCAGGTGATCTCCTGGAACTCGGCGGTGACGCCCAGACTCTGGGCGAAGAGCTTGGCCATATCGGCGTCAAAGCCGATCCACTCGTCGCTGCCCTCCTCCTTGTAGTCCATGGGGGCGAAATAGGTGATGCCCACCACCAGGGTGCCCTTGTCCTGGACATAGCTGAGGTCGCTGTCGGTATCGGCGTCGCCCGCGTCGCCGGCATTGTCCCCGGCGGAGCTGTTGTTGCCCGCGTTGTTGCCGGAGCCGTTGTCAGCGGCATTGCCGCCGCTGTTGCTGCTGCAGGCCACAAGGGACAGGGCCATGATCAGAACCAGCAGCAGAGAAAGCATTCTTTTCATCTGTTACAATCCTCCTTCAAGATCCACGGGAGATGTTCCCGTTGGCTGTGTAATAATTTATCATGCTAAAGCGCTACTGTAAAGAAGGAAAAGAGCTGAACTGTGACGAAGTTTTTGAGTAAACTTTGTCTATTTTGACCAAAGCGATCCGGAGCCGCCGGGGGCGGGACAGGATTTTCAGAAATCAGCTCATATTCCTGTCCCACTTTTCATAAGGTGGGAGCAAGAGACCAACGAGAAAAGAGGACGGTGCTATGACAAATACGACCATCTATCAGGATATCGCCATGCGGACGGAGGGGAGCCTGTTCCTGGGTGTCCTGGGGCCGGTCCGCACAGGCAAATCCACCTTCATCAAGCGCTTTATGGAGACGCAGGTCATCCCCAATATCGACAATGTCTACCGGCGGGAGCGGGCCATCGACGAGCTGCCCCAGAGCGGCTCCGGGCGGACGATCATGACGGCGGAGCCCAAATTTGTGCCGGAGGAGGCGGTAGAGGTCGTTCTAGAGGACGGCGTCACCTTCTCCGTCCGGCTGATCGACAGCGTGGGCTACATGGTGAAGGGGGCCATGGGCCAGTTTGAGGACGACCGCCCCCGCATGGTCATGACCCCCTGGTTCGACCACGAGATCCCCATGGCGGAGGCGGCGGAGATCGGCACGCGGAAGGTCATCACCGAGCACTCCACCATCGGCATCGTGGTCACCACCGACGGCAGCATCACCGAGATCGACCGGGAGGACTATGTGGAGCCGGAGGAGCGGGTGATCCGGGAGCTGAAGGAGCTGGGGAAACCCTTCATCGTCCTTCTGAATTCCACCGACCCCCGGTCCCAGCGGGCCCTGGCCATCAGCGAGGAGATCTCCCAGAAGCACGGCGTCACCTGCATGCCCATCAACTGTCTGACGCTGGGGGAGCAGGACATCAAGGAGATCATGAAGGCGGTGCTCTTCGAGTTTCCTGTCAGCGAGATGGACTTCTTCCTGCCCCCCTGGGTGGACGCCCTGGAGATGGAGCACCCCATCAAAAGCGGCATCTACAGCCGCATCCGCTCCGCCACCGCCACCCTGGCCCATGTGCGGGAGGTGAAGGCGGTGCTGGCCGCCATTGGGGCGGGGGAGGAGGTCAGCGCGTCGAAACTGACGGGGATGGATCTGGGCAAAGGGGTGGCAGTGGTGGAGCTGGAGCTGCCCAGGCAACTGTTCTACGAGACCCTCAGCGCCCAGTCCGGCTTTACGGTGGCGGATGACGGGGACCTCCTCAGCCTCCTCCGGTCCCTGGCGGAGGTGAAAAAGTCCTACGACAAGGTGGCCGACGCCCTCCACAGCGTCCATGAGACGGGCTACGGCATCGTCATGCCCACCATGGATGAGCTGATTCTGGAGGAGCCGGAGATCATGCGCCAGGGCGGGCGGTACGGCGTGCGCCTCAAGGCCAACGCCCCCTCCATCCACATGTTCAAGGTGGATATCGAGTCCACTGTGTCCCCCATTGTGGGCAACGAGAAACAGAGCGAGGACATGGTAAACTACCTCATGGAAAAATTCCAGGGCGACACCTCCAAGATCTGGGAGTCCAACATCTTCGGACGCAGTTTCCATGAGCTGGTGAACGAGGATCTGCAGGCAAAGCTGCAGCGGATGCCGGAGGACGCGCGGAAGAAGTTCCAGGAGACGCTGCAGCGGATCGTCAACGAGGGCAGCGGCGGCCTCATCTGCATCATCCTGTAAAGTTTTCCCTTGTAGGGCGGCTTTAGGGGTGCTATACTGAGAAAAACCGCTCTGGAAGGAGGATTTTATGGAATATCGGAAATTTGGCGGGGATTATCTGGTCCGCATCAACCGGGGGGAGGAGGTCCTGGAGCAGCTGGCTGCCTTCTGCCGCGCGGAGGGCGTGAAACTGGCCAGCGTCACCGGCATCGGCGCCACGGACCAGGTGACGGTGGGCCTCTATGACGTGGGGGAAAAGGCGTACCACAAGGAGACGCTCATCGGCCCCATGGAGATCACCTCCCTGGTGGGCAGCATCACCACCGAGGGGGAGGAGCCCTACCTCCATCTCCACATCACCGTCTGCGGCCATGATCTGGCGGTCAAGGGCGGGCACCTCAACGCCTGCCGCATCTCCGCCACCTGCGAGCTGCACATCCACGCCATGGACGGCCGGGTGGGCCGGCAGTACGATGCGGAGACGGGGCTGAAGCTGTTCCGGTTCGAGGGCTGAGGGAAAGGCGCCTCCGTCCGCCTGCCGCACCATCCAAAAAAAGGAAGGATCTGGGAGCTGACCGTCAGCTCCCAGATCCTTTTTGCGCAAGAGGGGATCGGCAGGATCCGTTTTATTTTGCCAGAACCTTTTTCAGACGGGCGAACCGGGGCAGGCCGTTCTCCTTGACCATCTCCGTCTCCCCCTGGATAAGGGGCAGGCAGTAGTCGATAAAGCCCTGGTTGATGCCGTTGTGCTGGTCGTTGATCCACTCCAGGGGCACCTTCTTCTCCACGTTGGCCACATCGGTGAGGTTCAAAAGCTTGGTCTGGCAGACGTATTTGCCGCCCTCCCGGGTGCAGGTAAAGCCCACCATCTTGTCCGTAAGGCCGTTCACCGCGTTCTCCACGGCCGCCTTGCCGGCCATGAAGGACTCCTCATAGTCGGTCTTGCTGGCCAGGTGGGCGGCGCACCGCTGCAGAAGGCTCAGCTCGATGCCGCGGACCTTGGCGCCGGTCTCCCGCTTGACCCGGTCCGCCAGCAGGGCCGCCAGGCCGCCCAGCTGGGCATGGCCGAACCCGTCGGTGGCGGAGGTCTTGGCCTCGGAGACGAAGGACCCGTCGGCGTAGTGGATACCCTCGCTGACGGCCACCATGCAGTTGCCCTTTTCCGCGTAGACCCGCTTGACGTCGGCAAGGAACCTGTCCATGTCGAAGTCCGTCTCCGGGAGATAGATCAAGTCAGGACCGGAGCCGGCGTAGGTAGCCATGGCGGAGGCGGCGGTGAGCCAGCCGGCGTGGCGGCCCATGATCTCGATGATGCAGATCATGCCGGTGTCGTACACCCGGGCGTCCTGGTATACCTCCATGCAGCTGGTGGCGATATACTTGGCGGCGCTGGCGAAACCGGGGCAGTGGTCGGTGCCGAAGAGGTCGTTGTCGATGGTCTTGGGCACGCCCATCACCCGGCACTCGTAGCCGGCCTTCATCATATATTTGGAGATCTTGTTGCAGGTATCCATGGAGTCGTTGCCGCCGTTGTAGAAGAAATAGCGGACGTCATACTTCTTGAAGATCTCCAGGATCCGCTTGTAGTCGGTGTCGTCCACATCCGGGTCCGCCATCTTGTAGCGGCAGGAGCCCAGGGCGGAGGAGGGGGTATACTTCAAGAGCTCCAGCTCCTTGGGATCCTCCTTGCCCATGTCGAACAGCCGGTCGTTGAGGACGCCCTTGATGCCGTGCTCCGCGCCGTAGACATTGGTGATCATGGGGTTGTCCAGGGCGGTGCGGATGACGCCGTATGCACTGGAGTTGATGACGGAAGAGGGCCCGCCGGACTGGCCAATGATGCATGCGCCTTTGAGTTCTTTCATTTGTGATACCTCCAAATCAACAAATCTAAGAAGAGTTTAACACCCCTTTTTGTTTTTGTAAACAGTTGCATTTTCACAAAAAAGTGGTATCATAAAGAAAGATTCTTTATATAATGGGAGGATACGAGATATGCCCCTTGTTACGACAAAAGAGATGTTCGCGAAAGCCTACAGCGGCGGCTACGCCATCGGCGCCTTCAATGTCAACAACATGGAGATCGTCCAGGGCATTACCGAGGCCGCAAAAGAGGTCAACGCCCCCATGATCCTCCAGGTTTCCAAGGGCGCCCGGGCCTATGCCAACCACACCTACCTGGTGAAGCTGGTGGAGGCCGCTGTCATCGAGTGCCCCAATATCCCCATCGCCCTGCATCTGGATCACGGCCCCGATTTTGAGACCTGCAAGAGCTGCATCGACGGCGGCTTTACCTCCGTCATGATCGACGCCTCCTCCAAGCCCTTTGCCGAGAACATCGAGATCACCAAGAAGGTGGTGGAGTACGCCCACGACCACGGCGTGGTGGTGGAGGCCGAGCTGGGCGCCCTGGCCGGCATTGAGGACGATGTGAAGGTCTCCGCCGAGGAGTCCCACTACACCCACCCCGAGGAGGTGGAGGAGTTTGTGGCCAAGACCGGCTGCGACTCCCTGGCCATCGCCATCGGCACCAGCCACGGCGCCTATAAGTTCACCGCCGCCCAGTGCACCCGCAACGAGAAGGGCGAGCTGGTTCCCCCGCCCCTGCGCTTTGACATTCTGGACGAGGTGGTCAAGCGCCTGCCCGGGTTCCCCATCGTGCTCCACGGCTCCTCCTCCGTGCCCCAGAATTTCGTGAAGATGATCAACGCTAACGGCGGGAAGATGCCCGACGCCGTTGGCATCCCCGAGGAGCAGCTGCGCCAGGCCGCCCACAGCGCCGTCTGCAAGATCAACATCGACTCCGACCTGCGCCTGGCCATGACCGGCACCATCCGCCAGTTCTTTGCCGAGCATCCCGACAAGTTCGACCCCCGGGAGTACCTCAAGCCCGCCCGGGCCGCCATCAAGGAGCTGGTCAAGCACAAGCTCATCAACGTGCTGGGCTGCGACGGCAAGGCGTAAAAGGAAGTTCCCCCCGCTCAAAAGCTGCCCCCCGGCCTGGAGCCGGGCGGGCAGTTTCCCTTTTTGGAGGGAATGGCGCCGGGGATTGGAGGAAAAGGGGCCATGTTAACCTTGGTTGACAGATTTCCAGCGGTTTTTGGTAGACGGCGGCACCGATTTCTGTTACCCTTGTTCCCCGGAAAAGGAGGTTGAGACACCCTATGTATTTTGCAGAAAACCTCACAGCTCTGCGCCGCGGCCGGAGCTGGTCCCAGGAGGAGCTGGGCCACCGGCTGGGCGTCACGCGGCAGACCGTCAGCAAGTGGGAGCTGGGGCAGACCACGCCGGAGCTGGAAAAGCTGGTGGAGCTGGCCCGGCTGTTTGAGCTGAGTCTGGACGAGCTGGTGGGGACCGCTGAAAGCGGGAACGGGACAGGTCAGCGGGGGAGGGAGGACCCTCCCGCGGCGGAGGGGCCGCGGACCGGCTGCTGCGCCTGTCCGCGGTATATGCCGACCTATGAATATGTCAGCCGGCGGAAAATTTTCGGCCTGCCCCTGGTCCATATCCGCATCTGCCGCCGCGGCTTTGCCCGGGCCACCGGCGTCATCGCCATTGGCAACGCCGCCGTGGGGGTGGTGGCAGTGGGCGGCTGCTCTTTGGGATTGTTCTCCTTCGGCGGCGTCAGCGTGGGGCTGCTGCTGGCCCTGGGCGGGCTCAGCCTGGGCCTCGTGTCCCTGGGGGGCATTGCGGTGGGCGGCCTTGCCCTGGGCGGGATGGCGGTCAGCCAGTGGTTCTCTCTGGGCGGCGCCGCCGTCTCCGGCGGGCTCGCCATCGGCGGCGGGGCTGTGGGGCATGTCGCGGTAGGCGACGCGGCCGTTGGGACATACGCCTTTGCCAAAGACGCCGGAGCCACCGCCCAGGAGGTCTGGGCGGCAGTCAAGCGGGAGTTCCCGCATGCCTGGGGCGGACTGCAAGATTTGATTTCCGCCGCCTTCCAGCGGCAGTAGCTGACAAGGAGATTACCTTTTTAACAAATGGGAGGCGGGAAATCCCGCCTCCCATTTGTTGGTGTGAAGTGGCGTACAATGTCCATGGGACGCTTTGGGCGGCAGGCCCTGGAGCCTTGACGCGCCGGTCATGGCCGCCTATGCGCAAAGCGCCCTGCGCCCCCGCTCCGCTTGGATCATGTTCGGTTTCAGCTGCAGGGCTCCGCCCTACTTGTCGAAGGATGGATTGATATAATAGAGGTTCTTCTCATCCATTTTCTCCTTGGCCAGGCGCAGCCCCTCGCCAAACCGCTGGAAGTGTACCACCTCCCGGGCCCGGAGGAACTTGATGACGTCGTTGACGTCCGGGTCGTCGGAGAGGCGGAGAATGTTGTCATAGGTGACCCGGGCCTTCTGCTCCGCCGCCAGGTCCTCCGTGAGGTCCGCGATGAGGTCCCCCTTGACGCCGATCCCGGCGGCGTTCCAGGGGGCGCCGGAGGCGGCCGTAGGGTAGACGCCGGCGGTATGATCCACAAAATAGGGGGCAAAGCCCGCCTCCCTAATTTGCTCCTCGGTGAGAT